>FR881443.1 GCA_000434835.1 Clostridium sp. CAG:594
TTTTGGCGCTGTTCTATCTATTTTATAATCTTTATATTTTGTTGTTTTTGCGCCTGATTGATTTATTAACGTAATTCCTACTACTCCATTATTTACCGTTTCAGCTGCTCCGTCAAATGAATCTGTAAATTCAGTATCAGTATTACATGATGTTCCTTTTCCAACGCAATATTTCTTTGATATTATTTTTCCATGTGGTTTATATTTTTCTTTACTATTATCTACACTAAATGTTTCACTATAACAATATCCATTTTGTTTTTCATTACTTCCATTTTTATTTTCACATACATCTTTTATTTCAAACTCTGGTGCTCCTGGTTCTGATACGGTTATAATATTATTACTTTCACACTTCGTTACTTGGTTTTCTGTTGAGGTATTATCAAACGTTGCATTATATTTTTCTCCATCCTTTTTTATATTTACCAATGCACACATCGATACTGATTTTCCTGTATCCGGATTTGTTACCTTATTTAAATAATCCTCATTTACTAATTTTCCAACTGATATCGTGCCAATTGAACCATTTTGTAATCCTTCAAACAAATATTCATTTGCTGTAAAATATTCTACTGCAGCTGTCTCTATTTGTCCTTTTACTTGCTCCCATGACTCTTTCTTTTTCTTATTACTTGTATTTATTAAACTTACTACTGCTATTCCTAATATTGATAGCATAAGTGCTATTACGACCAATAACTCTATTAGTGTAAATCCATTTTTCTTTTTCATATCGTTAACTCTCCGTATTATTATCATAGTATATTACTTAAATATTATACTCACTCACAATCATTGTTGTCAAGTTTACATTTTAATTACATAATT
>FR881444.1 GCA_000434835.1 Clostridium sp. CAG:594
ATATTATGGAAAAAATATGCTTTAGAATTATTAATATTTATGCTTATTATATATTTTGTTTTATTTATTATGACTGTTGTTATTATTTTATTGGAAAAAAGTAAAATCGATTTAAGTTTAAAAAGTAAAATAAAGGTGCTATTTTATAATCCTATATTTATGATTAGTTACGTTCCTTGTGCTATTAAAGCACTTACTTCTAAAGAGGTTAAATGGACTAAAACGAATCACGGATAAAATAAGATAATTATAAAAGACTGATTTAAAAAATCAGTCTTTTAGTATTTTATCAGTGTTTTTAAAGTTTAATTTAGCTGTCTTTTTAAGTATATCCTTACCATATTTTTTAACTATTTCTTTTCCAAATTCGTCAACCTTTATTCCAGCTCCTTTAGGAACAGGGACACCTAACATTTTTGATATTTTATCCATTTCTTTAATAAATACATATCTACTTATTAAAGAACCACAAGCAACTGATAGACATTTATCTTCAGCTTTTGTAGTAAAGTCTATCTTTCTAAATACATTACTTGATTCTTTTAAATAACCAAAATAATTTCTTGGATAACAGAACTGGTCAATTACAACTTTATCATAGTTAAAGTTATTTTTTTTCATAAGCCTTAATATAGCCTTATTATGAAGTATTGCTTTTACCTTATTCATGTTGTATTCTGGATGATTATTATAATCAGTATTAGTATAAATAACTGTTTCATACGGAATTTTTTTAATTATCTTTGGTACAACCTCAAGTATTTTTTGATCCGTTAACTTTTTAGAATCTCTAACTCCTAGTTCTTCTAAAAAAGGAATGTTATCTTTAGATACATATGATGCTGTTACAACAACTGGTCCAAAAAAGTCACCGGTTCCAACTTCATCAGAACCAATAGAGTTTATGTAGTAATATTTTTTTCTTTCTTCAAAAAGTTCTTTTTCATCCTTTTTTTCTTTTTCCTTTTTCTTTTTTTCTTCAGGCATCTTACCATTATTTAAATGAGCTTCCATATCTCTCCACATATTAGCATCAATATCGGCACTTATTCCTTGAAACATTACCTTTCCAGATTCATATAAAGTTATAATAGTACCTGCTTCTTCGGCCTGAAATACAGCGTAAGGAGGAGTTTTTTCTCTTTTCTTATCTTCATAATATTCTATCATTTTCTCTTTTGTATTATCGCTTATTTTATATACAACTACCATTTATTTCACGTCCTTTTAATATATTTTAGCATAAAATCTATTTATTTAAAACAGACTATACATTATAATGTAAATATAAAATAAAGTTTGTATATTTTTAAGTGAAAATATTATATAATAAAAATAGTAAAGGAGATAATAAATATGGGATATGTAGATATTTTAGTT
>FR881445.1 GCA_000434835.1 Clostridium sp. CAG:594
ACTTTTCTAAGATATCAAGATGCAAAAGAAAAAGAAGGAAAATCATATAAAATGGGTTCTAGAAAATAGAACCTTTTTTCTTGCATAAATATTTTATTTATTATATACTTTATTTTGAAAGATGGGAGTTATTATGAAATTAAAAAGTAGTTATTTTTATACGTTAAGAGAAAATGCAAAAGATGAAGAATCCGTAAGTGGTAATTTATTAACTAGAAGTGGAATGATAAAGAAAACTTCTAGTGGTGTTTATATGTATTTACCACTAGGATATAAAGTAATGAAAAACATAGAAAAAATAATAAGAGAAGAAATGGAAAATGTTAATGCTGGAGAACTTTTAATGCCAGCTTTAATAAATGAAGAAGTTTATGTGTTATCTAAAAGACGTGATGCTTTTGGTAGTGATATGTTCTCTTTAAAAGATAGATTTGATAAGCCATACGTTTTAGCACCTACTCATGAAGAATTATTTACGATAGCAGCGCAAGCTAAAGTTAAATCATATAAAGACTTACCATTTAGTATTTATCAGATTCAAGATAAATTTAGAGATGAACCGAGAAGTAGGTATGGCCTTATAAGGGTAAGAGAGTTTTTAATGAAAGATGCATATTCTTTTGATATGGATGAAAAGGGGCTTAATGATTCTTATAATAATATGTATAATGCGTATAAAAAGATTTTTACAAGACTAGGGATTAATTATAAGATAGTAAAATCTGATACTGGTGCAATGGGAGGTTTATTATCTGAGGAATTTCAAGCAATTACTCCTATTGGTGAAGATAAATTAGTTATATGTGATAGTTGTGGTTATGCAGCTAATAGTGATGTTGCAAAATGCACTTTATTAACTAAGAAAAGTGACGATGATATAAAGATAAGAGAGCTCGTTAAAACGCCAGATGCAGGAACAATAGATGAGGTATCTAAGTTTTTAGAGGAAGATCCTAGTATGTTTGTTAAGACACTTATATATAAAGCGGATGACAAATTTTATGCGGCACTAGTTAAAGGTGATATGGAAGTTAATGAAGCTAAATTAAAGAAAGCTTTGAAAGTAAATGATCTTTCTTTAGCGTCAAAAGAGGAAGTAGAAGAAGTAACTGGAGCTAAGTTAGGTTTTGCAGGTCCTATTGGACTTTCTATTCCGGTCATTATGGACAAAGAGGTTGCAGAATTAAAAAACTTTATAGTGGGAGCTAATAAAACTGACTATCATTATAAAAACGTCAACTTAGAAGACTTCAATTACTTAATGATAGAAGATATAAGATCAATTACTGAAAATGATTGTTGCCCTAAGTGTGGTAAGCCTCTTACTTTTAAAAACGGTATAGAAATAGGTAACACATTTAAGCTAGGAACTAAATACTCTGAAAGTTTGGGATTGACATACTTAAACAAAGATAATGAAAATACACCTGTTTGGATGGGATGTTATGGTATTGGAATTGGAAGATGTATGGCATCTGTTGTAGAGCAAAATAACGATGAAAAGGGAATTATTTGGCCACTTGAAATAGCACCATTTAAGGTAGCTATAGTAGTTGTTAACACTGAAGATGATGCTCAAATGGATGCTGCATTATATTTGTATGAAAACTTACGAAAACAAGGCGTTTCAACAATATTAGATGATAGAGAAGAAAGGGTTGGAGTTAAGTTTAACGACATGGACTTAATTGGTATTCCAATTAGAATTACGGTAGGAAATAAAATAAATGATCAAATAGTAGAAATAAAGCAAAGAAAAAAAGATGAGTTTGAAGAAATATCTTTATATGATGCAATATCAAAGGTAGAAGATATTATGGATGGAGAGTAAAAAAACGACAAAATATGTCGTTTTTTTGTA
>FR881446.1 GCA_000434835.1 Clostridium sp. CAG:594
TTATTGTTAGGTTCTTTCACTAATCAAATTATACATAATTAAATTAATTATGTAAATGGTATTTGAATAAAAAAAGAAAGGAGAGAAAAAATGATTTATCTAATAAAAAAATACCTAAAGTATATTATAACGTTTTTTGCATGCATAATAGCCTTTACGTTTATCTATGCATATACAAAGGATAAAAAAGAGGTTAATACTAATAGCGTTAAAAAACTATCAATTACCAAGGCAGAAAAAGTAAAGGAAAGTAAGACTGACGATAAAGAAAAGACTGTTTTTGTTGACGTTAAAGGTGCGGTTAATATGCCTGGTGTTTATGAACTTAATGATGGAAAAAGAATAATTGATGCTATTAACATGGCTGGTGGATTAGCGGATAACGCAAATACTATAAATATTAATTTAAGTAAGAAGTTAACTGATGAGATGTACATAGTAATTTATACAAAAAACGAAATAGCAAATTATAAAAAAACTTCATCTGGCAAAATAGAGTGTGCCTCAAACGAATGCGTATGTCCTGATACTAATAATGATGGGTGCATTAAAAAAAGCACTACTAAATCTAGTGATAAAACGTCGTCAAATAAAGAGACTAATGGGAAAGTATCAATTAATACGGCAAGTAAAGAAGAGCTTATGACTTTATCTGGAATAGGTGAGGCTAAGGCTGAAAAAATAGTTAGTTATAGAAATGAAAATGGTTTATTTAATGCACTTGAAGACATAAAAAACGTATCTGGTATAGGTGATGCATTATTTGAAAAGATAAAAGATAACATAACCTTATAATGAAGAAAAACATTTATTTTTTAATTATTTTACTATGTAGTATATCTTTTATTAGAGTTTTGTTTACCTTAAATGAAGAAAATATCTACATAAGTAAAGATATGAATATTTCTGCAATAGTAACTAAAATAAAAAAGGATAAAGAAAAAACTGTTATAGATGTTAGGCATGGTAAAAAATATAGAATAACGTTTTATAAACAGATAAACGTTAACTTAGGAGATAAAGTTTTAATTAGCGGAAAGTTTAATACACCTAAATCTAATACTGTTTTTAATACATTTAATTATAGAAAATATCTTTTATCAAAGAAAATTATATTAGTTAGTAATGAAGCTAGTATAACTATAAAACATAAGAATAAAAATCCATTTTATAGTTTTAAAACATCTATTAAAAATCATATAGAAAAATATAAAAGTAAGGCATATTTAAAAGCCTTTATAATGGGTGATACATCACTTATTGAAGAAGATATAATGTCTAACTATAAAATGCTTGGTATAAACCATCTTTTTGCTATTTCTGGTATGCATGTTTCAGTGTTTGTTTTCTTAATAAATAAATTACTAAAAAAATATAAAGTAAAAGATATAATTATAATCTTATTTTTACTTTTGTTTTTGTTTATAACAGATTATAGTGAGTCACTTTTAAGATGCAGTACTTTTTTTATTATTTCATACTTAAACAAAGTATTAAAACTAAATATAAAAAACATATATTTAATTTTAATTTCAGCTTTTTTTCTTTTGCTTATTAATCCATATTTAATTTATAGTATAGGATTTTTGTTTTCTGTTATTATAACGTTTTTTATTCTAGCATCTAGTAATTTATTAAAGGATAAACCTTATTTTAAAAAATTATTTATAATGTCTTTAATATGTTTTTTAGCATCCGTACCAATTCTTTCATTTTACTTTTACAAGATTAACTTACTTACTATAGTATTTAACATGATTTTTATTCCACTTGTTTCATATTTGACATTTCCACTTGGTCTTATAACGTTTTTTTTATATCCACTAGATAATATATATATGTTTTTTATAAATTTGTTAGAAGGTTTAAGTAGTTTTTTTCAAAATATTAATTTTTTATCATTTGTAATAGCAAAACCAAATATTTTTGTAATACTTATTTACTATATAATTTTATTTTTATCCATAAAAAGAAACCGGAAACTATTAATAATTTATTTTATAGTTTTACTTATTAATATAAATATTAAGTACTTTATAAGAGATGCTTCGGTAACTTTTCTTGATGTTGGTCAAGGAGATTCTAGCGTAATTATACTTCCTTTTGGTAAAACCATTTTAATTGATACTGGTGGACTTTATTTAAGTAGATATAACATATCAAAAAACAAAACTGTTCCGTATTTAAATTCACTTGGAATAAGTAAAATTGATATACTTATTTTAACTCATGGAGATTATGACCATATGGGAGAAGCAATTAACTTAGTTAATAATTTTAAAGTAAAAAAAGTCATATTTAACTGTGGTGAGTTTAATGATTTGGAAAAAAAATTAATTAAAGTATTAGACAAAAAGAAAATTAAATATTATTCATGTATTAAAGAACTAAATATAGATAATAACAAACTATATTTTTTACAAACAAAAGAATATGATAATGAAAATGATAATAGCAATGTTATTTATACTGAACTTGATGGTTATAAGTTTATGTTTATGGGAGATGCTGGAATAGATAAAGAAAAAGATATATTAGATAAATATAATCTATCAAATGTAGATGTATTAAAAGTAGGACATCATGGAAGTAAGACAAGCACTGGTTCTAGCTTTATAAAAAAAATAAATCCTAAATATTCTATTATTAGTGTTGGAGAAAATAACAGGTATGGTCATCCAAATAACGAGGCATTAAAAAATTTAGCTAATTCAAAAATATATAGAACAGATTTAGATGGAAGTATTGAGATTAAATTAAATAAAAATGGTTATAAAATTAGGACGTGTCCACCATAGGAAGGAGAAATTTAAATGAATGAACTAAAAGAATATACAGA
>FR881447.1:0-1119 GCA_000434835.1 Clostridium sp. CAG:594
TATAATAACATTTTTCAAAAGAAAAAACCATATTTTTTTAAAAAATATGGTTTCATATTAGACATTTATCCATATAATATAACAAAGGTGATAATATGCGTTTTAATAATCCGTTTTTAGGGGGCTTTTCTTGGGCATTAATACTTGTTATAGCATTTTGCTTTATAACTTTTTATCAAGCTATAATAGCACTTATATTATGTGCTAGATTCCAAGTTTTCTTGTTATTTATTGACATTTGTCTTTTGTTCTTTGGTATTTTCTGTCTCCTGTTCCATAAATAATTTATCAGTTGTAACTAAATAGTTGCAAAGCCTTGCAACATCAATTGTTTTAGCCATTTCGCTTTTAGTTAAATCAAGTTTATCTGGTATAAATAAATATATAAAAACAAGCATTTCCTCTTCCTTAGTAAGTGGGAATCTTTTTTTGTATTCATAATATAATTCATTAAAATCATAATCAGCAAAATTATTCTTATATAAATTTATAAAATCATATATAGGAAGACCTCTTTTAGCATTATTCCAACTTATTAAAATATTTTCATCATTTCTAATTAAATGACGAATATTCAAATTGTTATGAAGAAGAACAATTCTTTTTTTACTTGTTTTCTCCATTTTCTTATACCAATTATCAAGCGTGTTTTTGCTAAACTCAAGACAATTAAATATCATAGAACAATTTCTAGCTAACATATAATAAGAAGGTGACATATAAATATTTGATTCTATTATATTCATAATATCATCATAATAATTATAAGTATTTACTATTTTATTAGATAAATATTCATATAATTCTTTAACCTCATCTACTGACGTATCTTTATAATAAACCGTCTTATTATGTAAAAGAGCAGATGTTTTAATTAAATCACTCATTCTCTGCTCTTTTGGCATTTCTAAATCTTCTTCATATTTATAAATGTATACTTCCTTATCTAAATATTCTAGTTTCGGTAAATAAGAAAATCCTCTGGAATTAAGATAATTATATATTTTAAGAGTATCATCTTTATTTTCTTTTACAACGTGTTTATTATCATTTTCATCTTTATATATGACTGCATTCTTATAAAATTCATACTTTTTAGCTTTGGGACATATCTCTTTT
>FR881447.1:1210-1375 GCA_000434835.1 Clostridium sp. CAG:594
TTATTTAAATCATTATATTTTTCTAATTCTTCTTTACTTACATTATATTTAGTAGTTATTTCATCTATTGTTTCTGCATCTCTTACAATATGAACCTTATACGTTATATATTTTTCTTCTTTATCAAATAAACCTGTTTCTATCTTGTTTGTAATATCACTTTCT
>FR881448.1 GCA_000434835.1 Clostridium sp. CAG:594
GATACATCTAAAGTAACTGATATGAAAAATATGTTTTATGAATGTAAAAATATGTTAAATTTAAATTTATCTTCTTTTAATACAGCAAATGTAGTTGATATGCAGTATATGTTTGCTGGATGTAATAGTCTTTCAAATTTAGATTTAACATCATTTGATACTTCTAACGTAACAAATATGAATGCTATGTTTCAAGATTGCAATGGGATTATAAATTTAAATGTTTCTTCATTTAATACATCCAAAGTAAAAAACATGGCAAGCATGTTTAGAAAGTGTACTTCTATAAAAGAATTAAATATATCTTCATTTGATACTACAGAAGTAACGAATATGGCATGGTTGTTTAGTGAGATGAATAATTTGGAGACTTTAAATTTATCAAATTTTAATACAACTAATGTAATTAACATGCAAAATATGTTTTGGTATTGTAAAAAAATAACTTCTTTAAATTTATCAAATTTTGATACGACAAATGTAACAAATATGTCTAATATGTTTTCACAATGTATAGAATTAACAAATATTGATGTAAAAAAATTTAAAACGGAAAAAGTAATTAATATGGGAAGCATGTTTTTTAATTGTTCTTCACTAATTACGTTAGATTTATCCTCCTTTAATACATCTAAAGTAACTGATATATCTGCAATGTTCTGGAATTGTCAAAAATTACAATTGTTAGATTTAAGTAATTTTGAATTTTCAGATTCTCAAAGAATAATAGCTGCTTCGTATTCTATTTTTGATTATGTCCCAACTAGTTCATTAATCTATGTAAAGGATAATGCTTCAAAAGAATTTATACTAGGTGTTAGAAGTGATTTATCAAATGTACAAGTAAAAAGTGCATAATTAAAAGAGAAGTTAATTCTCTTTTTTTGTAAACACATTTAATTTATTCATCATTTTAATTGTTAAAAAATGTCAAATGTATTATAATAATAATTGTTAGGATGTGATGATATGAAAAAAAGAGTAATAAGTGCTGTAGTTGCTCTTATAATCTTTGTTCCACTTGTTATATTAGGTGGTATGTGGCTTAAAGTAGCTGCTTGCGTTTTAGGTGTTTTAGGTATGAAGGAGTTTCTTTCATTACCACATAAAAACAAAAGACCAATGTACGTAGATATTATTATTTATGCACTTACGATTTTACTTGTTTTTATGGATAGTAAAAGAGAAATATATTATTTACTTACAATATTAGTACCTATGCTTTTAGTTATATATTGTAATGATAATAAAAAGTATAATGCTGATGAAGCATTTAAATTAATTGGTATGACTTTTTTAGTAGGTACGGTATTTCATAAGTTTTTAGAAATAAGGGAAGAAAGCTTGATGCTATTTGTATATTTATTTTTAATAACTATGCTTACTGATACTTATGCTCACTTAGGTGGTAGTTTAATTGGAAAACATAAGTTTGCACCTAAAATATCACCAAATAAAACATGGGAAGGTGCAATAATAGGTGGCACGTTTGGTACTTTATGTGCTGCAACTTTCTATTATATAGCTATATCAAGTAGTGTTAATGTACTAGGTTTAATTATTATAACTTTATTCTTATCATGCTTAGGACAACTAGGAGATTTATTCTTTAGTGCCGTTAAAAGAAATCATGATATAAAAGATTTTTCAAACATAATGCCTGGTCATGGAGGAGTATTAGATAGACTAGATAGTATTATTTTCGTAATAATTGGGTATATTTTACTATCGGGAATAATTTAATAAAATAGGAGGTTTTAATGCTTACTTTAATATATTTTATATTAATGCTTGGAATAATTGTCTTTATTCATGAATTAGGACACTTTATCTGGGCTAAAAAATCAGGAGTTTATTGTTATGAGTTTTCTTTAGGATTTGGTCCTAAACTTTTCTCTTTTAAAAGAAAAAATGATGAAACACTTTATTGTCTTCGTTTAATACCTGTTGGTGGTTATGTTGCAATGGCTGGTGAAGAAGTTGATGATGATAAAACCGTACCTAAGGATAAAAAGATGTATAATAAGCCATGGTATAAGAAACTTATAATCGTTTTGGCGGGTGTTATAAATAACTTTATTTTAGGATTTGTTGTTTTATTCATAATGGCTTTATGCTATGGATCATTAACTAATAAACCAATTATTGGCGAAGTTGAAAAAAATTCTGCAAGTTATAAAGCTGGTATGAAAACTGGTGATGAAATATTAAAGATAAATGGTAAGAGAACTAAAACTTGGGATGATGTGACTTTAACACTTGTTTTAGGAGATAATAATAAATCACAAAAATTATTGGTTAGACAAAAAGATGGTAAAACAAAAACTGTTAATGTAAAGCCAAAGAAGATAAAAGATAAAAAAGGAAACGTATCATATGCGTATGGTATGGGTCTTGATACTACTAAACATTATGGTTTAAAAAATGCATTTACTTATGCAACAAGTAAATTTGGTTCAACTTTTAATTCAATGATTGTAACCATAAAAGCTTTATTTACTGGAAAAATAGGTGTTAATGCTTTATCTGGCCCTGTTGGTATTTATTCTATCGTTGGTGCGCAAAGCAAGGCAGGATTATCCGGATTATTATATCTTTTAGCATATTTATCGATAAACGTTGGATTTATTAATTTAATACCATTTCCTGCGTTCGATGGATATCGTGCAGTAATAATTTTATTTGAAAAAATTACTGGTAAAAAAGTTAATGCTAAAGTTGATGCAATAGTAAATAACATAGGTTTAATGCTTTTATTTGCACTCATGATATTTATAACCATAAAAGATATTTTGAAACTTTTCTAAAAGTGGATTGTTATCCACTTTTTTTAGTACTTGACATTTCAATTTCACATCAAATTAAAAATCTTGACGGGGGGGG
>FR881449.1 GCA_000434835.1 Clostridium sp. CAG:594
TTCTTTCACTAATTAAATTATACATAATTAGTTTATTTATGTAAATAAGAAAGAGTGTAATATATGAAAAAAAGAAACTTAAAAGAATTTAAAAAATTAGATAAATACCAATTTAAAGCGGTAACTTCTAAGAGAAATGTCACTCTTGTTTTAGCGGGTGCGGGTTGTGGTAAGACATATACAATAACATCTAGGGTAAAATACTTAATAGATTATTTAAAAGTTAATCCAAAAGACATTTTATGTATTTCGTTTACTAATGATGCGGTTAATAAACTAAAAGATGACTTAAATCATGAAGTAGAGGTACTAACGTTTCATAAACTAGCACTTAAAATAATAGGAAGAAAAAAGGAAGTTTTAGCAGAAGATATGTTAACTGATATAATAATTAATACTTTTTCTAATGATAAATTATTTGGATTATATAATATGGGTAAGCAAGATATGTATACTCTAATTAAAACCTTTATTAATCTTTTTAAATCAAATAATTATAAACTAGATAAATTTTATTCATTTATAAATAAATCTAATGCTAAAGATAAGATTTTGTTAAAAGAAATAATGAAGTGTTACATATGTTATGAGTCATATTTAAATAAAGAAAATTTAATGGACTTTAATGATATGATAAATCTTGCAATTGAAAAATTAGAAAACTCAAACTTAAGATATAAACACATTATAGTAGATGAATATCAAGACACATCCTATACCAAATTTTTATTATTAAAAAAATTAATAAAATTATCTTGCGCTTCTTTTTTTGCGGTTGGAGATGATTTTCAATCAATTTATAGGTTTGCAGGTTCTAACATAAAGATGATTACGAATTTTAGAAGATATTTTCCGTTTTCTAAAATAATAAAACTAAAAAATACTTATCGTAATTCAGTTGAATTAATTAAAATAGCAGGAAAGTTTATTATGAAAAATCCATTTCAAATAAAAAAGAAGTTAAAATCTTCTATAAGTGTTAAAAATCCGGTACAAATAGTTTATTATGATAACTTGAATAATTCTTTAGAAAATGTAATTTTAGAAGATAAAATAGATGATTTATATATTTTGTCTAGAAATAATAAAGATTTAGATAATATTAAATTAGATAATGTTAATTGTAAAAAAATTAGTGTACATAAATCTAAAGGCTTAGAATCTGAAAATGTTTTTTTAGTTAACGTAAGTTCGTCTAACAATGGTTTTCCTAATAAATATATTGATCATAACATATTGAAATATGTTAATAACTATAAAGATTATTATCCTTTTGAAGAAGAAAGGAGACTTTTTTATGTTGCACTTACAAGATGTAAAAATAGAGTGTATTTATTTGTTCCAAAGTATAAAGAATCTATTTTTATTAAGGAGATAAAACGGTATAAAAATGTAAGTGTAAGGAAAAACTAATTATGGGTGAATCTTATGTTTAATAATTATAAAATAAAAAATAATGAATTGTATTTATATGTTGATGATAAATGTGAAATAGGGGATATATTTAATAATTCGAAAAATGAAAAAATAATTGATAAAATAAAAAAATATATTTCGGATCATAACATAAATTTTAGTGGTACAAAAGTTATTTTACTTCTAAGTGGTTTGATGTTAGGAACGGTTTATTTAAATAGTTATAAACCTAATAATTATGAAGTATATAATGGTAATAGATATGTATATGGTATTTTATCTGATGAAAATGAAACTAGCGTTCAAAACAAAATAGATAAAGTTATAAACGAAGCATATAATAATTCTTTTATAATTGAAAAATACAACACTTTAAATAGTCAAGTTAATACTGAAGATAAGGATAGTACATATGCTTTAGATAGTGAAAATAAAATTAGTAATGAAGATAGAAAAATTACTATTTATAGAGTAGGTAAAGAAGCTATAACTCTTAGTATTAAAGACTATTTAAAAGGTGTTTTAGCGGCAGAAATGCCAGCATCATTTGATGAAGAAGCATTAAAAGCTCAAGGCGTTTTAGCGCGTACTTATACTTATAAACTGCTTTTAAATAATAAGATAATAACGGATGATATATCAGTTCAAGCTTATAAAAGTGATGATGAATTAAAGAATATATGGAATGATAAATATGATTATTATTCATCCAAAATAAGTAAAGCAATAAATGACACTACTGATGAAGTAGTAACTTATAATGGAGATCTAATAGAGGCTTTATATCATTCTACAAGTAATGGTTTAACGGAAGATCCTGTAAACGTATGGGGTAATTCTTATCCATATTTAAAGCCTGTTGCTTCACATGGTGATTTGGTTTCACCTAGTTATTTAGGAAGCGTAGATATTAGTTTTGAAGACATTAGTAAAGCCTTAGATATTGATTTTAATAAAGAATCTAAAATAGACGTTATATCTAAAGATGAAAGCAAAAGAATAACTAAAATTAAGTTTGATAATAAAGAAATGACAGGCATTAATGTAAGGCATATGCTAGGTCTTAGATCTTGTGATTTTGATTATATAATAAATGATAATTCAGTTACGTTTATAACTAGAGGATATGGACATGGTGTTGGAATGAGTCAGTATGGTGCAAATTACATGGCAAAAGAAGGATATTCATATAAAGATATAATAAATCATTATTTTTTAAATATTAATATTAATAAAGTTAGTTGATTTAAAACTTTAAATAAGCTATAATTATTTTAGTATTATAATGTAGGAGTATGCTTATGGAAGTGAAAGATTTTATTAACAAAAATAAATCCCTGTTACAAAAAATAGGAATAGGGGTAATATCATTAGTTATAGTAATAATGATATGCTTATCACCAAACATAATTAAAAAATTAAAGGGTAATGTTTCAAGCATTGATGCATCCACTATTCAAAGTGTTAAAAATGAAGTATTTATTTCTACATCCTTAAAAAATGATGATAGCATTGATTTAAACGTATATAATTATGAAAATAAGGATATAGTTATAACAAAAATAGAATACAGAAATATATGTAAATTATCTAATACTGATTGTACAAGTTTTAGTGAATTTGATGTTACTCCAGTAACAGTTTCAAATAACAATTCACAAGTTGTTAACTTATCTAATATAAAAGATAAAGTAGGTGATAGCTTAAACTTAGAATTGGGCGTTAGATATACCTTGGATGGAAAAGATTACATCGTTACAACTAATACATTTGCTCCAGTTACTTTTGATTCTAGTACTAGAAACACTTTAAATAATGAGCAAACATCTGAAGAATTTTTAATTTATGGGTATACAAAGTCCAGCGATTGGGAGAACAATGATAACTTGCTTAATTCTGCAAAAGTAACTATTAAATTAACAGATAATAACGTTCATATGGAAACGACGGAAAAATTATCAGATTTTAATTTAAAATATCAAATGAGTTCAAGTTATTTATATGCATGGTATATTGAAAATCCTTTTAAAGAAACAACTTACAAAGCAAAAATGTTAGGACTTGATAATTATTCTAATTTTAGAGATTATTTTGACTATTCATATCCAACTAATACGCAAACAGGCAAAAATGGTTTTAATGTTAGTTTTGATGTACCAGGAAATACACCTAAAGCAACAGTTACTAACGAATCTATTATTCCAACATTCTTTTGGTATCTTGGGGCTAAAAATACTTTTAATTCTTGGAAATGGCAACATACTTCTGAAAATGGAAACATATATAAATCAGATAAAGTTCCTCAATTTAAATTAACCGTTTATAATAAAGATAGTTTAAAGACAGCTATAGAAAATTCACTTAGTAAATTAAATGATAAAAATTCTTTATCTTATAATAATGAAAGCTATTTTGCGTTAGTTAATGAAATAGAAAATGCAAAAAGATTGTATAGTGGTCGTAATTACTATAATAAGTGTGATACTAAAGGTAATAATTGTGTTAAAACTGATGTAAATCAAGAACAAATAGATTCATATGTTTCTTTATTAAATAATTATGAGGTGTTAAAATACAGCAGTGCAAATTATTCTAAGTATAATAATATTATATCTAAAGTTGAAAGTGTTGATAAAACATTATATGAAACTGATAGTTATAATAATATGATGAGTGTTTATGGTGAAAAAGATAATTATGCTAATCTATTAGAAGTTTACCAAGAAAGAATTGATAATTATGTTGATAAATTACAAGAGGCATATGATAATCTTGTTATGCTTGGCGCAGATTACACTGAAGTTGATAAAATGATTGATAAGGCTAATAAAATTAGGAATGTTGTAAATGAAAATGATGAATTATATACTAAGGATTCTTGGAATGCTTTGCAAAATACAATTAACAGTGTTGATAGAACTTTAAAAATAGACAAACAATCAGTTGTTGATGGCTATGTAAAAACCATTCAAAGTGCTATTGACGGATTAAAAGAAAATCCTGCTAAATATACTACAGTAGATAAAATAATAGAAGATTATAAAAATAATTCTAATTATGTAAATGGTTACTGGACTAGTGAAAGTATGAAAATAGTAGATGATTTTATTGTAACTAAACCGGTTAATAAAAAGATTAGTGAACAATCAGTTGTTGATAATTGGACAAAGGAATTATCAAAATTAATGGACGATACTTTGAAATTTATAAATGCTAAAGGATATGTTGACTCTGATAATTATCACCCAACTGATTTACCAAATTCATTGTCAATAGAAGGTTACCTAAATTACTTTAAAACCGAAATAGCTAAAAAAATAAATGGTAAGAACTTATATACCGATGATACAATAACTAAAATAAATAACGTTATTAATGATTATTATGATAAAAATGGTAATTGGAAAGCTGATTTAGTATATATAAAGATAGATAAGCAATCCGAAATGGATAAGTTAATTAAAGATATAGATAATATAAAAAATAATAGTTTTGTAAAAAATCCGGCTGATTATACTAAATTAAAGAAGATAGAGCAGGAAGCAAATAATTTAGTTAGGGATAATTATAAAGACTTAACTGATTTAGACGCTAAATTAAAGAATGCAAATGAATTATCAGATAAATTAAAACTTGATGAGCAAGATAAAATTGATAAGGTTGTAAGCGAACTTGAAGATGCGATATCTAAGCTAGAATTAAAAGATGCAAACTATGAAAAGGTAAATGCTGCAATAACAAAAGCCAAAAATATAGTAAGAGAAAATTATAAAGATCTAACAGATTTAGATGCAAAGTTAAAGACTGCAAAAGCATCATTAAATCTAAAAATAGACAAACAAAAAGATGTTGATAAGGCTGCAGTAGAGCTTGAAGACGCAATATCTAAGCTAGAATTAAAAGATGCAAACTATGAAAAG
>FR881450.1 GCA_000434835.1 Clostridium sp. CAG:594
ATTTTTTACTTATAATTGCTTCGTGATGATTAGGAGTTATAATCTTTTCCAGTACATATAGAATTTAAACTACTTAGTTAGTTTTTTTATTTTATTTTGATTATATAAGTATTCTTCTATATGTATTTGGTGTCCATAATCATTAATATCATAAACTTGTTTCATTTTCTCATACATTCTCATAAATACTATATTAAATGGATCATACAAACTACCAGAATTTCTAAATCTAATTGGTATATGATATAAAGAATTAAAATCTCTATCATATCCTTCGATATATGGTTGTATATAAAATTCTAGTTCAAATGATTCGTTTTCCTTTTTTATTTTCAAGATATTAGCAACTTCATGATTAGTTTCATCTGAATACCATGTAATAGTATTATTTTCTTTATCAAATAATTCATTATAATTTGAAAGATTAAATAATCTATATTTATTTTTTTCATATTCTATTTCATCTTTTTGATTTTTAATATACTCTTGTTTTTCTTCTTCAGTTTTTAAATAAAAAGTAATATATTCTTCATCATCAAATATTTTAATATTTTCAATATCATCAAATAATTCTTCAAATAATCTATATACTTCATAATTTTCTTTAGTAATTATAAAATTATTATCATCATTTACGTTTTCAGAACGAATTGTCCAATATAAATCACCATTACCACTAAATGATACATCAAATTGTTTATCTAATTCTTTAAAAGATATTATTAATCCAAATTCATTTTCATGTTTAATTACTTTCATATATTATATTCCCCCTGTTTACTATCTCGTAATCAATACCTTAATTTCTATAATATTTTCAACATATTTTAATTATTTTTGACTACTTTTTATTGATTTTTTACTATATCTTATCATGAACGTACAAGATGTTAGATCTCTCAATTCCTTATTTTATCAGAGTTTTCTCCTATTCTTGGATAAATCGTAATCAACCAGTTGATTCTCGTTGATGGTAAACTTTTTGAATCTTCGTGCATTTTTTCTCATCTCTCTTTTTTGATACATATCCATTATTTATCATTTCATTTTATCAATTAATAATTCCGTTATT
>FR881451.1:0-1299 GCA_000434835.1 Clostridium sp. CAG:594
TAATATAGATTTAATGTATGCATTGCCCGGTGAAAGTGTAGATGATTTAAAAAAAGATTTAGAAATAATAAAAGAACTTGATGTTACACATATTAGTACGTATGCTCTTATTATAGAAGAGCATACTAATATTATGCTTCAAAATATTAAAGAAACAGAAGATGACCTTCAAAATGAAATGTATTATCTAATAGTAGATTACTTAAAAAAATATGGTTATAATCACTATGAATTAAGTAATTTCGCAAAAGAAAAATGTGAATCAAAACATAACTTAGTTTACTGGAATAATACTAATTACTATGGCTTTGGAGCGGGAGCATCAGGTTTCATTGATAATGTTAGATATGATAATACTAAAAGTATATTTAGATATAATAATGGTATAACTAAAACAATTAAAGAGAAATTAAATAAAGAAGAACTTATAAAAGATGAAATAATGCTTTCATTAAGAAAAACAAATGGTATTAATAAAGATATCTTTTATAAAAAGTATAATGTTTTATTAGAAGATATATTTGATTATAAAGACTTAGTAAAAAATAATATTCTTACCGAAACTAGTAAAAACGTATTTATAAAAGAAGATAAATTATTTGTTTCAAATGAAATAATTTTAATGTTTTTAGACTCATATTATCTTGAACAAAAAAGATAAATACTGTATAATTATTTTATAGTACGGAGGTATTTCTTATGGAAGATATAAAACAAGAAAAAAAAGAAGAGAAAAAAGATGAAGTATTAGAAGATATTGAAGAGATAGAAGAAATAGAAGATACTCCAAAAGAAGATGAAATAAAAAATGATGTTGCTAATACAGAAAATGTTAGTGAAAATAATAGTGATAAAGTAGATAATAATAAAGGTTTAGAAAAAACCGAAGTTATTAGTGATAATTTGTTAATAAGTACTGAGAAAAAAAGTAATAAAAAAGTTTTAATAATAACATTACTTTCTATATTGTTAGCAATTGACGTAGCAGCTTTAGTTATATATTTAATTGGTATAGAAAAAGTTATAAGTTTTATAAAGTAATATCATAAGTACGGGTGATAAAAATGAAGAAAAAAATAAGTATAAAAAAAGATGTAAAAAATAGAACAGAATTAATGCTGTTTCTTCTTTTTGCATGCTTTACGTTATGCTTATCTGTTGGTTATGCCGCACTTAATAGCGATTTAAAAATAAGTGGTGAAGCTAATTTTAGAGTAGTTAAAGATATAAGAATAACAGATGTATCACTTTATGAAACAACTAACTTAGGATTAGAAAACTATACAAGTAAATATAGTA
>FR881451.1:1405-1537 GCA_000434835.1 Clostridium sp. CAG:594
GTAATGTGGATAGATAGTATAGAAGAAACTAAAAATAATGATAATATAGAATATGTACTAGAAGGAATAGGAATAAAAGAGTTTATAAATCCAGGTGAAGAAAAAGAGTTTACCTTAAAAATAAAATATAAA
>FR881452.1 GCA_000434835.1 Clostridium sp. CAG:594
TTTTGACATAGTAAATAAAGGAACAATTGATGCAGTTATATTAAGCTATAATTTTCCTACGGCCATGGAAGAATGTTTGAATCAGAGTTTAAGTAGTAATCCTGAATGTGAACCATTCGATTTAGTAAAAAATGATAATGTTGATATTTATGACAAAGGTAAGTATTTACAACTTTTTAATTACAACATATATTATGTTGATAGTGAAAAAAAACTTGCTTCAAAAGATACGTTAAATGCAGGAGAAACAAAACACATGAAACTTGTTATAGAATATAAAGATACTGCAACGGAGTTACCAGAGAATAATATAACTTTAACTTCATCTGATCCGATAACAATTACTTATGAGCAAAAAGATTAAGAACCAATAAAGGTTCTTTTTATGTTATACTATTATTATAGGAGGCTTATATGAAGGGTAAATTAATTGTAATAGAAGGTGCTTGTGACGGAATAGGTAAAACAACACAGTACAAATTATTGAAAAAATATTTAGAAGATAAAGGATATAATGTGTGTAGTCACCACTTTCCAACGTATGATTCAAAACAAGGAAAATTAACAGAGTATTATTTAAACGGAGATTTTGGAAATCCAAATGATTTATCACCATACTTAGTAAATAGTATATATGCAGTAGATAGAGCAATTACATGGAAAGATAAGTTAAAAGATGCTTATGATAAGGGAAATATTATTTTACTTGATAGGTATACAACATCTAGTTTAATTTATCAATCATCATTAATGGATGACTATTATGAAAAAAAAGATTTCATAGATTATGTTGCTGACTATGAATATAATAAGCTTGGTATAAAAAAGCCTGATAAAGTAATATTTTTAACTGCAGACTTTAATTTGGTAACTGATATGAGAAATAAAAGAAAGAGTAATGATGGGGTTAAAAAAGACGTTTATGAGCGTGATATAAAGTTAATGAAAAAAGTGTATGATAATTCAATGTTTGTTGCAGGGTATCTTGATTTTGATGTTGTAAAATGTGATTTAAATGGGAACTTAAGAAGTATAGAAGATATACAAAACGAGATAAAAAACATTATAGATAATATGTAAATATGGATAAGTTGAAATTGACTTATCTTTTTATTTATATTAAAATTATATTTAGAATAACGAGGTGTTTATATATGAAAAAGTTTTTAAGATTGGTGCTAGTGATAATGGTTGCTTTAACGTTTAAAATTATTGATGTTAAGGCTGAAGCAAGTATAACAAAAGATACGTTTACTTGGAGCGGAATAAATAATTATTCTAGTTGTAAGTTAAAATGCACAAGTGGTATAACAGATGGAGATGATATTACTAGTGCAAATGTTTTAAAGAAAGCAAATGGTAGTGTTAAGTTTAAGACATCTAAAACGGTTACTTGTACTATTTATTTATCTAAGGATTTGACTGGGAATGATACTGATTTAGATATTGTATCTAGAACATATTCAAGCACTCCTCCTAAAACGCAAGCTCCATCTACAACACAAGCACCTCAAACAACTAAGACGCAAGAAGCGCCAAAATCTAATAATGCTAATATAAAATCTTTAACAATTAAAGGAAACGATGATAGTGATGTTGTTTTATCACCAGTATTTAATCCAGGGGTATATGATTATGAAGCTACGGTAGCAAGTAATGTTAAAACTGTTTCAATAACACCAATACTTGAGGATGCTAAAGCAAATGCGGTTATAAGTAATAATGCTAATGAAGAATTAAAAGCAGGAGAAGATAATAAAATAACTATTACTGTAACAGCAGAAGATGGTTCAAAAAAAGCATATAACATAAACATAAAAAGAGAAGCATTAACTTCTGATGCAACTTTAAAAAGTCTAGAAATAGAAGAAGCAGAAAAATTTAAATTTGATAAAGGAAAGTTTACATATAATGTAAAGATAGATAAAAATATAAAGAGTTTAACAATTATTTATGAATTATCAGACGAAAATTCTACTATTAATATAGAAGGAAATTCAGAACTTAAAAATGGTTCTATAGTAAAATTAATAGTTACTGCACAAGATGGTACAAAGAAAGTTTATACTTTAAATATAATAAAGGAAACGAATAAGAAAAAAAATGTAACAAGCGTTACTGCAGAAAAAAATCCTCTTATAATACTTGGACTTTCAATGGTAGCATTTGCACTTGTTGGTGGAATTATATATGTAATAAAAAAATAATATAGTGGACATGAATGTTCGCTTTTTATGATTTACGTTTATGTTTTTACATAAGTTTAAAAAATTTGAACGAAAAATAAGATATATGATATTATTAACACGTAATAATAAAAATAGAAGGAGAA
>FR881453.1 GCA_000434835.1 Clostridium sp. CAG:594
TCAAGTCTGCATATTTGTGTAAAATAAAAAAGACTCTTATTAAAGAATCTTTTTAGTATGAATCAATATTTATATTAACTCTTTTATTTTCATTTATAAATGAACTTGCTTGAACTATAGTTCTTAATGCTTTAGCCATTTTTCCTTGTTTACCTATTACTCTTCCCATTTCATCTTCAGGAACCATAACTTGAATAGTTATTTCTCCTTCATTTTCACTTGGGAATTCTTTAACGGTAATAGAATCACTATCTTTAACAAGTTCTTTTACAATTGTTTCTGTTAATTTTACTAATTCCATAATTACTTACCTTGTTTTTCTTTAGCAAACTTAGCCATTGTTCCGTTTTTAGATAAAATGTTTCTAACAGTATCAGTAGGTGTTGCTCCACTTTTTAACCATTTCATAGCTACTTCTTCATCAATCTTAATTTCGGCTGGATCAGTTAATGGATTATATGTTCCAACAACTTCAATAAATCTTCCATCTCTTTTTGCTCTTGAATCAGCTGCTACTATTCTATAAAAAGGTTGTTTTTTAGCTCCCATTCTTTTTAATCTTAATTTAACTGCCATAGTATATAATCCTCCTTCATTACATATTAATTTTATCACTCTATTTTAGATCTGTCAACTATTTTTGTTAACACTTTAATTTTATTCATATAAAAAGGATTCTAAATAAAATCCTCTTTAACTTCTTCATCTATTTTTTTATCTACTTCTTCTATATCATCATCTATTGTATCCCATGGATCTTCATCATCTTCTATTGCAATTTTAACTTTGGCATCATTTACAACTTCTATTCCAAGTTCTTTTTCTATGTCAAAGTCTATTACATCGTCTTTTATTTTTACGTTGCTACAACTTGGTTGTTTAAGTGCTCTAACTATTATGTCACTTCCTTCTATTGATGTTCCTGTTTTAGTTTTAACGTTAACTGTTTCAGTATAAGAAATATTTTTAGTTGCTACACCAGTTTTTTTGTCTTCGTCATAAGAATACCAAATGTTAATATCGAAGTTTCCATCTATAACAACTTTATCACCAACTACCGTTCCTTTAAATTTATGATTTATAACCCAGCAGCCTAAAATCGTGTTAGCATTATGTTCTGCTAAAAGGTTGTAATTGTTTTTAAAATATTTCTTACCCTTTCCTATTACTGCTTTAGTAACTATTTCTTTAAACATTAGAATCCCCTCCTCGTTTTAATCTATGCAAATGCACAAAAAAAGTTGACTTTTTTTAAATGGTTATTATAATATATCGATATTAAGAGGTGAAAAAATGAACAAAGAAATGATTTCAGAAGAATTTATAAGTGAAATGTCAAAAAATTTTGAAGTAAAAGAAAATACCGTACATAAAGTCATAAATGATTTTAAAAGCAAAGGTATAGAAGAAGAACTTTTTTTACGTACATTAACTGAATATGCATTATATGAAAGAGGCATTAAATTTTCTTCACATCGTGTAAAAATAGAACAACGTACTATTGACTTTTATGCTAAGGAAAATAATGAATTCTTCTCAAAATATAAAAATTTAGTTTCTTATTATAGTGACGAAGAAGAAATAAATTACAATAAAAATTTAGAAGATGACTATTCAGATGGTAATAGAATATTATAAAAAAGTGCTAGAATTTAGCACTTTTTTATTTTTCTTTAGATTCTAATTTTTCTAATACCGTTTTAGTTACATCTACTGCTTTTTCTCTTAATTCTTCTGCAGCCTTTTCTACTACTGGAGTTGCCTTATCTTTAGTGTATGCTACTAAATCTTCTGCGTGTTTTTTTAAATCCTTAGCTTTCTTTTTAGCTATCTTTAATACCTTTTCTTTATCTAAATCTTTAATTTCTTCAACAATACTTGAAGTTTTTTCTGCTATTTCATCTCTTACTTCAATTACATCTATTTCCTTTGCCTTAGCAAGTAAATCACTTGCCTTTTCTTTAATAATACGTCTTGTTTCCTTACCAGACTTTGGTGCGAATAAAAGTCCTAAAGCACCACCAACTAAAGCGCCTAAAACAAATTTTCCTGCATTACTCTTCTTCTTTGCCATCTTCTTCTTTCTCCTCCATTTCTTTTTCTACTATCTTTTTCTTTCTTCTTTTAAAAATACCCTTTATAAATAATACTATTGAATCAGATATAACCTCAGTTAATGCAGATAACTTATCAGTTACAACATCCACTATGTTAAAAACTCCATTTAGTGATCTTACCTTATCATCTACATCATCAACTATATCAGATACTCTGTTCATAGTTTTAATTACCTTAACACAGATAATGATAAGTAAAACTATAAGGATACATAATAATATATAAATTAATATAGGTAAATATGCACTTAAAAATGATTGCATTAATCTTCATCCTCCTTATTTTGATACATTGTATCAATTAAATTGAATAAATCTTGTTCTTTTGTATCGTCATCATCATCTTCATCCTGTGATGTTATATTTTTTTCTTCATGCTTTTTATCATTCTTCTTATGTTTTGGTTTATCCTTTTCCTTATCAACATCTATTTCTTTAAAATTAACGTTTGGTAAAATCATATCATCGTCATCGTCGTCATCATCAAATGATGCTACTACAGGCTTTTCTTCCTTTACCTTAGTATTTTTCTTTTCTCTTGATAATTCATCTTCTTTTTCCATGTCTTTTTCTGCTTCTTCAATGGTTTTCTTGCTTAATCTTTTCATCGTGTTTTCTATTTCATCATCAAGAGCGCCATAGGCTTTTTTTCTTACCTCATCAAATGATATCTCATCATTATAGTTAGGTGCTTTATCAGTTTTGCTTTCCTCTTCCTTAACGTGGTTTCCTTCTTCATCTAAAAGACCATATATTGGAGAGATAATAGGACTTGGTTTGAATTTTTTTGTTTCTTCTTTTCTTTTACTTCCTTGATATAACACTCTTTTAGGTTCTTCTTTTTTAACCGGAATTATTGGTTCTGGCTTCTTACTTGATACCATGAAATCCTCATCATCAAATTCTTGAAAGTTAAACTTAACATCAGTTCTTTCACTTCTAGAATGAACCTCAGGCATTTTAGGTGTCTCCTCTTCAGATACATCCTCAAAGTAAAAGTCCTCTTTCTTTTCTATCTTTTTCGGTTTTATATTTGTTTTTAAATCATCTATATAGTCTTCTTTTTCTTCTTCCTTTTTTACTATCTTCTTAGAAGGCTTTCTAACTTCTTTTTCCTCGTCTTCTTCATCGAATAAGAAACTTTTCATCTTACTTAATTTATTCATAAGTCCCATACTCAAAATCACACCTTTCTTAATTACTCTCACTAGCACTACTTGTTGTAGTTACGTCTTCCTTTTTAGTCTTTTCTTCATCTTGTTTTTTAGTAGTTGTTGTTGTTGTTTTGTCTTTTACCTTTATTTCTTCTTCTTTCGTAACACTACTTTCATCACCATCATACTTATCGTATTCTTTTACGTATTCTAAGAAGTTACCTTCCTTTTCTTTGTTATCAAATAACTTGTATGCTTCTTCTTTAGAACCAAACGTACCTTGTTCGTGCATTTTTTTAAGAAGCGTGTCATTAAATTTAACACTAGATAAAATATAACTCATATCTTCTACTGATTTTTTAAGGCTATCTTTATCAACATACGCTTCTATTTTAGCATAATTATAAACCATTTGAACATAGAATTTATTATTTTTCTTAACTATATCAACGTATCCGTCTTTTTTTCCATTTTTTAAAGTTTTAAAATAATAATCATTTTTACTATTTTTGTAACTAAACTTCGTCTTGTAATAATAACTTACGACATCAACATATAAATAGTAAGTAGTAGAATCTCTTTTTAAAACATCATTATAGGTATTAGCATCAACTCTTACTACTCCACGAGGAGCATAATACTTATATCCTTTTCCTACTTTATTACTTAATTTTATATTTAAAGATAAAACTTTATCAATTACTTCATCATAAGTTTTAGTATCCATTCTAGTTATCGTACAACCAGATAAAAGTACTAATGAAACAAGTAATAAAAAAACTTTCTTCATTTCTTTCACCTACTTTAAATTAATTATAACAAATATTTTAAAAAATTAAAACCATTTTATAAAATATACTACTTATAATAAATATCTATATCCGTTAATTTATCTATTCCATCTATCTTGCCTTTATCTGTTAGTTGCCACATTACGTATTTACCAGTATAGTTTGTGTAAGAAGTGTAATGTGCAAGCCAAATTGGATGTTTTTCATAAGTCCATATACTTTCTAGATAGTTTTTACTTGCGTAAAGCATTACCTTATATCCTCTTTTTTTAACCTCATCTAAAAACGTATTTGATACATCATTAAGACCAAAAAGACTAAGTGACATATCATTAAAAGTGCTATAACACTCCCAGTCAAAGGCAACTGGCATGGTAATTTTGTAATTCTTAATTTTATTAATAACCCATTTTGCTTGTTTTTTTGCCTCGATAGTACTATTTGCATACGAATAAAAATATACTCCTACCTTTAGATTATTTTTAATAGCATTTTTAATGTTTTTATAAAAGTATGGATCTACCTTATATTTTCCATTTACTCCTTCTTGATAACCTAACCTAATAATTACAAATGAAGCGTTAGATTCTTTTACCCTTTTAAAATCAATTATTTCTTGGTGTCTTGATACATCTATTCCAATTTCATTATTTTTTGTCTTATACTTTTTTACTATGTCATTAAAACTTATACCATCTATATTAGTATTTATTTTAGATGCACTTTTAACAGGTTCATATACCTTTAAGGTAAAATCTTTTTTAGATTCATTTCCACTTTTATCAGTTGCAACATAAGTTAGTTTATAACTTCCTATTGTATTTAAATCATAAGTTCCAACTATCTTTCTAGATAAGTTCTTATCATAGTTATCTGCCGCCATAATAGAGCTTTTAATCGTATCAGAAGAACCTTTTTTTACATAATAAATAGAAGAAAGCCAAATAATAGGTTTAACATCATCTATTACTTTAATAGTAAATGTACCACGTCTTTTTTTACCGTTCTTATTTAAATAAATAAAACTTATCTTTTTATTTCCTAAACCATTAGTATTTATCTTACTATCGCTTACTATTTTTCCTTCTATGTTTTTTATATAATCACTTATCTTTTTATCACTGTAAACGGTAGCTTTTAAATTCTTCTTTAAAGTAAAATTGCTATTATCATTCCACACTCTATTATCTAAATAAATAATTAACAAGATAAGTAAAGCAAAAACTAAAATTATTAATAATCTAACTTTCTTTTGTCTAATCATCTTTATGTGCCTTTAATCTGCATATTTTAATTCCTAACGAATCAAATTTCTTTTCATACTCGGTTTGAACGTTATTATAGTCACCTTCATTTTTCAAATCAAGCGTTACATCATCTATTGTATAACCATAAGTACTTAGTGAAGTTATAGAATATGCAAATAAACCTATGTTATCTGTTTTTTGAATAATTCTTTTTTTACCTTTAAAGATTTTATCATATTTCTTTAAGAATGTATCAGAAGTAAGTCTTCTTTTAGCATGTCTTTTTTTTGGCCAAGGATCAGAAAAGTTTAAATATATAGTGTTTATTTCCTTATCAAATATACTTTCTATTTCGTTTGCATCTACTCTTATTAACTTAAGGTTAGGTATGTCTTTCATATCTAGTTTTTGAACCGCACGCACTATTATGCTATCAAACATTTCAATACCAATAAAATTAACGTTCGGATATTTTTTTGCCATGTTAATTATAAAGTCGCCTTTACCCATTCCAATTTCAACATCTATTGGATTGTTATTTTTAAACACACTATTCCATTTACCCTTATTATCTTCTGGATTTAAAACCACATATGAAGATTTACTTATTATTTCACTTGCGTTTTTTACATTTTTTAATCTCAAAATAATCACCTAAACATAATTATACACCAAAATAGTTAATAAGCATATAATTAAATGAAAGCAAAATTAAGGAGGTAAAGTATGAAAAATGATAGAAATATGGGTATGATGCCATTTCCTAACATGATGGGTGGTATGCCTACTAATATGTTAATGTTTCCAAATTACATGAATGATAACTATAATAATTTAGATACAAGAGTATCTTCATTAGAAAAAAAAGTCAAAGTTTTAGAAAACAGAATATCAAGACTTGAGGTTCCATACCAAAATAATTTAAATACAAATATGAATTCAAACTCACAAACTCCATATCAATCAACCCAAAATACTGGATATAACGGAGATATGTATATGATGTAAAAAAAGAATCTACATAGTAGGTCCTTTTTTACTATTCGAAAGAATATCATTTAATTCATCTTCGGTAATTAGTCTATAGTCTACAAGTTCAAAATAATCAGATTTATCAAGGGCATCTTTTAAATATGCCTTTTGCCTATCATTTAAATTAGCATTTCTTATTTTATTTAATAAAACGTTATAAACTTGCTCTTCAGAACTCTGGTTCTCATAATTACCATATGAATTATTTTTACTATTAAAATATTTATTTGCCATTGAAATTGCAACTGCAGATAAAAATTGTCTATCATTTAAATAATTTCTCCATTTAGGTACATTTTCATCTAAAAATTTTTCCATTTCATCCTTATTACCTACTTGTCTTGCTATTACTTCAATTATTTGCTGTGGTCCTCCTAAATTACGATCATACATAGGAAAATAATTTGCAACCATATCAACAATTTTATTTCTATACATGCTAACTGCAACGTTTGTATCAGTTATATTATTTTTTAACAACTCATTAGAAACATCTGAATATATTTTTTCAAACATAATTTATCATCTCCTTGGTATATGTCTAATATAACATATAACTTATTTAAACTCAAAGTAATTATAAAAACATATGTAAATAAAAAAGTAAAGCTTTTTAATGCTTTACCTTCCTTAATTTCTTAAATATTTTATCTCCAAATATCTCTTTAAATATACCATTTTTTATAGTAAGTGTAAAATAAATTAAAGCTCCTACCAGACCATATATTATAATTAATACTATAGAATTTAACCTACCAGTGGTATTAAGCGGAATAAATATCTTCATTACGTTAAGTGTAATTATCATTAAAATAAGTGGATATACAAATTTAAACATCTTTTTAAAGTATTCTTTAAAATCTAAGCTAACCGTTTTATTAATTACTACTAAGTTTGTTATAACTGATGTTGTAAGACCTAATAGTGTTGCAAATGTAGCTCCCCAAAATGGTCTTAATCCTATTTTATTAAATAAATAAATCATTGGAACTTGCAAGATAAGCTTTACTAATATTCCTGCAATTATACTTAAAAATACGTTTTTAAACTTATTTAGTGACTGTGCAATTGATATTGAAGTTGTAAACATACATCTAAAAAGTGCAACAAAAATAGTAAAGCAAAATACTTTAGGACCCCATGCACTTGCACCATAAAAGGCATTAAATACCGGACCTGCTAA
This sequence comes from Clostridium sp. CAG:594, assembly GCA_000434835.1. Lineage (GTDB taxonomy): Bacteria > Bacillota_I > Bacilli_A > RF39 > UBA660 > Aphodocola. The sequence continues at coordinate 7,525 of FR881453.1, forward strand.
AATACTAAGACCAAAAGCCATTGGCATAGTAACATATAAAAGCATTAAAAATGACTGTTCTACTTTTTTCTTAACGTCTTTTTTATCTCCCTTAACAAAGCTTGCCGTTATATTTGGAACAAGGCTTGTCATAAGTCCAGTAGATATTGCAAGAACAACGCTATTTAACTTATTTCCAGTCGTATTAATAACACCTATTATGCTTTCCGCATCCTTGGTTTTAAAACCTATTTTTGCAAGTGTATTAATAATCGTTGTCATATCTATATAGTCATATACCGAAAGTGCAAGACCAAATGATATAAAAGGAACTGAATAAATTAAAAGCTTCTTTATAATAGCTTTATTTGTAATTTTTTTCTCTTCTTCTTTAGCCTCGGCCTTAGTTATTATCTCTTTTTTATTTTTATGTATTTTTATAAGCAGATAAATAAGCGCTACCAAAGCTCCTATTGTTGCACCAAAAACTGCTACTCCAACAGCATTTACAACACCTACTTTAAATACCCTCATGCATAAGTAACTGCCAATTAAAATAACAGCAATTCTAACAATTTGCTCAAGCACCTGACTTATAGAAGGAGGTGTAATAAACTTATGACCTTGAAGGTAACCTTTCGTAACACTTAGGTATGGAACAATAAGTATTGCAGTTGATATAATTCTAATTACAAACGTAATGCTTTCCTTAGAATTACCACCTGTATTATCACCCATTATTTGATTAGCAATTAATGGTGCTCCTAAAAACATGATTATAAATAAAATTATTCCAAGAACAATTAATAGTCTTTTACCGAGCTTATACGCTCTTTCTTTTGTGCTGTAATATTCAAGCGTATTATACTCACTAATTAACTTACTCATTGCAGGAGGAATACCTACCGTTGATAAAGATAAGAATAAGTTATATATAGTATAAGCATAACCATATAAAGCAATGGATGATTCTCCTATTATTGCATAAAATGGTATTACATATATAATTCCTAAAAACTTCGTTATAACTATTCCTATTGTTGCTATTAAAGCACCATTAATAAAACTATTTTTCTTCAAAATACATCATCCCTTATCTATGTATATTATCATCGCTGAAAAGCAATAAAGCTGCTCTTCTCCACATACTCCTATTGAAACTTGATATTTTATATCAACTATTTCTTTACCTGAAATAAATGAGTTTACAGCCTCTTCTAAATCCTTTTCATGATCACAATCAAAAACCCTAACCTTCATAATTATCACCCAAAATAATTATAATAAATAAACTTGTCTTAAATTGTCATCTTTTATAATTATAACAAAAAAACTATCTATTAGATAGTTTTAATTAAAATATTTTACAACTCAGATTTTTTTATTGTAATTACTGGGCGTAGGCCAAATAAACCATTTTGGTCTTTTTCGTGACCTCCTACTGCAGCATTTGAAAATACAAAATATACTAAATGATAATCGTTTGCTGTTCCTGTCCAATAATTAACAGAATATACCCATGATGGAGCTCCTGTACAAGAATCGTTCTTACAACCTAGATCAGTTAAATCAGAATACGTTATTAACCTTGTTGTTACACCGGACTTTCTTAACGTATTTTTTAAGTAATTGTTATAATTTTGAAGTGGTTCATAAAGTGTTGAATTACTATCAAATACATCTGCTGGATAGCCTGTTCCATACTTACTTAATAAATTATGATTAAGAGTATCATCAGCCCAATAACCTGAAGCGGCATCAGTAGAAGGTGCAAAGATAATGGCACCCTTTACCTTAGTTGTTGTTGGAAGCCCACTATCATCAAACTTATAATTAACTGCATTTTCATTTTGAAGTCCATAGCCTTCTTCAGATGTTGGTATTGGTGTTGATGATGATACACCAGCAAAATTGCTATTCATTACCACGTCATTGCCAACAAGCAAATTATACTTAGCAAGGGCTGTTATAGTATCTCCATTGTCTTTCATTGTGTAAAAGCACTCACTATCCAAACAAAACTCATCTCCAACAGCATAGTTCTTATCTGTATCAGAACCCTGTCCTGCACTAGTTACCTTTTCATCTGTTTGAACAAAGTTTAACTTGTATGATAATGATATTGTGCTTGTTTGTTTAGGTAAATATTCTTTTGTTAAATCTTTTATAAATTCTATTGTTATTGTTAAGATTTTTGTTTCACCTGCTGATAAAATATCTCCTTCACTTACTTCATTACCACTT
>FR881454.1:0-1910 GCA_000434835.1 Clostridium sp. CAG:594
AAACATGTTAGATAAGAAATATGATCATATAAAAGTAGAGGAAGGAAAATATGCATCTTGGGTTAAACATAACTATTTTAAAGCAGGTGATTTAACTAAAGAAGCTTTTTCGATTGTTATACCACCACCAAATGTAACAGGTAAATTACATTTAGGACATGCTTGGGATACAACACTTCAAGACATTATAATTCGTTATAAGAAAATGGACGGGTATGATGCTTTATGGCTTCCAGGAATGGATCATGCCGCTATCGCAACCGAAGTAAAGGTAGTAGATAGACTTAAAAAAGAAGGAATAAATAAGCGTGACTTAGGACGCGCGGGATTCTTATCTAAAGCTTGGGAGTGGAAGGATGAGTATGCAAAAACCATTAGAAGCCAGTGGGCTAAACTTGGTCTTGCACTTGACTACTCAAGGGAGCGCTTTACTCTTGATGAGGGGTTAAATGACGCTGTAAACGAAGTGTTTGTTAAGTATTATAATGAAGGAATAATATACCGTGGTGAGAGAATAATAAACTGGGATCCAGTTCAAAAGACAGCTCTTTCTAATGAAGAGGTTATATATAAAGATATACCTGGTGCGTTTTATCACATTAAATACTTTATAGAAGGTAGTGATAAATATCTAGAAGTTGCAACAACAAGACCAGAGACATTGTTTGGAGATACTGCGGTTGCAGTTAACCCTGATGATGATAGGTATAATAAATTAATTGGTAAAAACGTTATATTACCTATCGTTAATAAGCCAATTCCAATTGTTGGTGACCCTCATGCTGATATAGAGTTTGGTACGGGTGTCGTTAAAATAACTCCAGCACATGATCCAAATGACTTTGAAGTTGGTAATCGTCATAATTTAGAGAGAATAGTAGTTATGAATGAAGATGCTACCATGAATAGTAATGCCGGTAAATATGCTGGTATGGATAGATTTGAGTGCCGCGATGCTTTAATTCGTGATTTAAAAGAAGAAGGGCTACTTATTAAAATAGAAGAGATGACTCATAGCGTAGGACACTCTGAAAGAACTGGTGTTATGGTTGAACCTTATCTTTCTAAACAATGGTTTGTTAACATGAAGGAATTATCTAAAAACGTACTTGAAAATCAAAAAGATAAGGATAATAAAGTTAACTTTATTCCAGAAAGATTTGAAAAGATATTAACTAACTGGATGAGTGATTGCCATGACTGGTGTATATCAAGACAGTTATGGTGGGGACATCAAATTCCAGCTTGGTATAAGGGTGATAAAGTATACGTTGGAAAAGAATCTCCTAAAGAAGAGGGATGGACGCGTGATGAAGATGTTTTAGATACTTGGTTTTCATCAGCCTTATGGCCATTTAGTACGCTTGGTTGGCCAAATAAGACAGATGATTTAGACAGATATTTTCCAAATGACGTTTTAGTAACAGGATATGATATTATTTTCTTCTGGGTATGCAGAATGGTATTTCAATCACTTAAGTTAACAGGCAAAAGACCATTTAAAGACTGCTTAATACATGGTCTTATTCGTGATAAAGAAGGAAGAAAGATGTCTAAATCATTAGGTAATGGAGTAGATCCAATGGATGTTATAGATAATTACGGAGCAGACTCACTTAGATGGTTTATAACAACTAATTCAGCACCTGGTCAAGATTTAAGATATGATGAGGATAAAGTTAAATCTACATGGAATTTCATTAACAAAATATGGAATGCATCAAGATATGTTTTAATGAATACGGAAGATTTAAAGAAAATTGATTTATCTAACTTAACTTCTAGTGATAAATGGATTTTAACGAAACTTAATAAAACAATTAAAAGCGTAAGAAAAAACATGGATAAATATGACTTTAACGTAGTAGGTAATGAACTTTATAAGTTTATTTGGGAAGATTTTTGCGATA
>FR881454.1:1921-2675 GCA_000434835.1 Clostridium sp. CAG:594
GAAGATTTTTGCGATACTTATATAGAATATAGTAAGGTATCAAGTGATAATATATCTACAAAGTCTTGCTTGATTTTGGTTTTAACAGATATTATAAAAATGCTTCATCCATTCATGCCTTATGTAACTGATGAAATATATAATTCATTACCAGTTAAAGATAGTGAAAACATAATATTATCAAGTTATCCTAAATATAATAAGGATATGATATATAAAGAAGATGAAAAAGAAATTGATATTTTAATAGAAGTGATTTCTAAATTAAGAAATTTAAAAGCTGATAATAACATTCCAAAGGGATTTGGTCTTATTAATAAGTTTGAAGAAGAATATAAAGATATAATTGACAAAAATGCTGAAATATTGACAAGGCAATTAAAGTGTGATATTATATTATCTTCATTTGAAGGAGCAACGGAAAGTACTGCATTATTCCCATATGGAAGCATCGTGTTATGCTATCAAGGAATAAAAAGTACTAAAGAGGAAAAAGAAGCTTTAGAAAAGGAAAAAGAAAGCTTAATATCAAGTATTGAAAGAAGAAAAAAATTACTTTCAAACGAAGGATATGTTAAGAATGCTCCAGAAAAAATAGTTAACTCAGAAAGAGAAAAACTAAAAGATGAGGAAAATAAGCTTAAAGCTTTAGAAGAAAAATTAAAATAATAAATTAGGAGGTTTTGGTTATGGGATTATATTGTATGGAAAGTTTAGGCAGAGCATATGAAGTAGACGAAAATTATAACGATGG
>FR881455.1:0-3963 GCA_000434835.1 Clostridium sp. CAG:594
CAAATAAAAAACGTTTAAAATATTATTTTAAAGTGATATTAAATTGATTTTTATCACTTTTTTTTATATAATTGTTGTTAGATTTAGGTGGTGTTATTAATGGATCAAGAATTTTTAATTAGAAAAATGGAAAAGTATGCTGATAGAAAAGGTATTCCTATAATGGAAAAAGATGGAATTACTTTTTTAACTGAGTTCATAAAGTTAAATAACGTTAAGAACATACTTGAAATAGGTAGTGCAATTGGATACTCTGCAATTAACATGGCACTTACTTCTAGTGATGTTTGTGTAACTACGATAGAAAGAGATAAAGATAGATACATAGAAGCGGTTAAAAACATAAAAGAATTTAATTTAGAAGACAGAATTACACTTATTTTAGCAGATGCGCTTGCTTTTAATACAGATGAAGAATTTGACCTTATATTTATTGATGCTGCTAAAAGTCAGTACATTAAGTTTTTTGAAAAATTCTCTAAGAACTTAAAACAAAAAGGTTTTATTGTAACTGATAACATTAATTTTCACGGGCTTACGTATTCAGATAAAACAAAGATGTCTAGAAACTTAAGACAACTTATTACCAAACTTGAAAGATACATTAATTTTTTAAAGGATAATGAGGAATTTAAAACAAGGTTCTTTGAGATAGGTGATGGTGTTGCAATATCTAGAAGAAGGAAGAAGAAAGATGAGTAAAATACTTTTAAAAATAAATGACGTAAAAGAATTATCTTATGAAGCAGACGGATACATACTTGGTATAGATAAGTATTCTTTTTTGTTTGGTAAAACATTTAATATAGATGAAATAAAAAAGATAAAAGATGATTTAAAGAAAAAAGAAATATTTGTAAGTTTTAATAGAATTATATTTAATGATGAGTTAGAAGATTATAAAATGAAATTAAAGGAAGTAGATGACTTAGGTATAAATGGAATTATAGTGGGCGATATAGCGGCTTTAACATATGACATAAAGACTAATGTTATTCTTGATCAAACGCATCTTAACAATAGCTTTTATGCCATTAATCATTATTATAATAATGGTGTTTATGGAACGGTTTTAACTAATGATATAACACTTAGTGAAATAAATGATATAAAGAAAAATACAAAGTCAGTTTTATTTAAACAAGTCTTTGGCTATCCTCATTTATCTACTTCTAAAAGAAAGCTTATAAGTAATTATAAAGAGTATTTTAATATAAATGACACCTCATCTATCTATGAAATAGTTGAAAAAAATAGTGATAATATCTATAAGATTATAGAAGATAATTTCGGAACACATATATTAGGAGATAAAGTACTTAACTTACTTTCTTTTGATATAGATGTAGACTATAAAATAGTAGATGGCTTTATGCTTGGTGATGTAAAAAAAGTATTAGAAATATTTATGAATAATAAGAAAGATAAGAATGACTGGATTAATGATACATATAACGCTAATTATGGGTTTATTAATAAAGAAACTATTTACAGGGTGAAGAAAGATGAAAGATAAAAAAATAGAACTACTTGCTCCTGCAGGTGATTTAGAAAAGTTAAAATGGGCCGTTTTGTATGGAGCGGATGCTGTTTATTTAGGTGGTGTAAATTATAGTTTACGTGCAAATGCTAAAAACTTTACATTAAAAGAAATTAAAGAAGGTGTAAAGTTTGCTCATGAGCATGGTGTAAAGGTTTACGTAACGGTTAACATAGTTTTTCATAATAATGATGTAAATGGTTTTGAAGATTACTTAAAAGAGTTAGATAAAATAGGAGTTGATGCGGTAATATTTAGTGATCCTCTAGTTATTGACATCGCACATAAAAATAATCTTAAACTAGAGCTTCATTTAAGTACCCAGGCATCTATCTTAAATAAAGATGCTGCTAAATACTACGTAAGTCATGGAGCATCTAGAATTGTTTTAGCACGTGAATGCTCTAAAGAAGATATTAAAGACATAATAGAAAATGTAGGTTGTGAGGTAGAGTGTTTTATTCATGGAGCGATGTGCACTAATATTTCAGGTAGATGCGTACTTTCCAATTACTTTACAAATAGAGATGCTAATAGAGGTGGATGTTGTCAGGTATGTAGGTTTAATTTTAATTTAATTGGTGATAATAAAGTAATATCTGACGGGGATAATTTTTCGATAGCACCAAAAGACTTATCTTTATTTAACTATGTAAAAGATATGATAGAAATAGGTGTTACATCATTTAAGCTAGAAGGAAGAATGAGATCTGTTTATTATACTTCAAGCTTAATATCAGTTTACAGAAAGTTAATTGATATGTATTTAAGTGGTAATATAAATCAAAATTATATAGAAAATGCAAGAAAAATATTATATCGTGTTGCTAACAGAGAAGTTGCACCGCAGTTTTTTAATAAAATGCCTTCAAAAGATGAACAATACTATAAAAATAGACAAGAAGATTCTAATCAAGATTTTTTAGGAATAGTATTAGACTATGACGAAGAAAAAAAAGAAGCTATAATAGAGCAAAGAAATTACTTTAAGCCATTTGATAAGGTGACCATTTTTGGACCAAGAAAAGATGATTATTCGTTTATAATAGAAACTTTAACTGATATTGATGGAAATAAGATAGATAAAGCTTGTCATCCAAGAGAAATAGTTAGAATAAATTGTCCTGTTAAGGTTTCTAAAAATGATTTATTACGTGTCAACTTTTTAGATTGACAAATCATTGCTTTTGTAGTAATATTATACGCAGTTTAATATTTTAGAGGTGATTTTAAATGGGAAAAGAAAAAGAAATTTATTTAACTAGTGAAGGTTTTTTGAAATTAGAAGAAGAATTAAATGAAGCTAAAACTGTTAAACGCCCACAAATCATTAAAGATTTAAAAGAGGCAAGAGCACAAGGTGATTTATCTGAAAACGCTGAGTATTCAGCAGCTAAAGAAATGCAAGGTAGATTAGAGGATAGAATAAAAGAAATAGAATATACTTTAGAGCACGCAACTATTATTGAAGGAAGTAACGATGGTAAGGTATGTGTAGGTTCTGTTATAACTGTTAAATACGATGATGACGATGAGGAAGAAGAATATACGATAGTTGGAACTAATGAAGCCGATCCTTTTTCTAATAAAATATCTAATGAATCTCCAATTGCAAAGGCTGTAATGGGTAAAAAAGTAAATGATAAGGTAACAGTTGAATCTCCGAACGGAAGTTTTGATATAGAAATAGTTAAAGTAGCTTAAATGCTGCTTTTTCTTTTACACGATACAAAAATAAAGACTTGTAAAAGATATTTAAATAAGTTATAATACTAATTGTTTTAGGGAGGAATTTTATTTATGGCAGAAAAGAAAGAAAAAAAAGCTAAAAATATCCATGAAGTTAAAGTTGAAATAACTGGTAAAGATTGGGAAAAGAAATTAGATGAAACATTTAAGAAAATAATTAAGAAAGTAAAAATAGATGGTTTTAGACCAGGTAAAGCTCCAAGAAATATATATGAGCAAAAATACGGAAAGCAATCAATCGTTGTTGAAGCTGTTGACTCATGCATGAATGAAGCATATGTTAAGGCTTTAAAAGAATTTAAGGGTGAGCCTATCATGCAGCCTACAGTTGGTATAGAAAAAGCAGATGAAACAGGAGTTATATACGTATTTACATTTACTACAAAACCAGAAGTTAAAATAAATAAATATACAAATTTAGGTGTTAAAAAAGATTCAGTTAAAGTAACTAAAAAAGACGTTGATAATGAAATAGAAAAAATGAGAAAAGAATATGCTGACTTAACTGTTAAAGATGGTAAAGCTGAAAATGGTGATACTGTTATAATTGATTTTGAAGGTTTTGATGGAGATAAAGCATTTGAAGGTGGTAAGGCTGAAAACTACGCACTTGAATTAGGTAGCAATTCATTTATACCAGGTTTTGAAGAAGCTTTAGTAGGCGTTAAAAAGGG
>FR881455.1:3981-6482 GCA_000434835.1 Clostridium sp. CAG:594
AAAAGGGAGATAAAAAAGATGTTAACGTAACTTTCCCTAAGGATTACCACGCTGAAGAGTTAAAAGGTAAACCAGTAGTATTTAAGGTTTTAGTTCATGAAGTTAAAACTAAGGTTTATCCAGAACTAGATGAAGATTTCTTCTTAGATTTAGGATTAGAAGACGTTAAAACTAAAGAAGATTTAGAAAAAATGGTTAAAGAAACAATGACTGAGCAAAGAGAGTATGAAGCTGAAAATAAATATGTTGATGAGTTATTTGAAGCATTACTTAAAGAAACTTCTGTTGAAGTTCCTCATGAATTAATTCACGAAGAATTAGATAGAATGGTAGAGCAATATGCTGAAAGATTAAAAATGCAAGGTATTACTTTAGAACAATTCTATAAGTTTACTAACTCATCAGAAGAAGCACTAAAGGCTCAAATGCACGAAGAAGCAGAAAAGAGAGTTAAACTTCGTTTTGCAATCGATGAAATAATTGAATTAGAAAAGATTGATGCAACAGATGAAGAAGCAAATCGTGACGCAGAAGAAAAAGCTAAGAAACATGGTATGGATAAAGATGAATACATTAAAGCTTTCGGTGGACTTGAAATGCTTAAGTATGATATAAAGGTACAAAAAGTATTAGATATATTAAAGAAATAATTGATTTTAGAAAACTAGTTTTAACAAGCTAGTTTTTTTCTTTACATATTTTCTTTTATTACCAGAAATTACTAGTTAAATTAACTTAATATTGTTGACTTTTAAAGTCTATGGTTTATAATAAAAAGTAAAAATTTATATTTGATTTAAGGAGGAATGTTTTGTGGAAAAAACCAATTTACCAATAATACTTTTAAGAGGGATAATAGTTCTTCCTTACGCTGAACTTAAAATAGATTTAATAGATGAATTAGATACTAAAATAATAGAGCTGGCAAGTAAAAACCACGATGGATATGTACTTTTAGTATCTCCTAATAATTTTTTAGAAGAAAAAATAGAAATAAATAAATTACCTAAACTTGGAGTAGTTGGTAAGATTACTAAGAAAACAACGCTTCCTAATGGTTGTATTAGAGTTACTATTGAAGGAAAAAGACGTGCTGTTATAAATAACTATGTTTCGTATGAGGGTTATGATGATGTTTTTGCAGGAGTTATTTCATCACCTACTAGATATGCAATGGATTTATCAGATGAAGAGGCTTTAGTTAGAAAACTTAAAACTGAACTTGAAAACTACATTAATTTAGTCCCTTATTCATCTAATAGCATACTAGCAGTAATAGATGAAATAAAGACGGTAAGCAAATTAGCAGACGTTGTTGCAAATTATATGCCAACATCATTTGAACGTAAATATGAAATATTAAATACGGTAAATCCTCATACAAGGGTTATGATGGACTTAGAGGATATTCAAAAAGAATTAGACGTATATGAAATAGAAAAAAGACTTGATACTAAACTAAAAAAAGAAATGGATAAAAGTCAAAAAGAATACATACTAAGAGAAAAAATAAGATTAATTAAAGAAGAACTTGGAGATATTTCATCTAAGGATGACGAGATAGAAGAGTTAAGAGGTAAAATAAAAAAGTTAAAATGTCCAAAAAACATTACTAAGAAGTTAGAAAGAGAACTTAAAAAATATGAATCTACTCCTCAAGCTTCTCCTGAAATTGGAATAATAAGAAATTATATAGATGTTTTAATTAATTTGCCTTGGAATACTTATACAAAAGATAATACTGATTTAAAGAAAGTAAAGGAAGTACTTGATAAATCTCATTATGGTCTTTCAGAAATAAAAGAAAGAATTATTGAGTATTTAGCAGTTAAAGAAAGAAGCGTATCTAATAAGACACCAATTATATGTTTAGTAGGTCCTCCAGGAGTTGGTAAAACATCTCTTGCGAAAAGTGTTGCTGAGGCGATGAATAGAAAATTTGTTAAAATATCAGTTGGTGGTGTAAACGATCCCGCAGAAATAATAGGACACAGAAGAACTTATATGGGAGCTAATCCTGGAAGAATTATTAATGCACTTAAAAAGTGTGGTTCTAATAATCCTGTATTTCTAATTGATGAAGTAGATAAAATGACTAAGGATATCAAGGGAGATCCAGCAAGTAGTTTACTTGAGGTGTTAGATCCAGAGCAAAATGATAAATTCTATGATAACTATGTTGAAGAAGCATATGACTTATCTAAGATTATGTTTATATTAACTGCTAATTATATTGCTCAAATACCAGATGAATTAAAAGATAGATTAGAAATAATTGACTTATCAAGTTATACAGAATACGAAAAACTTCATATAGCAAAAGAACATTTAATTAAACTGGCTCTAGAAGAATACCAATTAAATGAAAAAAATATAAAATTTAGTGATGAAATAATATTTAAGATAATTAGATGTTACACTAAGGAAGCTGGAGTTCGTGAACTTGAAAGAGTAATAAATAAAATAATTCGAAAAATAGTTAAAAAGATGCTTGAAGATAA
>FR881455.1:6529-7525 GCA_000434835.1 Clostridium sp. CAG:594
TTAAAATAACTGATAAAAAGTTAGAAGAATTACTTGGAAAACCTAAGTATGAAAATACAAAGGTATTAGAAAGCGCACCAGGCGTTGTAAATGGCCTTGCATACACAAGTTATGGAGGAGCCGTTTTACCAATAGAAGTTGTTATGTATCCTTCTAAAGAACCTGTTAAATTAACCGGTAACTTAGGTGATGTTATGAAAGAAAGTGTATCAATTGCACTTGGTTATATTAAAAGTCATGCTAAAAATTTAAAAATAGATGAAAAACTATTTGATTCATCTTGTATTCATATAAATGCAATAGAAGGTGGTATTCCAAAAGATGGTCCATCAGCCGGAACAGCACTTACTACTGCAATAATAAGTATGTTACTTAAAAAAAGTGTGCCTAATACTGTTGCAATGACAGGTGAAATGACACTTACTGGTAAAGTTCTTCCAATAGGTGGATTAAAAGAAAAATCACTTGGAGCATATCAAGCAGGAGTAAATAAGATGTTTGTCCCAAAACTTAATGAGGCTGATTTAAGCGATATTCCAAAAGAAGTAAAAGATAAAATAGATATAATTTTAGTTGAAAATTATATAGATATATATAATAATTTATTTAAGAAGAAAAATTAACATTTTCTTCTTTTTTTTGCATACATTTTATTGAATGGAGATGAAGATATGAAACAGATAATACCTTTTGTTAAAGATATTTCTTTAGCACCTAAAATTTATGAGGTAACAAGTATTGCACTAGAACATAACTTAAAAATGGAAAATAGTGATTCTGTGGTGGGTAGTTTTACCGTAAGTGGTAAATATAGGATAAATAATATAAGTATAAATGAAGAAGTATTTGAAGAAAACATTCCTTTTGATATAACTCTTGATTCAAAATATGATGCTTCAAAAGTAACTATTGATATTGATGATTTTTATTATGAAATTATAAATGATGAATTTTTAAGGGTTCATATAGATGTATTAGTAGATAACTTAGTTTATG
>FR881456.1:0-7246 GCA_000434835.1 Clostridium sp. CAG:594
TTTTTTAGTTTTATATAATAAAATATAAAACATAAAAAAAATGTCGTTTTATGACACTTAAAATAATAATAACTTACTAAGTTAATTTTTGCCTTTTATTTATATATAATTTAATTTTGTAATAAATAAGTATTCCAACAAATGAGCCTAAGGTATCTATTAAAACATCACGTATTTCACAAGATCTTCCCATAACAAATAATTGATGGAATTCATCTGTACAAGCATATATAAAACAAAATAGACTAGAAAGCATAATAATACGCTTTATATTAAACGAAGATAATAAATTAATAGAAAGTATGCCAAGTATTAAATAAACGCTAAAATGGGCTGTTTTTCTAATTATAAAGGTATATTTATCAATTAATTCATCTTTTTTATTATCTGTTAAATCATCCTTAACAAAAATACTAGCTACCTTTACTATTACCCCATCACTTAGTTTAGATGAATCATCTGCCCTTTGATTAGAAAAACAAAATATTAAAATCATCCATAATATTAATAACATTAACTTAAATACTTTTTTCATAATTCTTTATTCCTTTTTAACTTTAAAATAACAACAAAATTATATCATCTTAATAAACTTTAGTAAACTTATTACAAAGTAATATATCATTTACTAACTATTAATTTTTTATTTTCTTTTTCTAACTCTTTCAAACTCTTTTTAGGAGTTGGCATATCTTCTGGCATAGTTCCACCAATATCCTTTATTGCTTTTCTAACTTTTTTCCTACTTCATAATGTATATCACTAGCATTACTTTCTCCTTGCGCTTTATCTTTTAAAAGCTTTTGTTTAGTTTGATTAATACGAAAAAGATTTGCAACTAACTCATCCTCATTCATATTATCTAAAATATCTTCTCGATATCTTAATTTCTTTCTTCTTGCTATATCATTTGCAGTTTCACCACCATATAAACCTTTATATCCAGCATTATGAAATTTATCAAAGTTTCTAACACCTACATTCCTTGCAACCATGTTTAAAGAATAATTTCCTTTTTTAGTTAAGTTTCTTTGATAGAATCTTTTTTCATCTTCAGTTAACATTGAATACTCTTTTTCAGATAATTCTTGTTTTCTTGTTTGAATTGCAAAATAAGTTTGAGCAAGCGCAATAACCTTCATATGTGAATCGCCATTTTGTGCAATTAAATAACAAGCATAACGAGATAACTTATAATCTTTTATATTTCTCATCCCACCTTTTCCGTGTTGTATCAATTTGTCTACTTGGACAAATTGATCATTTGCATTTATATTTGAATTATTACACGCAGTAATTGATTTATTAATTATACCATCAAACTTTCTCCATTCCTTATATTTAAAAGCAATTTGCAATTCTCTTGCTAGCCAATACTCTTTTCCTTCTTCATCAATATGTTTTATATCCTCAAACATCTTTTCTGTATATTCTTTTAGTTCATTCTTAAACTCTCTCCTTTTTTTAGTTTTATATAATAAAACAACAAAAATAAAAAAAGTGTCGTTTTATGACACTTTTTTATTTTAATACTTCTTTTATTTTTAACTTAGCTTCATTTACCATATCATAGTTAGGATATGTAACATAGTCCTTTAAGGTACTTGAAGAATGAACTAAATCATTTCCAGCTGTACCATCTACAATTTGATAATCTATAGTCCAATCTTTAGGATTATCTATATAATTACTTATTAAAGAACTAACAATACTTCTAGATATATTAGTTTCATATAAATCACTTAATTCATTTAAAGTTTCATTATAATTAACTAAAGTTTTAGAACTTGCTAATTTCTTAAAAATTGCTAACATAATTTTTTGACAATTTTCTTGTCTTGCTTTATCACCACCATATAGATTTAATCTTTCTCTAGCTACCGTTAAAGTTTGAATTCCATTTAAATGTTGGCAACCTTTTTTTACTCTAAACTTAACTCCCTTACTATCATCATAAGAGTCCTCTATTAAAGCATGAGTAGTTGTATAAGACTTATCCGAACAAAATTCTATACCACCTACATAATCAGTAATCTTAACTAAACTACTAGTATTAAATATTACTTGATAATCTATTTTAGTATCAAATAATTTTTCTAGTGTTTTTCTATTCATATCTTCACCATAAGCATTTATAAAACTTAATTTATCCTTTAAACCATTCTTACCTGGAACCTCTAAATAATAATCCCTTGGTATACTAGTCATAAGAACAGTATTATTTTTAGTATTAATAGAAAGAATCATATTAAAATCCATTAGTTTAGCAAAATCACGACCCCCTATAAATACATTGAAATTATCTGATTTACTATCCTTTGTTTTAATCTTCTTATATAAATTAAATTTATATATAATATCATAATCATCTCTTTTTAAATCCTTATTTAAACTAAATACTATTTCATAACTAGAACTATCCATTAACATAAATCTATTAGTATTATTAGAAACACTAGAAATCATTTTATTTAAATCATTATAAGATACATTATTAACCTTATAAGACTTACTAAGCTTATTAAAAGCATCATCAATATTTAAAGTAGACTTATAAGTAGCAATATTCCCTTTTATATCTGATTCCTTATAATTATTCTTCTTAAGAGAAATTACATAATACTCAGTCTTAGATTCTATAACATTACTAAAAGACTTATTTAAATAACTATTAGTAACTGATAAATAATATATAAATATTATATTTATAACAGAAGATAAAATAAGAATTATACTACTAATTACTTTAAATACTTTCCTTTTATTATTTAAAAGTACAATAAATATAGCTTGAATAAATAATAATAATATTGATACTAATACACTATACTTAACTGGTAACATATCAATTTTAAATATTAAAAATATTAAAACCATTGCTATAATAAAACTTATTATACTTAATATATTTCTTTTTTTAAATTTCATATTAAAACCTTCTTTCTATTTCTTCATAATTTAATTATACCAGTTATTGTTAGATGTTTAAATAAGATTTTTTTAATCTCTTGCAAATAAATCCCTTGTATATACCTTGTTCATTACATCAGAAACATTCTCATCAAGTCTATTTACTATAATAACATCTGCAATATTTTTAAATTCATTTAAATCTTTTATTACTTTACTATTAAAGAAATTATCTTCTTTTAAAGTAGGCTCATAAACAACTACTTCTATACCTTTTGCTTTAATTCTTTTCATTACACCTTGAATAGCACTTGCTCTAAAATTATCAGAACCACTTTTCATAGTTAATCTATATATACCAACAACTTTTGGTTTTCTTTTGATAATTTCATCTGCAATATGATCTTTTCTAGTTTTATTGCTTTCGACTATTGCACTAATTAAATTTTCTGGTACATCTTTATAATTAGCTTTTAATTGTTTTGTATCTTTAGGAAGACAATAACCCCCATATCCAAAACTTGGATTATTATAATGGTTACCTATTCTTGAATCTAAACAAACACCAGCAATAATGTCTTTAGTATTCAAACCTTTTAATTCTGCATAAGTATCAAGTTCATTAAAATATGCTACTCTAAGAGCTAAATAAGTATTTGCAAATAATTTAACTGCTTCTGCTTCAGTAGAATTCATATATTTAACCACTACATCATCTTTTAAACAGTTATCTTTTAGTAAACCGGCAAATTCTTCAGCTCTCTTACTTTTTTCACCAACAATTATTCTAGATGGATATAAATTATCATATAATGCTTTACCTTCCCTTAAAAATTCAGGACTAAACATAATATTATCAATATTATATTTTTCTTTCATATTATTAATAAAGCCTACCGGAATTGTACTTTTAACAACCATAACAATATTGTCATCATTCATAGAAATAACTTTTTGAATTATATCTTCTACTGATGATGTATCAAAAAAGTTTTTTTCTTCATCATAATTAGTTGGTGTACTAATTATGACAAATCTAGCACCTTCAAATGCTTCTTTATAATCTAAAGTTGCTTTTAAATTCAAATTTTTTTCCTTAAAATATTTTTCAATATATTCATCTTGAATAGGACTTATCCTATTATTTATCATCTCTACTTTTTCAGGTATAACATCAAGTGCTACTACCTCATTATTTTGACTAAGTAATGTAGCTAGAGATAAACCAACATAACCAGTTCCTGCTACTGCTATTTTCATTTAACCACCTCTATCTTATCCTATTATTTTATTTTTTTTGCAGGAACACCAACCCAAGTTTCATTATTACCTGTACTTTTTAACAAAACTGCATTTGCTCCAATAATAGTATTTTCTCCTACTTCTAATATCTTATTTTTAGAAATAACTTTACATCCTGCACATAATATTGCACCTTTTCCTATATATATTTTCTTCATATCACTATCTTCTATAGTTTTATTTATATCTGCTCTACCTATTGTAACATTCTGATAAATTTTAACATTATCTCCTATTATTGTATTAGGGTGTATAACAGTCCCAAAAGAATTATGTGGAAATTTTACATTTTTTCCTATAATAACAGAAGGTGGAATATCTACTCCTCGTCTTAATAATAATCTATATATTATTTTATTCAGAATGTTATTTTTTCTAAATTTAATTAATGTTTCAATTTTCATATTCAAAACCTCCTCAAAATTTTTTTTATCATTTTTGAACCTTCTAAAATTAATTTGTCTTTTAGCATAAGTAAGATCATAAAATAAACCGAAATAGAAATACATACCTGTACTATTATTGAAATTAAATTATCACTTATAAAATAACCAGCAATCATACTAAACATAAACATAAATAATGATGCAATTAAATATTTATAAGATAGTTTTACAACGTCTATAAATTTAATTTTTTTTCTTATTAAAATAAATTGTGTTGTTGTTACTGCAAGTTCCGCAATTACTGTTGCTATAGAAGCACCAATACTCCCAAAATGCTTAATTAATATTAAATTTAATATAAAATTTACAATAGCACCAACTACAACAGATAATGTATATTGATTTTGCTTTTTTGTTGGTAATAAATATTGAGTTCCTGTCACATTACTTAAACCGATTAGAATTATTATTGGACTAATTACACATAATAAAGGAACAACTTTATCATAGCCTTCACCATAAAATAATGGCACAAAACTACTTGACACGCTTATAATTTCAAACATCAATGGAAAAGCTAATAATAATATAAACGAAAATGACTTATTCATATATTCTCTTACTTTTTTATGATTACCACTAGCAAATGTTGATGCAATCCTCGGCATCATAACTGTACCTAAAGATGTTGCAATTGTCATTAATAATTTTACTATTTTTTGTGCTTGTTCATAATAACCAACTTCTGCTTTATTTAAAACAATAACACCTATCATAGTTTTATCTAAAACAGTATATATTTGAGTTGCGACCTGTGGTATAAACAACATTACCGTTGGTTTAATATGTCTAAATAAATTTAATTCTTTTATTTTAACCTTTTGAGCAAATCTAGGTAAATACATCCATAAAGATAAATTACCTAAAAGAGTTGAAAGTACATAAATAATAAAATATTTATTTAAATCTGTTGATTCTTTGACAAATACAAATATACAAATAACGCTTATTAACTTTACAATTGTATTTCGCATTACTGTTTTTTTAAATTCTTCTAATCCTTGAAAATACCAACTAATATCAATTGCATTAGCAATTATTTCTAGAATTAAAATTTTATAATAAATATTATATTGTCCTTTTGAACAAAAAGTTATATAAAATATAAATAATGATATTCCAAGTGTTATACACCTCATAAAAAATATTTCAAAAAATATTTTACTTCTTTTTTTAATATCATTTTGAACATACGCTATTTCTCTTTGGCCATACATTGCAACACCAAGTGAACCAAAGAGAATAAAATATGTTGTTATAGAAATTGTAAAACTATATATTCCAATATTTTCTGCTCCTAATACTCTAGATAAATATGGAGTTGTTATCAAAGGAATAATGATAGTTAATATTTGATATAATAAATTATATATATAATTTTTTGTAACACTATTCTTTTTCAAAAAATCAACTTCTTTCATTACTTGTTACTTTCATAAATATTCATTGCAGATTTAATTACATCATCCATATCATAATATTTATATTCTGCAAGTCTTCCTCCGAAAATCACATTTTCTTCTTGTTTTGCTAATTTTCTATATTTCTCAGCAAGTTTATTATTTTTTTCGTCATTAACAGTATAGTATTTTTCCATACCTTTCTTGTAATCAGCAGGATATTCATATGTTATTACTGTTTTTTCTTGAGTACCATACTCAAAATGTTTATGTTCTATCACTCTTGTATATTCTACTTCATGACCAGTATAATTTACAACAGCATTTCCTTGATAATTTTCACAATCAAGAATTTTTTCTTCAAATCTTAAACTTCTCCAATCAAGTTCGCCAAGTTTATAATTGAAATATTCATCTATTGGACCCGTATATACTATCTTTTCTGCTATAGATTTATAATATTCAATATCATCAAAGAAATTAGTATTTAATTTTACTTCTATTCCTTCTAACATTTTTTCTACTAATTTAGTATATCCTCCAATTGGTATACCTTGATATTTATCATTAAAATAGTTATTATCATATATTAATCTTACTGGCAATCTCTTAATAATAAATGCTGGCAAATCTTTACAATCTCTATTCCATTGTTTTTCTGTATATCCTTTTATTAATTTTTCATATATTGTTCTACCAACTAAACTTATTGCTTGTTCTTCTAGATTTGATGGTTCTTTACCTTCCATTTCTTTTCTTTCTTCATTTATATGTTTTAATGCATCTTCTGGCGTAAATACATCATTCCATATTTTTGAAAAAGTATTCATATTAAAAGGCATATTATATATTTCATTACCTATTCTTGCTACTGGTGAATTTGTATATCTATTAAATTCAACAAATGAATTAACATAATTCCATACGTCTTTATAATCTGTATGAAATATATGTGCGCCATATTTATGAACATTTATTCCTTCTACATTTTCTGTATAAATGTTACCCGCTATATGTTCTCTCTTATCTATAACTAAAACTTTCTTACCTGCTTTATTTGCTAAATTTGCAAATGTAGAACCAAATAATCCTGATCCTACTATTAAATAATCATATTTTTTCATTTTGCACCTCATTTTTCAAGTTAATTAAATTTATTGAAATTGATAATATTAAAAGTTCCAAAGC
>FR881456.1:7315-8231 GCA_000434835.1 Clostridium sp. CAG:594
TATAGAGAAGGTTTTGCTTTTCTTATTAAATTTATATATCGATAGAAAACTTACTAAATATAATAAGAATAAATATATCCCACCCTGAAGCAAAACGGCTCCTACCGAGCTACTTTGACCAGTATTGTTACTTCTAAATGATGAAATATTTTTTAAAAAAAGTTCATTATTTCTATAACCACCACCAAAAATAATATTTTCTTTCCAACCTTGAATACTCGTAACATAGTCATCATATCGTACCGAATAAGATCTAGAATCTGATTTACTTTCGACAATATTAAAAATTATAAAAATTGATATGACTAATATCACAGGTAAAATTAAGAATTTAATCTTAATTTTTTTAGACGATACGAAATATAATGTAAATAATATTATTAAAATAATATAACCCGTAGATGAAAAAGTACTTATTATTCCTACTATTAAAATAAAATCACGTAATTTATTTTTTTCACAGAAAAACATACTCAATGTTAAACATAATGCAAGATTCAACATATACATGGGTGCTTCACAAAATATACCTGTATTTCTTATTAAAGTCGTACTTAAAAATTTTTCTGTTTGTACAAAAAAATGCAAGTTAAACAATGAACCAATTCTTCTTGTATATCCCCAATTTAAAATAACATTATAATTTATAGGAAAAATTTTTAAAATATATCCAAATGAATAAAAAAGCAAAGAAATAAAGCATAATGCAAAAATACAATTACAATATATTTTTATCATCCGCCTTATATCATCAATAGAGTCTGTATAAAAGTAAAAAATTGATATTAGATATACAAATTTTATAAAAAAATTACCATAATTTTTCTTTTCTACACTAAAAATCGAGAAAATTAATATATAAGCAATATAAATTATATATATAAGGATTTTTCTTTTTTTTATCATTTTGAGTTTT
>FR881457.1 GCA_000434835.1 Clostridium sp. CAG:594
AAACTTTGTACAAACAGATGATAAAACAGTAACAACAAGTGGGATATCAAAAGCATGTACAACGTTTGAGAAAAAAGATACATATATAGCAGGAGATGTAATAGCACTATGTAACAATGATACAAAGGTAAGTGAAGACTTTTATGTAATAAGTGATAATGGAAGTACTGTAACAGCGCTTGCTAAGTATAATTTACTTGTTGGTAATAAATTTATATATGATGAATCAGGAGAAACGAAAACCGCAATATCAACGTCAGAGGAAGGTTATGGTCTTCAAAGTGAAAAGACTAAGGAATCATTAGTGATTGATGCTTCTGGTAATTTTACTTCCTATACTGTAATGGGAGGAATTGCATTTTCTAACTATGATACTTCTAACATCATTAATAATTGTTATAGTTCTTCAGAACATTGTTATTACGCATATTGGGGTACTGCAGACAGAGGATTAAATTCAAAATATGGCAGCAGTTACCCGGCAGATGTATTTGATAGCAATTCAAACCTTTACGCACCATTAAAAAATTATGAAAATTATATTAAAAACACTTTAAACAAAACGAGTGCTAGTACTAAACTTTTAACATATAATGAGGCTATTGCATTGGGGTGTGACGAGAGTACTAACTCGTGTGCTTCAGCACCATCATGGGTTACAACAACGTTTTATTATCTTGGTAGTGCAAGTGGGTATCCTTTTATTTATATCATAAACCCAGCAGATTCTATTCAAGCTGATCATGGCTCTAGTTTTTCAAATAGTGCATCTCCAGATGAAGATTTTATAATTGGCCTTCGCCCAGTAATCACAATAAAAAAATCAGAATTATAAATAGTAAAATGAGTAGCTAGAAGCTATTCATTTTTAATTTGATACGTGTTATAATTTATTTGGTGATATAAATGAAAGATTTAAAAGTAATATTTATGGGAACGCCAGTTTTTTGTGTTCCAATATTAGAAGAATTAATAAAAGAAACAAATGTATTAGCAGTAGTAACACAACCTGATAAAGAAGTAGGAAGAAAGCATGAGATATCTTTTTCTCCTATAAAAAAGGTTGCTATTAAAAATAATATAAAAGTTCTTCAACCTGTTAAAATCAAAGAAGAATATGAAGATATAATAAGTTTAAATCCAGACATTATAATTACTTGTGCTTATGGTCAAATAGTGCCTTTAGCTATTTTGAATTGTCCTAAGTATGGATGTATAAATGTTCATGCCTCTCTTCTTCCAAAGTTAAGAGGAGGGGCACCTATTCATAAGGCAATTATAAATGGTTATGATAAAACGGGAATAACCATTATGTATATGGATAAGGGTATGGATACCGGTGATATGATAGAAAAGGCTGAAGTTAAAATAGAAGATAATGATACAGCAGAGTCTTTACATGATAAGTTAAGCGCTATATCTGTTCCACTTCTTATGAAAACTTTACCTAGCATAATAAACGGAACAAATAAAAGAGAAAAGCAAAATGATGCTGATGCAACATATGCATATAACGTATCTAGAGAAGAAGAACACGTATCATTTGATAAGTCTTCTAAGGAGATATTTAACCAAATTAGAGGGCTCAATTCTTGGCCTGGTGCATATGTCGTTTTAGATGGTAAAAACATAAAACTTTGGTCTTGTGTTATAAATAATAAAAAATATGACAAAGCACCTGGTACAATTATTAACCTAGATAAAAATGGACTTGAGGTTACTACTACTGATGGAAGTGTGTTAATAAAAGAACTACAACTTCCTGGTAAAAAGAAAATGGATATAAAAGATTTTATAAATGGAAATAAAGAGGCAGATTACGTAGGCAAATGCTTTAAGTAATTAAGAAAGGTGTGTTTAATTTGAGAGTAGCGAAAGATTGGAAGGATTATGAAATCCTTGATATGGCAAATGGTGAAAAGTTAGAAAGATGGGGTAATTATATTCTCGAAAGACCAGATCCACAAATAGTATGGCAAGATAAAACCTTTAAGGATAAATGGAAAAAGGTAGACGCCATATATCACAGAAGTAAAAAAGGTGGTGGCTACTGGGAAAATATAAATAATGTTAAGCCATCTTGGCAAGTTAAGTATAAAGACTTAACATTTAATATAAAGCAAATGGGATTTAAACATACTGGTCTTTTTCCTGAACAAGCTGTTAACTGGGATTATATGATAGATAAAATAAAAAATAGTAATAGAAAAATAAAGGTGCTTAATTTATTTGCATATACAGGTGGTGCAACGGTTGCGTGTGCTTATGCAGGAGCAGACGTAGTTCACGTTGACTCATCACGTGGTATGGTTTTGTGGGCTAAAGAAAACATAGAATCCTCTAATCTTACAGATAGATACGTTAGATTTATAGTAGATGATGTTATTAAGTTTGTTAAAAGAGAAATAAGACGTGGTAATAAGTATGATGCTATTATAATGGATCCTCCATCATTCGGAAGGGGTGCAAATGGTGAGGTTTGGAACATAGAAGAAAGTTTATATCCTTTAATTAAGTTATGTATGGAAGTATTAAGTGATAATCCGTTGTTCTTTTTAATAAATTCGTATACAACCGGTATGTCACCTAAAGTGCTTGAAAATATTTTATATATGACATTAGATAAAAAATATAAGGGAAAAATATCGTCTGGTGAGGTAGGACTTCCTATGAAAGATAGTAATCTTATATTACCATGCGGGATATATGGTCTTTGGGAAAGTAGTGAAGATAAATGATAGAAAAATATGAATTAAGCATTTTACTTGAAAAATATAGTATAAATCCTAAAAAGATTATAGACAAAAACGAAAATATATTAACATATGGAGAATATATAGATATTAATAATACATTAGATTATTTAGTAAATGAATTAAAAATAAATATAATATATATTGAAAAATGTCCAAGCATAATGTATTTAAACGTTAGTTCTATAAAAAGTAACGTGAAATTTTTAAAGAAAAATAAAATTCGTTTTTCGAGTGTTGAAAACTGTTTACATGTTTTATCAACAACTCCAGAGCAATTAGAAGAAACGTATGAATATGTAGAAAGAAAATATGGTGTTAATGCAATTGAGAAAACAACTAGTATATTAAGTGTTCCAAAGGATAAAATAATTGATATTGAAAATTTAAATATACCAAATATGAATAAGAATGATATTTTATCTATTGCAGTTGGAGTAAATGATATTAAAGATATAATAAAAATAATACAAAGTAAAGAGTTTAAAGATTATCCAGAGCTATTTACATCAACCG
>FR881458.1 GCA_000434835.1 Clostridium sp. CAG:594
GATAGTGTTACATATTATTTTGACTTAGTAAATAACGGAACAATTGATGCACAAATAGAGAGTTATAATTTTCCTAGAGCATTTAATGATTGTTTTACAAATATAAATAAATATTCTTATTGCATGAATTTTGATTTTAATGGTGATGGTAATGTTAACGCTTTAGATAAATCAGTGTATGTTGATCTATTTAACTATTATTTGGCATACGCTGATACAGATAAAAGTGTAACACGAGGTGATACATTAAACGCTGGAGAAACAAAACACATGAAACTTGTTATAGAATATAAAGATACTGCAACGAAGTTACCAGAAAAAAATTTAACTTTAACTTCATCTGATCCTATAACAATTACTTATGAACAAAAAGATTAAGAACCAACAAAGGTTCTTTTTTAATAATTTTTAATTTTACCTTGTTAAATAAAATGTTATAATTATATACAGGAAGTGATTTGATGGAAAAGATACTTATTGTTGATGATGAAAATGATATTGCTGAATTAATATCGGACATATTAGAAGATGAAGGGTATGAAACGGTAATTGCAAATGACGGCAAAACAGCAATTAAATTGGTAAAGGAAGAAAACTTTGATTTGGTCTTATTAGATGTTATGATGCCAGATATTTCAGGTACAGAAGTTTGCGCAAGTATTAGAAATGAAACTTCTTGCCCAATTATTTTTGTAACTGCTAAAACTAACTTAACTTCAAAACTAGTAGGTTTTGAAGTAGGTGCAGACGATTACATTACAAAGCCATTTGTAAATGAAGAGTTAGTTGTAAGAGTAAAGGCACACTTAAGAAGAGAAGGAAGATTAAATACTAAAAAAGCTAACGTAATAAAAATAGGTGAAATAAAACTTAATAAGGAAAGTTTTGAGGTATTTAAAAATGATGAGCTTATTATGCTTTCTACTAAAGAATTCGAATTATTAAGATACCTAATGGAAAATGCTGGTATAGTGTTATCTAAAGAACAAATTTATCAAAGTGTTTGGAAGAATAATTATGGAGATATAGGTACTGTTGCGGTTAATATTAAAAGTTTAAGAAACAAACTTGATACTGATGAAAAATACATTAAAACTATATGGGGTATGGGCTATAAGTTCGTAAAAGAAGTGCAATGAAAAAGTGGTCAAATAAAACATTAACTTTACTTGTTTCAATAGTATTATTAGCGGTAAATGGTGGACTTTTGTTTTCTTATTATAACTTTTATTTATCTGATAAGATGGCAAATGATTTATCTAGTGCAAGAACGGAAAACCATAACAGTATATACGTTATAACTAGGAGCATTGAAGGGAAAACAAAGGATGAAGCACTTGATTTAATAAGACTTTATGTAAAACAGAATGGTGGTTATATAACAATTAAAGATTCTTCTGGAAATACAATATATACAAATAGTAAAGATACATCGAAGATATTTTCTACAACAACAATGATAAGCATAGATGGGAATAATTATGAACTTACATATTCTAAGATTTCTGTTGCACCAGGCATTAAAATATTTAGAAATTTTATGATTTATGAAATAATAATAGTATCTGGTGTAATAATTATTTTGTTTTTTATAAGTTCAAAACAGTTAATAGATCCAATTGAAACCATTACTAAGGATATAAATGATTATAGATTTGGAAAAAGACCATTTAAAAGGAAAATGCCTAGAAAAATGCAACAAATTCAAAATGCGTTTGTTGATATGGTTGATAGTTTGGAGCTGGAAAAAGAAAATCAAAACCAAATAATTGCATCTATATCTCATGATATTAAAACGCCACTTACTTCTGTTATTGGTTATAGTGATAGATTAAGAAATAAAAATTTATCAGATGATAAAAAGGAAAAATACATAAATAAAATATATGACAAAGCACTTAATATGAAGGCTATTTTAGAGGAGTTTGATGATTATCAAAGTTGTAATATAAAAGATACGTTAAAACTTAACAAGATATCTGTTAAAGAAGTTTTAGAATATGCTAAAAATGATTTTGAAGATGAGTTAAATGATAAGAACATTAAATTAGAAATATCAAGTACTTGTAATCAGAGAGAAATAACGGTAGATTTAGTTAAACTAAAAAGAGTATTTGGAAACATCATAAATAATAGTGTTACTCATTTTAAGGGAAGAGATGGCTTAATTAAAATAGACGTTCAGCAAAAGGCTAATATGATTAGATTTGAAATTCTAGATAATGGTGGCGGAGTTAAAACAGAAACTGATCTAAAAAGAATTTTTGAACCACTTTATACAACTGATCCATCTAGAAAAATATCTGGATTAGGTCTTTCTATATGTAAACAAATAATAAGTTCATTTGATGGAAGAATATATGCAAGAAATAATAAAATTGGAGGACTTTCAATAATATTTGTAATTCCTAAATCTTAATAAATTTTAATAATTTTGACATTAAAATTTAATATTTTATTTATATAATTAAATTGTAGTTAGAATTAGTGGTACTTCTAACTGCTACTTATACACTCAAAAAAACACTACTTACTCCTTTATACCACTATAAAAGAACCTATAAATTAGGTTCTTTTAATTTATCTTTTATTTCATTTTGCAAATTATCACAATATGATAAAACTTCATCTTTAACATTTTTTTGATTTTTTGCTTTATCAATTACATATTTTGTTGCTTTTAATATGCTTTTAGATAGGATTAATTCATCCTTATTAAAATTTTCTATATTTCTATTTATATAAAAAAGTACATCATAGATATTTTCCAATTTTAAAATCATTTTGCAACTACTATTAATTATTGGCCCTAAGTTAAAGTAGTAGTTAAATAATTCATCGTTTATATTATCACTATTATACATAACGCATCACCTATAAATAATTATATATAATAACTGTTAATTGTCAATTACATAATCATTTTTCTTAAATCTTCTATACCACATTTTTCTAGTCTCGATACTTGTGCTTGAGATATTCCTATTTCTTCTGCAATTTCCATTTGTGTTTTTCCAATTAAGAATCTTTCGGTAATTATTTTTCTTTCTTTATCTTTAAGCTCATTAATAGCATTCTTAAGTGATATTGTAATATCCCAGTTAGATATTTTGTCCTTTTTAGATTCTAACTGATCTTCTAGGTATATAGTGTCCCCACCGTCATTATAAATTGGCTCAAACATACTTATTGGATCTCTCATTGCATCTAGTGCTATTATAACGTCTATTTCATCACAACCTAGTTTTTTAGCAACCTCACTATTAGATAATTCTTTTCCATTATCCATGAAATATTCTTCTTTTACCTTTAAAATTTTATATGCTAAATCTTTAATACTTCTAGATATTCTAAGGTTACTATTATCTCTTAAATATCTTCTTATTTCCCCTAAAATAAGAGGGACAGCATAAGTTGAGAATTTAACGTTGTGTGATAAGTCAAAGTTATCAATTGCTTTCATTAATCCTACGCATCCTATTTGAAATAAATCATCCATGTTATCACATCTGTTTTGATACTTTCTAAGAATTGATAATACTAATTTTAAGTTTCCGTTTGCAAGTTCATCTTTTGCGGTCATATCACCATTTTTAAGTCTTATAAATAACTCTTCTTTTTCTTTATCTGTTAAAACCTTAATTTCACTGGTATTAATTCCGGTTATTTCTACTTTATGTTTTGCTATAGTAATCACACCTTTCTTTTAAGTGTTGGACTAAAAGGTGTTTTTTTATACAATTATTTACATATAATTTATTGGTGAATGTTATGCGCTTATCAGATTTACAAAATAAAGACGTTGTAGACGTTGCAACAGGTAAAAGAATAGGAAACGTAATAGACGCAGAAATAGAAGAAGAAACAGGCTCTATTATAAGACTTATAATCTATGATAAAAAAGGATTTTTTAGCTTGAAAGCAAGCGATGAAGTAGGTATAAAATGGAGCCAGATTAAAAAAATAGGAACCGATGTTATTTTAGTTACAAAAAATACATAAACGTATGGTATACTTATTATAGGAAAGGAGTTAGGTAGTATGAGTTATGATTATAATGCAGTTAGCGATGCAAGTTATGGTATTGCAGCATTAAGTGGAATTATGCTTATATTTGTTTTAATTATAATGATAATTGCGATTGCAGCAGGTATTTTACAAATTGTTGCAATGTGGAAGTTATTTAATAAAGCAGGTAAACCAGGATGGGCCTCTATCGTACCAGTTTATAATATTATTGTATTATTTGAAATTATTGGTTACAAATGGTATTACATCTTTCTATTCTTACTAGGTTGGATACCTATTGTTGGACAGTTAGCACTTGTAGTTTTCTCTATACATTATAATGTTAAGTTATCAAAGGCATTTGGAAAAGACATTGGTTATGGTATCGGATTAGCATTTTTACCAGTAGTATTTGTGCCGATATTTGCATTTAGTAAAAACATAAACTATGTTGGTCCAACTGTTAATGGAGATATAGATTTTAATAATTTATTCTAGTTTAAAGGCCTTAATTTAAGGCTTTTATTAAATGGAGGATATATGAAAGATAAAAGAATGTTGTTAAGAGTAGGTAGTATTATAGAAATAATATATACGATTGTTATGATGGTATATTATATACTTAAAGGAAGATTAACAGATGAAGTTATAGCAAACCTATTTATTTTGATAATTGGCTTTATAGTAGGCGTATTACTTTTTAAAATATCTTTAAAAAACATAGATGAAATAAAGAAAAATAAGGTAAAGGTTTTATTTTTATCAATATGGTTATTTTTGGATCCAGTAATTCCAGGTATATTAGGTTTTATCTTTTTATCTAGTATTAGTGATAAGAAAAGAGAAAACTTACCAAAAGTAAAGGAAAAAGAAGTTAATTTAAAAGAATTTATAAAACAAGTACTTGTTATAGCATTATTTATCATAATTATGTTTGTTTTGCCTAACTTTAAATTCTTTAGTAAAGTGCCAACTTATATGGTTTATGTATTTTTACTTTTACTTGTCTTTTTAGCTAACTATAAGTATATAAAAGAGGATTTTAATTTATTTATGCAAAATAAAAGAGTGTACTTAAAATTTATAGTAAGAAGATATTTATACATGCTTGGCATAATGGTTGTAGTAGCAATACCTGTTGTTTTATTAAATAAGGGAGCAACTTCATCTAACCAGCAGATGCTAAATGGTATGTTTAAAAAAATGCCAATTGGTATGCTTTTGCTTTCTACTATTTATGCACCTTTTACAGAAGAAAATATATTTAGATTATCACTTTCTAAATTATTTAAGAATAAAACATTATTTATAATAGTAAGTGGTCTTTTATTTGGAACTCTTCATATGATAGATAAGTTTACGTCTTTTTATGACTTACTTTATATAATTCAGTATTCAGCCCTTGGAATATGTCTTGCTAAAGCATATAGTGATTCTAAGAACATATTCGTATCAATTGGAATGCATTTTATACAAAACTTTTTAGCAGCAATACTAGTATTATTACTTTATTAGGAGGCTTTTATGAACCGGAAAATAACTTTAATAGCATTATTTACTCTTGTAATAGATCAAATTATAAAATACTTATTTAGTAGCGTTATAAAAGGATTTGTTTTAATTCCTAACTTTATCTCATTTATATATGCAAAAAATGATGGTGTTGCTTTTAGCATGTTAAGCGGTAATAGAATTTTTATAATATTATCAACCATATTATTATTACTTTTTTTACTTTATATGTTAAGCAAGGAAGATAAAAAGTATTTAGAAGGCTTTAGTTTAACTAACACAGCTTATGGCCTTTTATTAGGTGGGATACTTGGAAACTTATTAGACAGAATAATAAGAGGATATGTTACCGATTATGTATCACTTAACATAGTGGGATATCACTTTCCAATATTTAATTTAGCAGACGTTTGTATAACACTTGGAGTAATACTTTTATCTATTCATTATTTTAAAACGGATTATAAAAGAGATAAATGAAATGGCTTTCGCCATTTTTTGTTTTACACAAATATGCAGACTTGACATCCGGGGGGGGGGTATATGATATTATAAACAAGTAGAAAGTAAGCATAAGGTGTTCATATGAAAAAGAATATAAGGTATAAAAAAGATGTAAAAAATAGAACTGGATTAATGTTGTTTTTACTATTTACTTGTTTTACACTATGTTTGTCGGTTGGTTATGCAGCCCTTAATAGTGATTTAAAAATAAGCGGAGAAGCTAGTTTTAGAGTAGAATCTGACATAAGAATAACAGATGTATTACTTTATGAAACAACTAACCTAGCAGTAGAAAACTATACAAGTAAGTATAGTAAGGATACTATAACAATAGGAACTAAATTAACACAAGTAAATTCAACAATTTCATATAAAGTAAAAGTACAAAATAGTGGAACAGTTGCAATGTGGATAGATAGTATAGAAGAAGAGACAAAAAACAATAGTAATACAGAGTATGTATTAGAAGGAATAGGATTAAAAGAATTAATAAGTCCAGGAGAAGAAAAAGAATTTATAGTAAAAATAAAATATAAAAATAACATAACAACATTACCTGATAATACAAACTTAGATACAATACTTAAATTTAACTTCATAAAACCAGAAAGCATTTTGACAACTGAAGTTTATACTGCTTCTTCTGACACACTTTTTTTTAATGGCCCTTTAAAAAAAGAGAAAATAGAAAGTATAGAGTTTAGACCAACACTTGATGTTATAGAAGATGCAATAGGCTCGTGGGATGCATCATATGATAAAAACGGAACAGTAATAGCATCATATAAAGACTCTGATGGAAATGGGTTATATGAACTTTATATTGGAGGCATAGGGAAAGTTAATGCGCCAAGTGATTCATCATTTTTATTTAGAAACTTTTACAATTTAACTGATATTTCTTTTGATAAATATTTTGATACTTCAAACATGACTAATATGTATTTAATGTTTAGTAATTTAAAGCATCTTAAATTTCTCGATTTATCTAGTTTTAACACTTCTAATGTGACTAATATGAGTAGTGTATTTTATAATAGTGAATCTCTTATAAATTTAAATATAGATTATTTTAATACATCAAGAGTTACTAACATGTATCAAATGTTTAATGGTTGTTCTTCACTAAATGAACTTAATGTATCATCGTTTGATACATTCAAAGTAACTAATATGAAATATATGTTTGCGGGATGCAGTGGCCTTACTAATTTAGATTTAACCAATTTTAATACAAAAAAAGTTAAGGATATGTCAGTTATGTTTTTTTATTGCAAATCACTTGCCACTTTAGATTTATCATCATTTGATACATCAAATGTGACGGATATGTCATATATGTTTCAGTATGATGTATCTTTAACTAGTTTAAATATATTTTCATTTAATACATCGAATGTAAAAAATATGTCAAAAATGTTTTATGAATGCTTTTTATTGGAAAATCTTGATTTAACTAATTTTGATACTTCAAACGTAACTGATATGTCTTATATGTTTTTATCTTGCAAAAAACTTAGTGCATTAAATTTATCCTCATTTAACACAGAAAAAGTTACAACTATGAAAGGTATGTTTTGGAATTGTCAAAAATTAACTAACTTAAACATCTCAAGTTTTGATACATCCAAAGTTACAGATATGAGTAACATGTTTCAGGGGTGTTTATCAATTAGAGAATTTGACTTAACTAGTTTTGATACTTCAAACGTTACTAACATGGGAGTAATGTTTTATGAGTGCATATCATTGAAAAAATTAGATTTATCTTCATTTATTTTTAAAGACGATGTTTCAACTTCAAATATGTTTGTTAAAGTGCCTATATCTACATTAATTTATGTAAAGGATGATTTTTCAAAAGAATTTATTTTGAGTGTTAGAAGTGATTTAACAAACATACAAGTAAAGAATGCCTAAAATGATATTTACAAAAAGACTTAATGTCTTTTTTATTTTGCCATAAATATGATATAATGTTCTTTAGTTGAGAGGGATAAAAATGAAATTTGTTATAGATGATGAAAAAAATTTAATTAGATTAGATAAATATTTAACTTTGAATACTGATATATCAAGAAGTAAAATAAGTGAAATGATAAAGGAAGGATTAGTTTTAGTAAATGGTAAGCAAACAAAGAGTAGCTATATTTTAAGACTTAATGATAATATTGAAATTACTGGTACTTTAAAAATAGAAACTAATGCTAAAGCAGAAGACATTCCTTTAGATATTGTTTATGAAGATGATAATTTAATGGTTATAAATAAACCATCTGGAATGGTTGTTCATCCTGCAGCAGGACATTTTTCAGGTACACTTGTAAATGCTTTGTTAGCACATACTAAAGATTTAAGTTCTAAAAATGGAGATGAACGACCTGGAATAGTTCATCGTATTGATAAAGACACATCAGGTCTTTTAGTGGTTGCTAAAAATGATAAAACACATGAAGCTTTAGCAAACCAGTTAAAGGATAAAACGTTATCAAGAATATATGTTGCTCTTGTTAAGGGAAGAATAAATCATGATACTGGAACAATTGATGCTCCAATTGGAAGAGATCCATATGATAGAAAGAAAATGTGCGTAACAGACCAAAATAGTCGTAATGCCATAACACATTTTAAGGTTTTAGAAAGATATAAAAACTCTAGTTTAATAGAGTGCAAACTTGAAACTGGAAGAACTCACCAAATAAGGGTACATATGAATTATATTGGACATCCTATAATAAATGATCCTGTATATGGTGGTAAGAAAAACATAGATAATTTTGGACAAATGCTTCACGCTAAAGAAATAGGTTTTATTAATCCTGCAACTGGAAGGCATATGACGTTTTCTTGTGATGTTCCAGATGAGTTTAAAAAGATATTAGAGATTTATAAAAATGAGTAAGGAGTGATTATATGACAACTAATGAAAAAAAAGACTTAATGGTAATGAAGTTTTTACATTATTTTATCACTGAAAAGAATTATAATCCGGTTATTGTTCATGGTATTCAAAATGAAATATGGCTTGAAAATATGGACAGTGATATTAGAATAGTAAGACTTGTTTTAAATTACATACATAATGATGAACAACTTGATTTTGATAAGTTTAAGCTAGGAAGGCTGTCTCGTCAAATAAAACTTAAAACATTTACTATAAAAATGAAAACAATGAGTTTTTATCTTGATTTAAACGAAGATGTTAAATTAGTAAACGATAAGAATAATTTTGCTATAAGAGTAGATAAGGAAAAGGATTTATCAAAAGATGAAATGGTTAATAAATATTTTCCTGATATGATAAGTAAACTTAAATTTACTGAGGAAGGATCAAATCTTTATGCAAAAATCAATAATGATATTTTAAAGAAAAATATGGATTCATCTGAAAAAATAAATGATTTATTTACTCCTAAAAAAAGTATTGTTACATATCTTTTAGTAGGTATAATGGTATTTATATTTATTTTAATGTACGTTTTAGGTAATGGCTCATTAGATACTAAAACGTTATATAACTTTGGTGGCCTTGTAAAAGATGGAGCTTTCTATAGAAATATTACTAGTATGTTCTTACACATAGGTATCATTCATTTAGTTATGAATATGTGGGCACTTATTTTACTTGGAAAGCAAGTAGAAAACTTCTATGGGCACATAAAAACACTTATAATATTTATTTTTAGTGGACTTGTAGGTAACTTATTATCAGTTATACTTATGAATGAAAGAACGATATCTGCTGGGGCATCAGGTGCTATTTTTGGTCTTATGGGAGCACTTTTATACTTTGCAATTAACCAGCGTACAATTATGGGTGAGGCTTTAAAAAGAGAAATATTACCGGTTATTATAATAAATTTAATGGCAGGCTTTATGTTATCTGGAATTAATATGTATGCCCATATAGGGGGTTTTATAGGTGGTATTATAATATCTGTAGCACTAGGTATTAAATACAAAACATCGAAGTTTGAAAAAATAAACGGATTTATTGCATCTTTAATTCTTATTGGTGCATTAACTTATTTAGCATACTTTATGTAAAGGAATTTGATATTATGATGTTATTTAGAATCTTATCTTTATTGTTGTTTATAATTGGTTTATTAATTATGTTTATTTTAAAATTTTTATCTAGAAAGAATAATAATTGGCCTAAGGTAAAAAAAGGAGGACATAACTTTTGTTTTTTAGTACCTGCTAGATATGAGTCAAAGGTTATAGAAGACCTTTTAATAAGTATTAAAAATCAAAGTGTTAAAGTAAATATGAAGGATGTTTACGTAATTGTTGAATCACTCAAAGACGAAACGGTTAACATTTGTAAAAAGTATTCTGCTTCTGTTATTTTAAGAAAAAAGTTAAACCTTCAAAGAAAAGGGTATGCTCTTGATGAGGCTGTTAAAGAAATTCTTCTAAAAAAACAAAAGTATGATGCTTACTTTATATTTGATGCTGATAACGTACTTGATAAGGATTATATAAAAAACATGATACCAATATTTGATAAAGGTTATGATTTAGCATCAGGTTATAGAAATTGTAAGAATGGTAATAAAAGCGTAGTTGCAGCAGCATCCGCTCTTACGTTTTCGCTTGTTAATACGGTTTTTAATAATAAAAAAAATAAAGAAACTAGAAACATTACTTTTTCTGGTACAGGTTTTTATGTAAGGGGTTATTTAATAGAAAAGTGGAAGGGATATCCATTTCACACTTTAACCGAGGATTATGAGTTAAGTTCTTATGCAACCCTTAATAATTTAACTACGTATTATAATACTAAAAGTATATTTTATGATGAACAACCATTAAGATTCAAAGACACCATAAATCAAAGAATAAGATGGATTAGAGGATACTTTGATGTAAG
>FR881459.1:0-4937 GCA_000434835.1 Clostridium sp. CAG:594
CATATCTATAGTTAGACACTTTTTCAAAATACCCCCTAAAAAAACTAAAAAAAATTAAAAATTTATGAAACTACATAAAAAAAGCAGCTTATGTAAGCTACCTGTTTCTATCCAAAAGCAACATCTAAAATCATCATTATTGAAAAACCTATTAACGTAAATAATGCCATTACGTTTTTTTTCTTATTAGATTGACTTTCTGGTATTAATTCTTGAACCACTACATATATCATTGCTCCTGCTGCAAAAGCAAGCAAAAATGGTAATAGATATCTAACCTTTAAAACTAAAAGAGCTCCTATAACAGCTGAAATAGGTTCTACTATTCCACTTAATGAGCCATAAAAAAATGATTTTAATCTAGACATTCCTTCCGTTCTAAGTGGTACTGAAACAGCAGTTCCTTCTGGGAAATTTTGAAGACCAATTCCAAGTGCTAACAATGATGCTGCTCCAAGTGTTGCACCATTAAGACCATATGTGGCGCTTCCAAATGAAACACCTACCGCAAGTCCTTCTGGAATATTATGAAGTGTTATTGAAAATACTAACAATAAACATCTTTTAAAACTTTTTTTAGTACCTTTATTTCTTTTCTTATCCATTTTATCAAATACTTTATCCCCTATAAATAAAAGTACTCCACCTAAGAAAAATCCTAAAAAAGACACTAACCAAGGAATCATTTTAAGATTACGTGCCATATCTATTGATGGTGATAATAATGACCAAAATGATGCTGCAATCATAACTCCCGCTGCAAAACCTAACATTGCATCTAATATATTCTTATTTACTTTCTTAAAGAAAAATACAATAGCAGCACCTAATATTGTTACCATCCAAGTAAATAACGTTGCAATAAATGCCTGTAAAACAGGATTTAAATTACTAATATAATTAACCATATGCCTTACCCTCCTATTAATAAAATATTAAATTAAAAATATTAAGTGTAGGCTTATAACTTAAAAAGACACTAGTTATTTATCTAACTATGTGTCTTTGTTCAAATATTTTATTTTCTACTGATACTCTTTGTACAAGTGCTAAACAAATAAGTAAATTTATCATAAATGACCCACCATATGAATAAAACGGAAGTGGTACACCAGTAAGAGGTATAACACCTAATACACCACCTAAATTAATCATAACGTGAAGTGCAAGATAAGTTGCAACACCATAACAGATTATACTACCTTGAAGGTTATATGCCCTTTTACCTATCATTAGAATTCTCCATATCATAATAAAATATGAAAGTATTATTAATATTCCAACTAAAAGTCCCATTTCTTCTATTATAATTGCAAAGATAAAATCAGTATGAGCCTCAGGTAAATATAAGTATTTTTGTTTACTATTACCATATCCACTTCCTAAAAGACCACCACTATTTATTGCAATATATCCGTTACATACCTGATATCCTGTTTTTTCTCTATATCTTGTACAAGGGTCTTTAAAATTAAATCTGCTTTTTTGAGAAGCACTAAGACCTTTTCCAGTAATACTCATTACAAGAGCTAAAATAAGAACTGATATAAGTGTAAATGAAACCATAACTAATTTAGTTTTTTTATCATATGGAACCATAAAAAATATTACTCCGGTAATACCTACTAAAACCATCATCGTACCAAAGTCAGGCTGCTCAAATATTAAAAATATAAATATAAGTGGTACTATAAATGGTAAAACTTTTCCAACGTTGCTTAAGTTTCTAACCTTAAGTAATGCTTCAAATGTAACTGCTAAAAATAAAATCAATATCGTTTTAGCAAATTCACTTGGCTGAATACCAAATCCTCCAATAAAAAGCCAACCTGTAATACCATTACTTACCTCTCCTTTAAGTAAAACATAAACAAGTGCTCCTATTATTCCAACAACAAGTATTCCTATGTATTTCTTATACGTTTTTATTGGAATTTTAAGAACAAAAAGTGAACCTATAAAACCAATGATTATAAAAAATAATTGTCTTTTGAAATAAAAATAACTATCACTTTTTGCCATGTAAGCTTTAAGTGAAGAAGCGCTCCCTACCATTAAAAGTCCGAAAATCAAACTAATAATGGTTATTACAAATAATGGTTTATCTATTTTATTAATTATTCTTTTCATGTAATCACCTATCATAAAAAGTATACCACATTTTTTTTATTTTTTTAATATAGGTGTTTTATATAACACATTATTTACATTTAGAGTAAACTATAGTAGACAAATTAAAAGGAGGCAAAACTTATGTATTATTATGGATATCAAGGCGGATACGGATATAATTCTCCTTGCTGCGGAGGATATATGTATCCACAATATGGTTCAAACCAATC
This sequence comes from Clostridium sp. CAG:594, assembly GCA_000434835.1. Classification (GTDB taxonomy): domain Bacteria; phylum Bacillota_I; class Bacilli_A; order RF39; family UBA660; genus Aphodocola. Next base: position 2,343 of record FR881459.1, read on the forward strand.
AGCTGGATATGGTTCTGCAATTATATTAGTTCTATTTATTTTACTTGTTATAGTAATTGGTGCTAGATGGTTAGGAAATAACTAAGGAAAGTTTTACTTTCCTCTTTTTTTATGGTAGAATATCTTGTGTTTAGAAGTGTGGTGATATTATGTTTAGAAATTTTAAAATATTAGATGAAAAAGATAAAAGATTAAGAATGATAAGTAAGGAAGTTACTTTCCCACTTAGCAAAGAAGAAAAAGATACTATTAATGATGTTATGACCTACTTAAAATATAGCCAAATTGAAGAATATGCAAAAAAGTATGACTTAAGAGCTGGTTGGGGAATGAGTGCCGTTCAAATAGGAATTTTAAAAAGATGGTTCGTAATAGTTGAAGAAAAAGATGATGGAACATTTAAAAACTACTTCTTTGCAAATCCAAAGATAATAAGCAATAGCACTGAGATGATATATGTTGAACAAGGTGAAGGATGTCTTAGTGTTAACCGCGAGGTTGTAGGAATAGTTCCAAGGTATGCAAGAGTAACGGTTGAAGCTTATGATATGAATGGCAACAAGTTTACCATGCGTCTTAGAGAAGATTTAGCAGTTTGTGTTCAACATGAAATGGACCATTTAGAAGGAATTTTATTCTTTGATAAAATTAATAAGAAAAATCCTTTTAAAGATGCTGATAAATATAGACCAATATAAAAACAGGATTTTAAATCCTGCTTTTTTCATGGTCTTAAAAAATATAATTGTGGTATGTTTCTAAGTAACATATAAATTAACAATGTAATAGCTAAAACTATTAATATTTTATAGTTCAAAAATGCCTTCTTACCAGTTTTTATATAAAGTACTATAAAATAAATTAAGTATATCAAAAATAAAATTAGTAAAATAAACACAAATGGATTATACATAAATGCTTTTTTAAATCTAAGGTGCAAAATGCATTTTATCATTCTAGTTGTACCACATCCCGCACAGTAAATATTAAATAATTTTCTAAATATACATTTAAAATGTATAAGATCAAGTACTTTAATTGTAATTAGTAATAAAAGTGAAAGTAAAATAACTCCTATTAGTACGTTTAATATTCTTTTTTTCATATTATTTTAAAAAAACTATGAATTATCATAGTTTAATATGTTGGTAAATTTAAATTAGAAGAAACATCATCAGTAACAGATGCCATAACTCCAAATATAGTTAATAATACAATTATTATAAGTAATATTGAACTAATTACAATACCTGCTATTGCAAGTCCTTTTCCTTCACCTTCGTTTTTATTAGCATTAACAAGTCCAATTATAGAGAAAATTAATCCTAACCAAGACGAATATCCACAGCATAAAAGTGAAACAAGTGATATTACAAATCCTGCAATTGCCATACCATTACTCTTTTTAGTTACGTAAGTTTGGTTATAAGTTACGTTTGTACCTGCATTACTTGCTGCACTTTCATTAATATTTTCATTTGATGTGTTAGCCTCTTCTGTTTTTTCTTCTTCTATCTTCGTACCACAATTCTTACAAAATTTGCTATTTTCTTCTAATTCTTTTCCACACTCTCTGCAAAATTTAGCCATAACATAAACTCCTTTCTTTTATAATAAGTATATCAGTTTAAATATGAATTGGTCAATAAATTAACCTTCCTTATCATCTTTTATATCTTCTAACTTTACACTTACAAGTTTAGATACGCCAGACTCTTGCATTGTAATGCCATATAAAACATCAGCGTATTCCATAGTTTTCTTCTTATGGGTAATTACAATAAATTGTGTTTTATTTTTAAATTCATTTAAGAATTTTCCAAAGTTATCTACGTTTACTTCATCAAGTGCTGCTTCAACCTCATCTAAAATGCAGAATGGAACTGGTCTTGTCTCTAATATTGCAAATAAAAGTGATATTGCAGTTAATGTTTTTTCACCACCTGATAAAAGTGAAATATGTCTTAGTGTTTTTCCTGGAGGTAGTGCCTTAATATCTATACCAGTTGTTAAAACATCTTCTGGATTAGTTAATTTAAGCTCTGCATCCCCACCAGAAAATAACTTTTTAAATACCTCTTTAAACTTAACTTTAATAACATCAAAAGTTTCTAAGAACTTTTCTTTCATTATTCCATCTAATTCTTTTATTATTTCTAAAATAGTATCTTCTGCTTTTTCTAAGTCAGATTTTTGTGCAGTTAAGAATTCATATCTTTTTGAAACTCTTTCATACTCTTCTATAGCACCTACATTTACGTCACCTAATTTTTTAATTTCAACCTTACATTTATCTACTATTTCTCTAGCTTCTTTAGGATCCATATCAAGGAAATAATTAGCTTTAGCATTAGAAAAAGTCATAGAATAATCTTCTGTTAATGTATTAAGTAAGTTATCTAACATAACGTCTGCTCTATTTACCTTTATTTCTAAATCTTTTAATTCTTTTGTTTTAGAATAATATTCTTGGTTATTTAATTTATTATTCTTTTCCATGTTAAATATTGTATCTTTATAATCCGTTATCTCTGATTTTAATGAATCTATCTTAAGTGATAATTCATTTTTTTCTTTTTCTTTTTCATAGTATTC
>FR881459.1:4959-15456 GCA_000434835.1 Clostridium sp. CAG:594
ACTATTTTTTCTTCTTCTTTAGAAAGTGTTCCGCTTTCTAGTTCTTCTAAAGTTTTACTTTCTGTTTTTAGCTTTTCTAACTCCTCAGAAAATAACTTATATCTTTCAGATTCAAACTTAAGTGATATTTCATAATTCGTCTTTTCTTCTAATAATTTATTTCTTTCTTCTAAAACACTTTTGTACAAATCATCATTTTTATTTATAGCTTCTTCTATTTCTGATCTTTTTATTTGTAAATTTTCTAAATACTTTAAATTATCTTCTAAGTCATGTTTTTGAGCTATTAAATTAGTTGTAGCTTTAGTATTACCACCTGTTAAAGAACCACCTTGATGAAGTAATTCCCCTTCTAACGTAACTATTTTATATCTATAATTTATTTTTCTTGCCACTTTATTTGCACTATCTATATCACTAACTACTATGGTTGTTCCAAGTTGATTTTTTATTATGTTATCATATGTTGATTCATATCTTACCAAATCTGATGCAACACCTATAAACTCACTTAAATCTTTTAAAATCCTATATGTATCCCTATCAATTTCTCTTTTCTTTATTATGTTAAGTGGGAAAAATGTTGCTCTACCAAATTTATTTACCTTTAAGAAATTAATAGCTTCTTTAGCACAAAACTCATCATCGCACACTATAAAGTTAGAAGATGATGAAAGTGCTGTTGATATTGCAGTGGTATACTCTCTATCAGTTTCAATTAAAGCACCTATAACATTATGAATACCAGAAAGTTTAGGATTATCTAAAACGTTTTTAACAGCAAAAGGAAGTCCTGAATTATTTTCTATTGCATTTTTTAACATTTCAATTTTATATTTAGTTTCGTTTTCTAATCTGTTTTGTTTATTTAAAATATTTTCGTTATCATCATGAGTTTTTCTTACACTTATAAATTCTTCTTCTTTTTCGTTTAATTTTAAAACTGCAGAATTTACTTTTTTATTTAATATTTCTATTGTGTTTTTAATACCAAACATTTCATTTTCTTTTTTCAAAATAGATTCTTTTATATTAACTAAGTTATCGTGTACCTTGCTATCTTTAGCATCGTATTTTTGTCTTTCTACGATAAGATCTTTCTTACCAAGCAAATCCCTTGCCTCTTCTACTTTTTTAGTTAAAAGAGATTGCATTTTATATAGCTCTTCTTCTTTTTTAGTTTGAATAAGTTTTAGTTCTTCTACTTTTGATGAAGAAACATTACTATCTTTTTCTAATTTTATTACATCTTCTGATAATTCATTTATCTTATGTTTATTTAGTTGGTATTCTGCATTTATCTTATCTACTTCACTTACTATTAAAGATACTTCAACTTCATCTAACTTACTTTTATTTTCTAAATATTTTTTTGCATCACTACTTTGTTTTTTTAATGGTGCTATACTTGTTTCAAGCTCTAATATAATATCGTTTACACGTGACATATTATCATGCGTTCTATCTAGTTTTCTTAAAGCTTCATCTTTTCTTTTCTTATACTTTAAAGTACCTGCAGCAGATTCAAATATTATTCTTCTTTCTTCTGGTTTATTAGATAAAATTGCACCTATATCACCTTGTGATATTATGTTAAATGACTCTTTGTTAACACCCGTATCAACCAATAAATCTTGAATGTCTTTTAGTCTTACCTTTTCGTTATTTAGGTAATACTCATTTTCACCCGTTTTATAAATACATCTTTTAATGGATACTTCAGTATAATCTAATGGTAAATATTTATCAGTATTATCAAATACTAAAGTTACGCTGGCCGATTGCGCTGCACGTCTTGATTTACTACCAGAAAAAATAACGTCGCTCATTAAGCCTTCACCACGTAATTGTTTAACTGATTGCTCACCTAATACCCAGCGTACGGCATCTACTATGTTACTTTTACCACTTCCGTTTGGTCCTACAACACCCGCTATTCCTTTATTAAGTTCTATTTTAGTTTTTTCCGCAAACGACTTAAAGCCTGATGTACGAATCTCTTTTAAATACATTACTTTTCGCTCCTTCTTATAGTGGCTTTTTTCTCTAACGCTTGATGAGCTGCCTCTTGTTCTGCCTCTTTTTTAGATTTTGCTGTTCCAGTACCTAGTACTATACCATCTACTATTACGTTCATGGTAAAGGTTCTATCATGAGCTGGTCCTTCTTCTTTTACAAGTTCATAGGTTACTGACTTTTTAGTAGTTTGAACCATCTCTTGTAAATTAGATTTATAATCCATAAAAAATGTTTCTGGTTTATCTTCAATAAACGGAATAACAACATCATACACTATTTCCCTTGCTTTAGGATATCCTTGATCTAGGTACACTGCTCCTAAAAATGATTCAAACATATCCGCAAGTGTTGCTTTCCTATATCTTCCACCTTGTGCTTCTTCTCCTTTTCCTACTTTTACATATTTAGGAAAATCCAAAAGTTTAGCATATTCATATAAAGCATTTTCACATACATACATTGACCTTATTTTAGTCATTTTTCCCTCTTCATAATCAAACTTATTATAAAGATAATCACTCATAATTAAATCTAAAACTTTATCACCTAAAAACTCAAGTCTTTGGTAATCTTCTAAAGAGTCATGTTCATTACAATATGATGAATGTGAAAAGGCTGTATCATAAATATGCATATTATTTGTTTTAATATTAAATTTATCTAATAATTCCATATTTTTATCACCCACTAAATTATAACAAAAAAACTAGATTTAATCTAGTTTTATAAGGATTATAAATTTTCCTTTATTTCTGGAAATAAATCATATAAATTATATCCAAGTAAATTATCAAAGTACTCTTTTAATTTATATGCCTCTTTTATATGATAATAAGTATTTTTATATACTCCATGTCTTAAAAGCAAATCCATCATTCTTTTATCTAGTGTATATATTTTATCAGTACACATCAAATCACATAAATTAATTATTATTTCATAAATTGTATATTCGTTTTTTATGTATTCTTTTATAAACTCATAGTTTTTATCACCCAAATCAGTATAATCCCTATCATTTGCTAAACAGTTAATATCATTATTTAAAAACGAATGCTTTATACATATACTTGCGTAATCTTCATCATAGCCTAAAGACTTAATATAATTATAACCATTTATAGCATGAGGTATTACTCCATCACCATTATTCCATCCATACCTTTTACCAATATCATGAATATAACCTAATGCAATTGCAAAATCACTATCCAAATTTAGTTTACCTGCTATTACACCTGCTACATAACCTATGTTTTTAGAATGTTTTATCCATTTATCACTTGAAGTCTTACCGATATTTTCATTTAATAAATCTAAAGCTTCTTTACTTGTTAGTTTCATAATCACACCTCTTTATCTAATAAATTCTTAACATCAATTGGTGACATTGCATTTATTCCCATTCTTCTAAAACGTTTTAAATTTCTTTTTTGTTCATCAATAAATAACATCTCATCTAAATTACAATTATTTATAGCTCTAATAATTCTAACTGCATCACATTTTTCATCCTGTGATTTACAAGAAAATAACTTTATATAATTTCCATAATGTTTATTAATAAAGTTTTCTTTAGCTTTCAAATGAAAAGAAAATCTCATGCCAGATACGCAATATAAATTAGCATTTTTATCTTTTAATATGTTTGCAAGTTTATATAACGCCTCATTTCTGGTGCAAGGTTCTATTGTTTCATAAAAGGTATCCGGATATAAATATGCGTTTAAATAATAATTCAAACGCGTTTCCTTATCCTTATTACGATGTTTTGCAAAATCAAAATCTTTATGAGTTGCAAGTGTATTGTCAAAATCAAATATAACTACCTTAATTTTATTTAAATCTATTTTATTCATCATTATCACTTCCTAATACAATATTATCAACGTTAAATTTTTTTCTAATTATTAACTTTATAAATTTAGACCTTGTCATATTTATATATCTCTTTCTTAAAACTTTCTCTGTTATAGGGTAATCTTTATTAGTTGTTAATATCTCATATTTTACATTGTTATCAATAATAAATTTGTTACTACTTAAAAAACCATTTTTTAAATAAAAGTTTCTTCTTAAAAGTTTCTCATCGTTAACGTTTTTGTCGGCAAACTCGATGCATAATAGTATGTTATTATGTTTTTTTCTTAAATCGCTTAATATCATTGAGCCATAGCCCTTATTTCTCTTAGTTATATCAACTGCAAAATACATAAGGTATGAAATATCATCATAATTTACGATATAATAAAAACCAATTAAATCATTGTTATCATATACAACGTTAAATTCTACATTTTTTTCTTTAGCACATTTTTCTAAAATTAAAAACGAAAATCTCTCATCTTTATTAAAAGAATTAATGTAAATACTTTTAATTTTCTTTTTATCTTTCACAAGAAAATATGAAGTGTATTTTAAAATCATTTTTATGGTCACCTCCTGTTAGATAAAATCATACATAATTTTGGCAAGTATCGACGTACTTTTTCTATCGCCAGTTTTTTCTGGTGTATCATATATGGAAATACCAATAAAGTACATTTCACCATTTTTTTCAAAAATTCCAACATCACTATTTAAATAATCAAGTCCACCTGTTTTATGAGCAAATTTAACATTTGGTATATATCTAGGAATTTGATTATTTATCTTTTGACCATATAACGTATTAATTGCAAAATTGCATAGTTCATTATTCAAAATATCTTCATTTATCAAAATTTCAAAACACTTATTCATATCTACTAGTGTTGTATAGTTGTTTTTTCCATTTTTTATAGCTTTCCAATCATTCATGTATCTTTCTAATTTAGTATTATATAAACCTATCTCTTTAATAAATTTATTAATATAATCAAATCCTAATAACTTAATTAGAATATTAGTAGATGTATTATCAGAAACAGTAATCATAAAGTAAATCAATTCTTTTACAGAATATTTATATTTACCTTTTTCAAAAACTTCATTATCATCTAATATATCGTCTTGACTTACAGTGATTATTTTATCAAGGCTTATATTACCATTTTTAACTTCATTTAATGTAGCTAACATTATAGGGACTTTAATTAAACTAGCAGATACAAAAACATTATTTTCATTATAACTAAAAATAGTTTCGTTACAATTAACTTTTTTTATTAATATATTTACTTTCTCTTTTTTCTCGATTTCACTTATAAAATCTTTTATATTGTCAAACATCTTTTTTTGCCTTTCTAATTCCATTTATAATCCTTTGTAACAATTAATTTAATAACTTTCTTTTTATGTTTCAAATATTGCTCTTTAAGTACCTCATCAAAATTAGAAAGAACGTTATCTATGTCTACTCCTATTCTCATTTTATCTACCTCTTAATAATTATAACAAAAACAAATGAAAAAAAGAACTTTGCCATTATATCAATGTAAAGTTCTAAAAATACAAGTTACTTATTTAATGCGTTATTTTTATGTTTTTTACTTATTATATTTAAAACAACAAATTGATAAAAACTAGATGTTACTTGTCCTATTGCTGTACAATAAGGAGTACGTAATAGAGATAATAACATTCTACCTATGTTAGCTACGATTTTATTTATTGTTATTTTTGTTGGAGAATACTCTAAATTCAAATATGTCGTTTTTAAACTATATACTGGATATATTAAATAATTAAATATTTCTGTACCTAAAAATATAAGTGTGATTACCAAATTCAGTTTATAATTATGGTAAAAAATCAAAAACATAACAAATACACTAAATAACAGTAACATCAATAATTTATAAGCATTTTTCTTGCTTTCTCTATAATTAAATTTTCCTTTTGCTATATCTATTTTAGCTACCGTGTTAATTGAATCGAATACATCCCACTGCGTATCAGTTATTAATGCTACAAACGAAATTACAAGAGTATATTCTTCACCATATGATGTTGCATTCGACAGTCCAAATAAAAATATAATCAAAAAACATAAATTATGGAAAAAGTTTACAGAATCATATCTAATCCATTTTTTTATATTAAATTTAAAGTTAATTTTTTCTCTTTCCTTGATAACCAAATATATTGTAAATATCAAAATAGAAGTTAGTGTTAAAGAAATAATTATCATGCTATTTTTAAATAATAAAGCCGATAGAATTAAAACCGTGAAGTTTAAAATATTAAATGAAAAAGAATAAATATTTGCTAGCTTATTTTTTTCTTCATAATATAATTTTTCAATTATGCTTGAATAAATTAACTGAATATAAAACTGTATTACTGAATATATGGTAAAAGCTCTATAAATAGATATATCCATGTTCATAAAACTTATATATTTATCAATGTTAATAATTATAAATCCATAAACAACAAAACCTAATATAATCGTTAAAAATATGCCGTTTCCAACAGCATATTTATCTTTATCCTTTTCTTTTGAAATGTTACTTCCTATACTAAAGACCGATTTAAACAAACAAGTTATAAATTGCATAGGATAAGTAATTGTAAAAACGTTAATTAAATTTTTATCCACAATAATGCTTAATAAAAACCAAGACAATATGGGAATAAATGATAATAACGCAGTATCAAAACTCACTCTTAATAATCTTTTCATACCTTCTCCTAAAAACTATTCTGTAAAAGAACTTGGATGATAAGACTTTATTCCTAAAGACTCTGCTTTCCTCAAAACGTCAATTCTATCATCTACAAATGCCACATCTTTTATATCAATTTCATAATGTTTGCAACATTCAATTATTACTTCTGGCTTTAACAATGTAGAACATATAAAAAATACATTTTCTATTTTTATACTTGGGTAGTGTTTTGATAACCATCTATACTTCTGATTTATTTCCGTATTTGTTGTAATCGCACCTAGAATAAATATTTTATTACTATCTAATTCGTTTATTATTCGCTGCATTGTTTTAAGTGGCCTTGCATTATAATATAAATCGTTAAATAATAAATCTTCAAGCGATTGACATCCTAACTCAGGACATCCTCCACCATATAATTTATCATTATATCGATATTCAGATAAGGTACCATCAACATCAAAAAAAACATATTTATCTCTTAATTTTTCAATCATATTTATTACTCCTAATCTCGCTTTTATTATTGCATATCATAATTATAACAAAAACAAATAAAAAAAAGAACTTTGCCATTATATCAATGTAAAGTTCTTAAAAAATTGTTTGATATCCTTTGTTTTTTCCTTAGATAATTTTGTTATTTATCATATTATAGTTGTATTTATTTTTTTAAATTCTTCCATTTTTAATATGCTTATACCCGCTCCACATCAAAAAGTGCAAGTTGAAGACGAGAAAATCTTTTTTCTACCTTACCCTTTACTTTATAAACTCCAGGAATTGGTATATTAAAGAATTTATTATAAGTTTTAGGAAACATAACTAGTTCTATAGTTCCATATGAATCACTAGCATTTAAAAACATCATTTTTTCATTTCTTTTTGTATCAATTTCTTTTTTTCTTTCAATGTATAAAACCATGCTTATATTTTTATCAAAATATTTATCTAAAATATTAGTTGTTATGCTTGATTTTGTTATGTATTTGCTAGTTGGATGATTACTTATATAAAAACCAAATAAGGCAACCTCATGCTTTGTTAGTTCGTCTTTTGAGTATTCATCATACTCCTTTAATTCTGGTTTTAAAACTAAACTCTCATCTAAATCATTACACAGATCAGCATAATTAATCGCATCATTTAAGTTTTCTATTAAAGTCTTTCTAGTTTTTCCAAACGAATCTAAAGCTCCTGATAATATAATATTTTTTAAAACATCACGTCCTAATTTATAACATCTTCTAACAAAATCTAAATATGAAGTAAAACTTCCGTTTAAATCTCTTTCTCTTACTATTTCTTTAGCGGTTAATACCCCTATTCCTTTTATGAGAGATAAAGGAAGAACTAACTTATCTTCTATAACGTTATATTTATCCGTTGATATATTTATAATTGGTCCTGTAACTTCTACTCCAAGGCTTTTACATTCATCAATTATACTCTTAGTTTTATTAGAAGATGAAATACTATTATTTAAAAGCTCTGTTTCAAAATAAACTGAATAATGTACCTTTAAATATGCTATTTTATAGCCAATTATTGCATAACTAACAGAGTGTGCTTTATTAAATCCATAATTAGCAAATTTAAGTATTAAGTTATATACCTCGTTTAACGTTTTGCTATCATAACCATAGCTTAATCCGCCTGATATAAAGTCATCCTTATATGATAATAACAAATCTTCTTTTTTCTTACTCATAGCACGTCTTAATTCATCTGCCTTAGCATATGAAAAACCAGCCATCTTTCTTGCTATTTGCATTATTTGTTCTTGATATACAATTATTCCACAAGTAGAAGATAATATATCTTTTAAATCTTCATTAATATATGATATCTTCTGAAGATTATGACGTCTTTTAACATACGTATCTATGTTTTCCATAGGTCCCGGTCTAAAAAGTGCAACTGCTGCTACTAAATCATTTATGTTTTCTGGTTTTAAATTACTTATAAACTTTTTCATTCCCTGTGACTCGAACTGGAATACCCCATCTAAATTACCGTTTTTAAATAAATCATACGTGCTTTTATCATCAAGTGGTATATCGCTAAATTTAATGTTTGCTTTTTTTATTACTCTATCTATTATAGTAAGGTTTTTAAGACCTAAAAAGTCCATTTTTAAAAGCCCTAAGTCCTCTATATAATTCATTGTGTATCCACATATATATGAACCATCTGAATCAAGAGCTAAAGGAACATAATCAGATAATTTTTTACTCGATATAATAACCCCTGCTGCATGTTTAGAAACATGTCTTTTAAGTCCTTCTAAATGAAGTGATACATCATATATCTTTCTTAAAACCTCATCATCATTTAAAATTCTTTTTACGTTTATGTTTTTTAACTGATAAGACAAATCTTTTTTATCATCAAAGTTTTTAAGTAAATTATCAATTTTAAAACCACTTACATCAAATATTCTTGCAACATCTCTAATAACTTGTTTTGCAAGCAAATTAGAAAAAGTAATTATTCCAGATACACGTGATTTACCATATTTATCTTCTACGTATTTTATTACTTCTTCTCTTCTTTCAGCATCAAAATCTATATCAATATCAGGCATTGTAACCCTATCAGGATTTAAAAATCTTTCAAATAACAAATCATACTTAAGTGGATCTATATCAGTTATTCCAAGTGAATATGAAACAAGGCTTGATGCCGCAGAACCCCTACCTGGACCTACCATTATTTTATTTTTCTTAGCATATTTAACATAATCCCATACAACTAAAAAATAGTTACAAAAGTTTAATCTTGTTATTATGGAAAGTTCATATTTTAATCTTTCAGCATATTTTAACGGAACTTTATCATTAAGTCTTTTTTTAAGACCAATTATACATAGATTAGTTAGGTATTTTTTCTCATCAAATGATGGATCATCATTATAAACAGGCAACAAATCATCCTTTTTAGGAATTGTTAAATTACAGTTAGCACTAATATAACTTGTTGTTTTAACAGCATCTATACCCACATTTCTTTTTAAACTTACGTCATAATTCAAATCAAAGGTTTCATCTTTTATTTTGTATAAATATTTTAAATACTTTGTGTTTTCTTTATCTAATGTAAGCGTTTTATTTATATAAACTTTATTACCACTTATCATTTTTTCTTGCATCAAATCTTTGTATCCAATAAATACATCACTAGTATAATCCTTAAAATATTCTTCTTTTTCTTTTGATTCAAAAGGAAGCACCACGATTATATCATTAATGTAATTTACAATGTTTTCATATGTTAATTTTCCCTCGTTTAAAAGAGTCATTATGTTACACAGATTTTGGTAACCAGCATAATTTTTAGCATATAATAAAATTGTTTCTTCTAAATTAACTTCAAGACCTATAATTGGCTTAATATCATTTTTAATACATTTAGTATAAAACTCCATTACACCATATAAATTATCATCACATATTGCAGCACTTTTAATTTCTAAACTCTTTAGCGTGCTTATTAAATCATCTATCTTTATTAAACTAGATAATATAGAATAATCCGTCTTTATCCATAAAGGAGTATAGTTCATAAGCATCACCACTTTCTTCTAATAATATTTTACTACAAAAAGACGTTTTTTCCTATTTTAATTTGACTAATTAGTCATAATATGGTAAAGTTAGATAGCAAACACGCACTTTAAGGAGGAATTAAATATGGCTAAAAAAGTATCTAATAAGAAACCATTATTCGGAAACAAACGTTCTCATGCTTTAAATACAACTAAAATGAGACAAAAAGTTAACATGCAAAAAGTTACTTTAAATGGTGTAACCGTAGTAATGAGTGCTAAGGAAGCTAAAAAATTTAGAAAAAATAATGCAGCATAATAAAAATACTTCAATTT
>FR881460.1 GCA_000434835.1 Clostridium sp. CAG:594
AATAATGATAAGTACTATGATAATGAAAAGTACTATGATAATGAAATTAAAAAACTATTTAATAATTTAACAATTAAAGAATTACAAGGGTTAGTAGAACAATTATTAGAATATAAGCCTAGGAATGAAAAAGAAAAAGAACAAACTAATCAAATAATTAGGAAATTCCGATCTTTAAAACTACAAAGAAAAGAAAAACAAGAAGAATTTGATGTTAAAACGTCAGATTTAATGCGAGAAATTTCTGATATTTTAGGGATTAAAGTAGGAACTAAAAATTCAAATGCTGCTATTGCACTATATATGTATATGAATTTAGTGTTTTCACAAAATAACGAAATAGATTATTCACATATTTGTCTTAGAGACTTACTTATAAGTGTTAATCCATATAAGTATACAGATAAAGTGGAAGAAGTTTCAAATTTAAGTGATGATAGAAGGCAAAAAATAATTAATTTTGAAAAAAATTATATAAATATAAAAAACTATATAAACAAATTATGCGTAGAGTTTTCAGAAAAAATGGATACCATAATTGAAGCATATTATAACAACCCAAGTGAAAATTTTAGATATTCATTAATGAACAATTATGCTGAATTTTATACTTCAATTATGAATTCTATAGGTAAAAGAAATCAATTAATTATAACTTCTTTAAGAAATTCTGTTGAACATGGTAATTACCTTGTTAGAGAAAATGGTTATTTAGGTTTATATGATCAAATCGATCATAGTGATGATAAGGATATAAAAATTTTATGTGGTGCTTTACCTCAACAATTATTTAATATAACAAAAACAATTGAATTAAGTGATTCAAAAGATAAATATATTATGGATGATTTCTTTAAGGAACTTGAAACTATTATTGATAAAACATTACTTAATAATGTCATGAATACTATGAATAATCTCTCAAAAATAACTTTTGGAAAGGATATCGATGCTAATAATAGTATGGAGCATATGTATCAAGAGTCAATAGCTGATGCTATTTCACAACATATATCAAAAAAATAATTACAGTACTTTAAAGCACTGTAATTATTTTATTCATAAAGCAAGTAGAGTATGTACTTCACTGCCATAAAAAATTGTTGTATCTATATAGCGTGTTTTTAAATACAAAATAAAACTCACACTTTTGTGTGAGTAATTTTTTAATGGAGCCCTTAAGGTTCTGGTAAAACAACCATTAAAAGCAACAATTTGTAGGTGGTAACAACTGCTAACTAAAATTAGTATAACATGATTTTAGTAAAATTAACCAACATTTTAATATTTTAAGTAAATAAAATGATATAATAGGAACTGAAAGACAAATAGTAATTTGTTAAATAGATTGGAGATGTAATTATGGCTTTTGATTACAAAAAAGAATATAAGGAATTCTATATGCCAAAGAATAAACCTAGTATAGTAGAAATTCCTAAAATGAATTATATAGCAGTTGGAGGATCTGGAAACCCTAACGAAGAAAACGGAGATTATAAAAATACAATTGGATTGTTATATGGTATTGCCTATACAATAAAAATGAGTTACAAAGGAACTCATAAAATAGATGGTTTTTTTGAATATGTTGTTCCACCATTAGAAGGATTTTGGTGGCAGGATGGATTAAAAGGTAGCATTGATTATAATAATAAAAATACTATGCACTTTATATCTATTATTAGATTACCAGATTTTGTAACTAAAGATGATTTCGAGTGGGCTATTGAAGAAGCAACAAAAAAGAAGAAACAAGATTTTTCAAGAGTTGAGTTTTTAACTTATGATGAAGGTCTATGTGTTCAATGTATGCACTTGGGTTCTTATGATGATGAGCCGGCAACAGTTAATTTAATGCACGAATATATGAAAGAAAATGGTTATGAATTAGATATAACTGATGAGAGATACCATCACGAAATATATTTAAGTGATCCAAGAAAATGTGATGTTAATAAATTAAAAACAGTCATAAGACATCCAATAAAAAAGATTAAATAATAATTCAAATTACAATTTAATAATTAATTAGATAAATAGTAATTTTTTTTTATGATTGGAGGAATTTAAAATGAGAAAAATATGGAAGGAAATAACAATATTATTGATACAGTTATTTATGTTTTACATTTTTCCTTTATTTGCAGGACCAACAGATATAATGGGAATGGTATTCTTAATTTTGGTATCAACTTTTATACTTGCTATAATATTTGCTAGTATTTCAAAGGAAAAATGGAAATATATCTATCCAATAATTATATCTATATTGTTTATACCATCAGTGTTTATTTATTATAATAGTTCAGCTTTAATTCACGCAGTTTGGTATTTGGTTGATTCTGGTATTGGCTTTTTAATAGGTTTAATTATTTATAAAATAACTAATAAAAAGTAATACAAATTATATGTATAAGGAGATTTAAAAGCTATGAATAAAGAAAAATTGATATCAAAAATATTTTCAATATTAAGTCTTGTATTTGCAATTTTAACTTTGGTTGGTGGATATTTGGTAATTACTCATAAATTAGATAATGCTGGATATTCAGTTATACCAATGTTATTTACACTAATATTTAGTACATTATATAAGAATAGTAAAAAAGATAAAGAGTAATATAAATTACAATTTAGTAATTAGTTAGAAAAATAGTAATTTGTATGGGTGATTTTATGAAGGAAATTTTAAATAAAATAAGAACTACTGATAAAAATATGAAAATAGAGAACAAAATTTTAAATACTTTTTTTATCTTTTTATTAGGAATAATATTAGGCATATTTTCTAAATGGCTAGACAATATGAGTATTAATGATACAATATGGTGGCAAAACATATTAGGAATATTAGATTTAAGAAATGTATTTTCTTTATTTGGGATATGGTTGTTTATTGCTATAACAATATCTGTATTTAGTAAAACACCATTAAGAGCTAGTTTTAATGTATTTTTATTCTTTATAGGGATGACAACAAGTTATCATTTATATACAATCTATTTTAGTGGCTTTAATCCTATGAAATATATGATGATATGGTATGGTATAACCGTGATTTCGCCGATACTTGCATATATTTGTTGGTACGCAAAAAGTCAAAGTAAAATATCAATGTTAATTAGTAGTTTAATACTTTGTGTAATGCTCATATCATCTTTTAGTATTGGAATATGGTATTTTGATTTAAAAAGCATAATAGATTTAATTATTTTTATAGGAACAATTTTAGTTTTATATGTAAAACCTAAAAATACTATTTATAGTTTAATTATAGCATTAGTATTGTCGTTTGTAGTTAGTGCTATATTATAATACAAATTACAATTTAGTAATTACTACAATAATAATTAGTATAATAATTTTAGGTTATTTATGGATTATATCATT
>FR881461.1 GCA_000434835.1 Clostridium sp. CAG:594
AATTTTTGTTTACTTTTTATATAATCTTTTAAAGTTTTATGATAATCCAAATGATCTCTTGTTATGTTTGTAACTAGCACTGAATCAAATAATAACCCATATATTCTATCTTGTTTTAAAGCATGTGATGACACTTCCATAACAACTACCTTACATTTTCTTTTTTTAGCATAATAAAGCATATTATATAAAAGACTAATTTCTGGCGTTGTATTATCTAATTTAAATACCATATCATCTATATAAAAACCAATGGTTCCTATATAAGCTGTTTTAATTCCAATTAAATTAAGCATTTGATATATTAAATAACAAGTTGTAGTCTTACCATTAGTACCAGTTATACCAATTAACTTAAGATCTTTTATTTTGTCATAATAGTTATCATATATGAATTTATTTTCATCACTTACAAACACTATTTCTGATACTTTCTTAAGTAAATTTAAATCTATGTATTTATAATTTTTATTAGTTGCTAAAAATACATCTCCATATCCTACATATTTAGAATTAGTCCATATCATTAAAACTAATCACCCCTATAGTTATTTATGTAAAATAAAGAAATATGTAACAAAAAAAGAATAATTAATTTTATTCTTTATCTTGATTTGGAATTTTTTACGTTGTTATCATATCTTAATACGTGTTCTAGGTAAAACGAGTCACCCGGATAAGAAGAATTCCTAAAGGAAAGCCAGCCTAAATCATCCGAATTTATTACTTCATCATAAGTTTTGCCACATGATAAGCAGTAAGCATTAAGTATTTTATTTACGCTAGAAGGTCCCATGTTATAGGATTGTATTGCTAACGGATAATTATCTTTCATTTGTTTTAAGTAATTTTGAAATATCGCACAACCTACCTTTATGTTAAAAGAAACATCTCTTAAATTATCTAATGTTATATGTATTTTTTCTTTACTATTAGTATCATAATTATATACTTCTAAATCTTTACCGTCCCATACTGATGCCTGCACTTGCATAAGGCCTATTGCACCACCTGGGTCTATAGTATCAGAATGAACTCCTCTTTCTTGCGTTGCGATAGCTAAAATAACCGAAGGCAAAACGCCATACATATTAGCATACTTTTCTATTATGTCATAATATAATTCCTTAGTTTTATTTGCTTTTTCACTTTCAGATTCATCTTCTATTTGAAGATTAGATATCACGCCCGCTTTAAGAACATTATTATTTTTGGTTTCCTCATAATCTTTTTTATCAGCATCTTTTTTATCAGCATTTATTGTGCCAGAATCAATTTTCTTATTTATATCATTATCTAAAGATGCTGGATTACTATCAACGTAAATAGTGCTATAGCTAGGCTCTACATATGATTCATAACTTTCATGATTCTTATTATTAACCTTATATGCCGCAACACTTATGATACTTGAAATAGCAAGAATGCCCGCTACTACTTTGGCTGCATTTTTTGTTTTATCACAAAGTTTATATGATTTCAATTTATTAAAAATAAAATCAAATCTTGAATCATTTTGAAAGTAATAATAATCTTTTAAAATGACTTTTAATTTGCCAATAAAACACTCTAAATCATCACCATTAAAATAAATATTATGAACGTTAATATCCCTTTTATTAAACTCATCTAACATTTTATTCAAGTCATCTTTTTGAACAGCCTCAAATTTATTATCATAATATGTCGCTGATATTCCATATTTATGCATTATTGTTAATTCGCTCATTTATAATCACCAAATATAGTATAACAAATTATAGTTCGTCAAAGCAAAAACCATATAATATTTTTACACTTTTTTACAATAAAAATATCTAAATATTATAACAAATTTAAAAAGCTAGCGTAAAATTAATTACTGCTAGCTAACTTTTTTTAAGCCTCAATTTAATGGCTGGGTTCACCGCTTTTTAAAACATAATTTCTTATGTGATTAAATAATAATATATATTATTAATTATTTTCTTCTATTTCCTTTAGTTTCTTTTCTTTATCTATTCTTTGGAATAACACTTCTGGTTTCATATTGTTATAAGAGTTATTTTCATTAAACTCTAGTGATGTAACAGTAGTATTTAATTGTTTTAATATTTCTTTAGAAGTATTAGTTAAGAAAGGTGTAAGATGGTTTGCACATACTCTAATAGATTCAAGTAAATTATATAAAACTGTTTCTAATCTATCTTTTTTATCTTCTTCCTTAGCTAAAGACCAAGGCATAGTTTCATCAATGTATTTATTTGATCTTCTTAAAACTTCAAATATTTCATCTAATGCAAAACCAATTTCTAACTTGTCCATTCTCTTTTCTACTTTACCATCTAAATCATTTATCATATCTATTAATTCTTTATCTAAATCATCACATACTTTTTTATTAGCAACTTGTCCATCAAAGTATTTGTTAGCCATTGATATTGTTCTGTTAACTAAATTACCTAGTGTATTTGCTAAATCAGTATTGGTTCTTTCTATTAATAGTTCGTAAGTTAAGTTACCATCATTTGCAAATGGAATTTCATGTAAAACATAATATCTAACAGCATCTACTCCGAATAAATCTACTAAGTTATCTGCATATATTGCATTTCCTCTTGATTTACCTATTTTATCATTATTAGTAAGTAACCAAGGATGACCAAATACTTGTTTTGGAAGCTCTAAATCTAAGCTCCATAAAAAGCAAGGCCAGTATATAGTGTGAAATCTTATTATATCTTTACCAATTAAGTGTAAATCAGCAGGCCACCACTTATTAAACTCACTAGATGAACCATCTGGATCATATCCAATGTTTGTTATATAGTTTGTTAAAGCATCAAGCCAAACGTACACAACGTGTTTAGGATCTATGTCAACTGGTATTCCCCAATCAAATGAAGTTCTAGATACACATAAATCTTGAAGACCTGGTTTGATAAAATTATTAAGCATTTCGTTTTTTCTTGACTCTGGTTGTATAAAGTTTGGATGCTCTTCTATGTATTTTACTAATCTATCTTGATACTTAGATAGTTTAAAGAAGTATGCTTCTTCTTTTTTTTCTTCAACTTCTCTTCCGCAGTCAGGACATTTACCGTTTACTAACTGACTTTCTGTCCAAAACGATTCACAAGGTGTACAGTAAAGCCCAGAATACTCTCCCTTATAAATATCACCTTTATCATACATTTTATCAAATATTTTTTGAACTATTTTTTCGTGATGAGGATCAGTTGTCCTAACAAATTTATCATAAGATGTATTCATAATATCCCATATTCTTTTAATTTCAGTAGATACTTCATCTACAAACTCTTTTGGGCTAATACCTCTTTCCTTAGCCTTTAACTCTATTTTTTCACCATGTTCATCAGTTCCAGTTTGAAAGTATACATCAAAACCTTTTTGTCTTTTGTATCTTGCAATAGCGTCCGCTAAAACAATTTCATATGTATTTCCAATATGAGGTTTACCTGATGTATATGCTATTGCAGTTGATATATAATATTTTTTCTTTTCCATAATTTCTACTCTCCTTTATACATTCTATTATTTTTATAATTATTAATTATTGTTTTACTAGGCTCACATAATTTATCTGGCAAATCATCTAAATCACAGAATCTATAATCCACGTGTTCTAAAGTTTTGCCTAAGTCTATAATGCCTTTATAGCTATCTGCTAAAAGACCTATCGTTAAGAAATGATTATACTGGTTAATATCATCACTAACAGATATAACTTTTACATCTTCTATTGTTAAATTAACTTCTTCTTTAACCTTTCTTTTTGCAGCATCTATTATGGTCTTTCCATAACCTACCTTACCAGCTGGAAGAGTCCAAGTACCTTCTAGATGCATATCACTTTTAGCAAGATCTGGATTACTATTTCTTAAAATAAGAAGAACTTTTCCATCACTATCAAGCACCATAACCCCAATACCTACGCCAGGCATTTTAAATTTTTCCATCAAAAGTCTCCTTTCAAAATAAAAAAAATCATCCTTGTTAAAGGACGATTATAACCGCGGTACCACCTTAATTCATATATAAATATATATGCTCTTGTGCTATAACGTAGCTACCGTTTCAACCTAATTATTCAGTTAAAAAGCTCCAGAACCATTTATATAGTTATTATCTATTACGCACTTTCACCATTTATGCGCTCTCTTATTAATAGTTTTACCTTTTTCTTTCCTTCATTGCCTTTAAAACAAGTAAATTATAACACATTATTTATTATATTTCAAATATATAAATATTATAATTTTTCTTCTATAATATTCTCAAGTAAATAAGCTACACCATCTTCTGCACATGACTTAGTTATAAAACCTGCCTTTTGCTTTAATTCAAACATAGCATTATCAACGCAAACGTTTAGACCTTCATCAAAAAACATAGGAAGGTCATTTAAATCGTCACCAACTCTTACGGTATCTTTTAATGGTACGTTTAAATATTTACACATTTTAAGTACACCATCACCCTTATTAGAACCTAAAGGAACTATATCAAGCCAGTAATTTTTATTATTAATAAAGTTATTATCATATAAAGCTCTACTCTTATTAATAACTGATAAATCTTTCATCTCGCTTATAATCTTTTCTATATCAAGTATTTTTTCTTTATCTGGCCCATATATAACTACCTGGGTTGCATCTATATTATCATATAGTGTTTTATCTAAAGACGTAAATATAGTTTGGTTAATTAATGCATCTTTATTTACTAAGTCTTTAGAAGTTGAAGTAATAATAAACTTAAAATCATTTATGCTACAAATTTCATATAATTTCTTTAAATGTTCATATTCTATTTTATTAGCATATAAAACCTTTTCTTTTTCAAGATCATATATTATTGAACCATTAGTACATACAATATATCTTACACCTTTTATTTGTTTTGCAATTAGTTTTGTATAAGATACACTTCTTCCGCTTGTCAAAATAAATGTTCCACCAAGCTTTATGTAACGTTCTATTAAATCAATGTTTTTTCTTGATATAACGCCCTCTATTGCAAGCGTTCTATCTATGTCAGAAAATACTATCTTTTTCATAATGCCTCCTTACATAAACCAAGATTTTTTTCTTTCAATAACCATGTTAAGTAAGTTAGATAATAACTTAAATAACCTAGTTGATATATACATAAGTGGAAGTAAAATTAAAAGTGAGTTTGGCGTTAATATTTCAAGAGAAAATATACTTCTACCAATTGGTGTTACTAGTGCTAGAAGAAATATTATACTAAGTATTAAAAGAAGTGATTTTCTAAGCAAATTAAGTGGTTTACTTATTCTATATATTAGTAAAAGTGCTGTATATGCGGTTATTATAACAGCGCATGTTGAAGTTTGTGTGCCTGGAATTTTAAGTAGGCTTGCTACTAAAACAAGAATTAATATGTTCACAACGGTTGTTATACCACTTGGTATTGCCTTTGATACAACGTTTATAAAAAACTTACCCTTAACCCTTAATTTATTTGGCTCTAACGCTAATATAAACGCTGGAATTCCGATTGTTAAACTGTTAATTAACGTCATTTGAATTGGGATAAAAGGATATGTATAGTTGATGAACAAAAATAATAGTGCTAGTAAAGATGCATAAATAGTCTTAGATAAAAATAGCGTTGCAGAGCGCTCTACGTTATTAATTGTTCTTCTTCCTTCTTTAACTATTTTTGGCATTGAATCAAAATTAGAATCAAGAAGTACTAATTCAGATACGTTTCTTGCGGCATCTGCACCATCACTCATTGCAACACCACAATCCGCTTCTTTAAGCGCTAAAACATCATTTACTCCATCGCCCGTCATAGCAACTACGTGTCCATTTTTTCTAAGTGCTGATATAAGCATCTTTTTTTGATCCGGCTTAACACGAGCAAAAATAGTATTTTCTTCTACTAAATTATTAATGTCCGTATCTTCTTTTATGTTTCTTAAATCTACAGCACCACTTACCTCTATTCCAACTGTTTTTGCAACATTTTTGACAGTAGATACACTATCTCCTGATATTACTTTTATATTAACATCGTTTTCCTTAAAGTAATTAAGAGTTATTTCTGCTTCTTTTCTTACTTTATCCCTTATTAAAATAAGTGCTAAAACATCTTTTTTTCTAGGTAATTTATCATCCTTTATTGCGTCTGTTTTAACTAATACTAAAACTCTATTTAAAGATGAAAATTTTTCTATTTCTTTTTCATAAGTTTTTAAATCATCTTCTAAAACAAACTCAGGAGCTCCCATAATATATGAACAATCTTTTAAAATTATTCCTGAATACTTTCTTTCTGATGAAAAAGGTATTGTTTTTATAGCCTTTTCGTTTGAATTATTTTTATATTTATCATTTATTGCTAAAAACGTTGGATTCTTATCATTAAGGTTAGTAGATAGCGCTTCCATTGCGTAGTCTATGTCACTTATTTTGTTATTGTTAAGAGGAATTATATCACTTACTTCCATCTTCCCTTCTGTTATTGTTCCTGTTTTATCTAAGCATAACGTATCTACTCTAGCAAGTGTTTCTATCGCATATAAATCTTGAACTAATACGTTATATTTAGATAGTTTTAAAACGCTTATTGCAAGTACCGTTGAAACAAGTAATATTAATCCTTCTGGTATCATACCAACTACTGCCGCAACTACCGTTACAACCGCGTTTTGCGTGGTATTATCAGGAATTGATAACTGTTTTAATAAAAGAAGTACACCAATTGGTATTAACGCAATTGATACGTATTTTACTATTTTATTTAAAGAGCGCATTATCTCAGAATTTATCTCTTTTTTAAGCTTTTTAGCATCACGTGATATAACAGACGTGTAGTTATCTAGTCCAACGTGAATTACTTTTGCCTTTACATTACCACTTACTACGAAACTACCTGATAGTATTTCATCACCCTTCTTTTTATATATCGTTTTTGACTCACCAGTTATAAAAGATTCGTTAACCTCGCACATTCCATCAACTACTTTAGAGTCTACAACAACTTGATTTCCTAATTCATAAATTATTAAATCATCTAATACGATATCATTTATATGTATTTCGCGCATTTTAGAGTCACGAATTACCTTGGCTTTAGAAGATGATATTACTGATAATTTATCTACTATTTTTTTAGCCCTAATTTCCTGAATCGTACTAATTAACGTATTACATACAACAACACCTAAAAAAAGCAGATTTTTGTATGAACCAACAACTATTATTGCAATACCTAAAACTAAGTTAATAAAGTTAAACAAAGTACAAGTATTTTCTAATAAAATCTGTTTAACACTCTTACTAGGAGTTGTTGTATCATAATTTACTTTTCCTTGTCTTATTCTTTGTTTTACTTCTTCTTTAGTAAGTCCAGTTAAATTCATAGTATATTCATCTTCTTTCTATTGTTACATAAATTATTATACCATTTTTTATATAACTTTAAAGAAAAAAGACAATATATTTTAAATATATTATCTTAGTTTATATGAATTATCTTCAGTTTTATTAAAATCACTTATATTAAACATTTCTCTAATTATACTGTTAAACTCATCTATTATCATATCTACACCTTTTGATAATGACACTTTAATATCATCCATCTTCATACCTGTAAAATTAGATAATTCTTCAATGCTTTTTCCCGGATAATTAAGCTTTAAAAATAAAATGTTGTAGTCGTTTTTATTAAGTTTCTTAATTACATCCATAAAGTATGGATCACTAACCAACTCAAACAATTTTAAATATATTTCATTTTCATCTATTTTATGTTCCTTAGTATCTTTTTTGCATTCTTTTGTAATTTTACTTTCTATTTTTTCTTGCTCTTGAATTGTTTTAGTATCTTCACCCATATTAACTTCATTTTTAGCGTCTAATTTTATTTCTAATTGCTTCTCATTTAAAACGTTTTTAGAATGTTCTTTTTTAACATCCTTATCATTACTATTTTTTTCTTTTCCAGATAAAATATTGATAAGGGCCTTTTTAGCTAAACTATAAGAAGTATTTTCTCCTTTGGTAAATTCACCACGCTTTTTAATACCTTTTTTAATATCACCATTCCACTTCTTTAATATAATATTTTTTTGTTTATCGGTTAACTTTTCAAAGGCTTTATCTATATCATACGGACTATAGCCATTAAACATATCATAAAAAGCACTACTTTCTTTTTGATTGTTATTATTCTTCTTTTCTTCAAGTAATTTGCTTATCTTGTCACAAGCATTTTTATACTCTGGAGTATTAATGATATCACGTTTTGGGTAAGGACCATTTAAATAACCCTTCCAAGCACTAATTATTACCTCACTATCTGCAATATCTAACTTAGAATTTATTATTTCATCAATTTCTTCTTTTGATGCATTAAATTCAGAATAAAAATTTCTTTTTCTACTCATATTATCATCTCCCTTTGTTTCAGTCTTTTTTTCATTACTTTCACTTTTTTCTTTGATTAGTTTAGTGTACACTTTAGTTTTAACACTTTCTTCTTGTGGCAAGGATTTAGATACCGCCTTAGTTTCTTTTGATGAATTATATTCTTCATATTGTTTTGCTATACCCTTACATATCTCATTACTATCTTTTAGAATTTTAACAGCATTATAACTAAACCATACACCCATATAAGCGCCATCACTAAACTTTGGTCTTATCCTACTATAATCAAATTTATTTTCATCTTGACATTCATAAAACTCTTTTAGTTTCCAAAGATTTTCATCATTAACAAACGTAACTGGAGTATCTTCTCTTGTTAAAGAAGATTCAACTTTTTTCATTATTTCATCTCCTAACTGCAACGTCAATTAAATTATTTTTATTATATCAAAAAAAGCTTACCTTTGGTAAACTTTTATTTACTTTTTGATAAATATTTTTCAAACGTATTAAAATCACTAGTTTTTAAGTTTGTTAAAGCAAGTTCTTCTAATAGTTTCTTTTGTTTTCTATCTAGTTTAGTTGGAGTTATAACTTTTATAACAACAAACATATCACCAGTACCACGTTTTGCTGGACTCTTTAAGCCCTTACCTTTAAGTCTATGTCTATCACCTGTTTGACTGCCTTGAGGAACCGTTAATATTACGTTACCATCAAGTGTTGGAACTTCTTTTTTACATCCTAGTGCAGCTTCTGTAATGGTAAGTGGTAAAGTTACGAATAGATTATTATCATCTCTTCTAAATAATGGGTGTTCTTTTACTTTTATTTCGATATAAACATCTCCATTTGGACCACCATTTTCTCCTGCTGGACCTTTACCTGCTACTCTTAAGTGGTCACCAGTATCAACTCCTGCTGGAACGTTTACTATGATGTTTTTCTTAACACGTTTTTTACCAGTTCCGCGGCAAGTTGTACATTTTTTTGTATATGTTTCACCCGTTCCACCGCAAGTAGGACAAGGTCTTTGTGTAATAAATGCTCCTAAAATACTTCTTTGCTGTTCTTTTATATATCCTGTTCCTTTACAATCAGGACAAGTCTTAATGCCAGTTCCGCCTTTTCCATCACAGTCTGGACATTTATCATCAATGTTTAATGAAACCGTTGTTTTAGTTCCAAATGCTGCCTCTTCAAAATCCATCTCAAATATTACATTAATATCTGGACCCTTTGTTTTTCTTGCGGCATTTGATGCTCTTCCGCCTCCAAAGAACGATGAATCTCCTCCAAAGCCAAAGCCTGCTCCAAATATATCTTTAAATATATCTGATGCATCAAAGTCTTCGAATCCAGAGAATCCTCCAGCAGCTCCTCCAAAGCCTCCGTTTTGATCAAATGCTGCATGACCAAATCTATCATATTTATCTCTTTTTTCTTTATCTGATAATACTGAGTATGCTTCTTGTACTTCCTTAAATTTTTCTGCTGCGTCTTTTTCCTTAGAAACATCTGGATGATATTTCTTAGCTAACTTTCTAAACGCGCTTTTAATTTCGGCATCAGTTGCAGTTTTAGAAACACCAAGTACTTCATAATAGTCTTTCTTCATACTTCTAAAATACCTCCTAACTATTATATATGTCTTTAAATTCCTTTAAATATTTTTCAAAAGTCTTAATGGCTGATAAAACAACGGACTTGCTATTTAAATTAACGCCTGCTATTTTAAGTTCATCTAAAGGATACATAGAACCACCTGTTTTTAAGAAGTTTATATAGTTTTCTAGTGCGCCTTCTTTATTATTTAAAATACCATCTACAATATAACTTGCTGCTGATATTCCAGTTGCGTATTTATACACATAGAAGTTGTAGTAAAAATGTGGTATTCTAGCCCATTCATACCTAATTAAGTCGTCACATAAAACATTTGGTCCAAAGTATTTTTTAACTAGGTTGTAATATGTATTTGATAATAGTTCACTAGTTAAAACCTCGCCTTTTTCTCTTAATTTATGAGTTTCTTTTTCAAATTCTGCAAACATTGTTTGTCTGTATAATGTTGCCTTATATAAATCTAAAATATGATTTATAATAGCTAGTTTTTCATCTTTATTCTTAGAGTTTTTAAGCATATAATTTGCAAGTAAAAGCTCGTTAACAGTTGATGCAACTTCTGCTACAAATATCTCATATGATGAATATTGATATGGGTTATTTTTGCAAGATAAGTATGTATGCATAGAGTGTCCAAGTTCATGAGCTAGCGTTGATACATCATTTAACGTTCCTTCAAAGTTTAATAAAACGTATGGATTAACATCAAAATTACCTGATGAATATGCGCCTGACCTCTTACCTTTACTATGATAAATATCTATCCATTTTTCATCAAAGGCTTTCTTTAAGTTTTTTACGTATTTATCCCCTAAAACGCTTAAAGCATCTATTACTATTTCTTTTGCTTCATCAAATGAATATTTTTTATCTATCTTATTTATTATTTCAACATAAGTATCATACATGTGAAGGTGATCAAGAGAAAGTATTTCCTTTTTTAAGTCATAATAATCATATAATACATTCATATTATCATTAACAACTTTTATTAAGTTGTTATAAATATCTACTGGTACGTTATCAGAATATAAAGAGGCACTAATTGCACTATCATAATTTCTTATTTTAGCTAATACAACGTTATTTTCTACCTCACCCTTATAAGTAGATGTTATAGTTCTTATGTATTTCTTATACTTATTATGAAGCATCTCAAAAGCTTTTTTTCGTACACTTCTATCTTTTGATTTTATGAATAATGAGTAATTACTTTCGTTGAACTTAACTTTATTACCTTTTTCATCAGTGATATAATCATATTCAAAATCAGAATCAGTTAATGCTTCATAAGTCTCTTCTGGGTTAGATAGACACTTTGATAAATTTGATAACATCTTTTCTTTTTCTTCATCTAACGTGTGATTTTTAAACCTATATATATTTTCAATACTAAATCTATAATCTTCTAACTTTTCTTCATCTTTATAAAACGTATTTAATTTTTCTTCATCTAGTTTTAATATTTCAGGAACAACAAAAGATGATAATTCATTATATTTAGTAAATAAATCAGAAACTTTATTTGTCATTACTTTATATTTTTCATCTAAAGTATCAGCATCATAATTTAGATGTGCATAGTAATATATTTTTTCTAATTTTCTTGATACTTCTTCATCATATTTTAAATATTCATAAAGCTTTTTACCATTACTAAGAAAACTGTCTTTATACTCCAAAACTTTTAATATTTTCTCTTTTACATCATCAAAATCTTTTTGCCACTCTTTTTCATCTTTATATATCTTTGTTAAATCCCATTTATACTTATCTTCAATTTCACATCTTAATTTTTCTTCTTTAGCCATAGACTCTCCTTTTTATTTAAGCATAAAGTTCTAGCTTTAAATGCTAGAACTTTACTACTATTATTTATTATTTTTTCTCTTCAAATTCTGCGTCTACTACTTCGTCTTCGTTTGATTTATCGCTTTTTGTACTTGCCTCTTCTTGAGCTTTTTTATTAGCTTCTTCATATACCTTAGCGCCTAATTTCATTGCTTCTTCTTGAAGTTTAGATGTTGCATCTTTAATCTTATCTACATCTTCACTTTCAAGTTCCTTCTTTAGATCAGAAACTAATTTTTCTGCAGTATCTTTATCTTTAGCATCTACTTTATCGCCTAAATCCTTAATAGCTTTTTCAGTTGTAAAGATCATTTGGTCAGCTTCGTTTCTAGCATCTGCTAAAGCCTTCTTCTTTTCATCAGCATCTTTGTTTTCTTCTGCTTCTTTACGCATCTTTTCTATTTCTTCATCTGATAGGTTTGTTGATGCAGTAATTGTAATAGCCTGCTCTTTACCAGTTCCTAAATCTTTTGCTTTAACGTTTACGATACCATTAGCATCGATATCAAATGTAACTTCAATTTGTGGAACTCCTCTTGGTGCTGGTGGAATGTTTGTTAATTGGAATCTACCAAGTGTTTTGTTATCACTTGCCATTGGTCTTTCACCTTGAAGTACGTGTATGTCAACTGCTGGTTGATTATCTGCTGCGGTTGAGAATACTTGAGATTTTGAAGTTGGTATTGTAGTGTTTCTTTCGATTAATGGAGTCATAACATTACCCATTGTTTCAATACCTAGTGAAAGTGGTGTAACATCAAGTAATACTATGTCGTTAACATCTCCGGTTAACACACCACCTTGAATAGCAGCTCCCATAGCAACTACTTCATCAGGGTTAACACCTTTAGATGGTTCTTTACCTAATTCTTTCTTAATTAATTCTTGAACCTTTAAAATACGTGTTGAACCACCTACTAATAATACTTTATCAATGTCACTAGCAGATAATTTAGCATCCTTTAAAGCCTTTCTTACAGGTTCTAGAGTAGATTCTGTTAAATCATCAGTTAAAGACTCGAATTTAGCTCTTGAAAGTGATGTTTCAAAGTTAATAACACCATCTTTTCCTTGTGCTAAGAATGGTAATGAAATTTGTGTCATAGTCATACCAGATAAGTCTTTCTTAGCTTTTTCTGCTGCATCTTGTAATCTTTGCATAGCCATTTTATCACTTGATAAATCAACGCCATGTTCATTTTTAATTTCTTCTACTAAGAAGTCAACTATTCTTTGGTCATAGTCATCTCCACCTAAGTGGTTATTACCAGATGTTGATTTAACTTCGAATACACCATCACCTAATTCAAGGATTGATACGTCAAATGTTCCACCACCTAAGTCATAAACTAAGATAGTTTGTGTTTGTTCTTGTTTATCAAGACCATATGCAAGTGATGCTGCAGTAGGTTCGTTTATGATTCTTTCAACTGTAAGTCCTGCAATTTTACCTGCGTTTTTAGTAGCTTGTCTTTGTGCATCATTAAAGTATGCTGGAACAGTAATTACCGCTCTATCTACTTTTTCTCCTAAATAGCTTTCTGCAGTTTTCTTTAAATCTCCTAAGATCATTGCAGATACCTCTTCTGGAGTGTATTCTTTACCATTTGCTTTTACCTTTTTATCAGTACCCATTAATCTTTTTATTGATCTTATTGTATCAGGATTGATTACCATCTGTCTTTTAGCTGCGCCACCAACAATAATCTTTCCATCTTTAAATGCTACTACTGATGGAGTTGTTCTTTCACCTTCAGCATTAGCGATAACCTTTGCTTCGCCACCTTCTAAGACAGCAACGCACGAATTTGTTGTACCTAAATCTATACCTATTATTTTACTCATATTTATCATTCCTCTCTTTTATTTATTTACTTTAACCATCGCTGGTCTAATTAATTTATCTTTTAGCATATATCCCTTTTGATATACCTCTAAAACTATGTCACTTTCTTTATCCTTCTCTTCAGCAGTCATAACGGCTTGCTCTAAAGAAGGATCAAACTTCTTACCTAAACATTCTATTTCACTAACACCATGCTTATTTAATGCAGAAATTAATCCTTGATGAACCATTTTCATTCCATCTATAAACTTTTTAGCTTCTTCACCCACGTTTTCATTCATGCTAACCGCTCTTTCAAAATTATCTAAAACAGGTAAAATTTCAAGAATTAATCCTTCGTTTGCGTACTTTAGCATTTTCTCTGTTTCTTCATCTTTTCTTTTACGATAATTAATTAACTCTGCTTGATGTCTTAACGCACGCTCTTCAGCATCAGAAGCCTTTTTATTTATTGCTTCTACTTCTTCCTTAGTAAGCTTTATAACATCTTCTGTTTCTTTATTTTTATTATGCTTTTTATCTTTATGGTCTTTTTCTTCTTTTATATTCATATCTTTATTTATTTCTTCATTATTCTTTTTTTCTTCTGTCATATTTTTACCTTTCTATGTTTTGCTTTATATAGTTAAGTAGTGATACGACCTTTTCATAATCCATTCTCTTAGGTCCTACTATCGCAATTGTGCCTTCTTCACCATTTATATCATACTTAGTCTTAATAACCGACACATCATCATCAAAATTATTTTCATGACCAATATATACGTTTATATCATTACAATCGGCTTCTATTTTCTTAACCATATTTTCATCGTCAAATTTATTAAGTATTTCTTTTACTTTTGCTACGCTATCAAATTCCCTATAATCAAGTAATTTTGTTCTACCTGCCATATGCATATGACTCTTATAAGAAAACTCATTAAACGCATTATAAAAGGCCTGATATAAAGCTTCATGAGATTTAACATAATTACCAATTATTGGCTTAATCTCAAATTCAAGTTTAGCAGAAACCTCATCAAGTGGTGTTCCAACAAGAAGTTTATTAATTAATTCAACTACCTTTTTAACTTCATTAGGTGATACTTTGCCTACATTAAGTTCTTTATGCTCAACATGCCCTTTATCCGTTATAACAATTGCTATTACCTTATTTTCATTAAAAGGTATCGTCTCAACTTCCTTTAGTTTATTTTCAGCACTAGATGCTCCTAAAACAAGTGAAGTACAATTAGTTATTTCCGATATAATTTCCATACTTCTTGTAATTACATCTGATAAAACAAGTCCTTTATTATCAAATATAGTTTGAAGTTTTAAAACTTCCTCACCTGTCATTTTTTTTGGTTCCATCAAATTATCAACGTAATAACGGTATCCCATTTCACTAGGCACACGACCAGATGACGTATGAGTTTTTTCAAGATAACCCATATCTTCTAAAGATGCCATCTCGTTTCTTATGGTTGCAGATGAACAATTAAGTTTATCACACAATAAAGAAGAACCAACAGGATTAGCAGTTTTAATGTACTCTTCTACAATCAGCTTAAGAAGTTCTTTTCTTCTTTCACTTAGCAAGTTTATCACCTTCTTTTTTGTAGTCTAACAGTATTATAATATGCATCTTTAGCAATGTCAATACTAGAGTGCTAAATATTTATTAAAATTTATTAAAAAAAGATA
Source organism: Clostridium sp. CAG:594 (assembly GCA_000434835.1). GTDB lineage: Bacteria > Bacillota_I > Bacilli_A > RF39 > UBA660 > Aphodocola. The sequence goes on from FR881461.1 coordinate 15,421, forward strand.
GTTTTTAACTATCTTTAAGAATTTACTATTTGAATGTTTGTTAAAGTTCCGCTTCCTTCATATTTTTTAATCATGAAATCTTTAGCAGCCTGATCTTTTACATATATCAAAGTGTTATTAGGCATCCAGTTAAACATGAAGCCTGTTTCTTCATATTTTGAAACATTCGTAAAATCCATATTTCTGATGTCAAGCTTTTGAAGTGAAGCAAGATTTGAAAAAATACCACTTATACTCGTTACAGATGATATATCAAAACTACTTAGGTTAAGTTCTTTTAAACTTGTACAATACATAAATAAGGCATACATATCAGTTACTTTAGAAGTATCAAAATTTGATACATCAAGAGTTTTTAGAGATTTACAATTATGGAACATTCTATGCATGTAAGTTAAATTAGGAGTTTTAAAGTTAGATAAATCAAGCGATTCTAACAATTGACAGTTATAAAACATACCACCCATTGTAGTTACATTTGTCGTATCAAAACCACTTAAGTCCAAAGATTTAATATTATTGCACTCTTCAAACATACTTTGCATATATTTTGCATTTGGAGTTTTAAAGCTTGATACATTAATAATTGTAGCAGCCTTGCATCCATTAAACATATACCCAAAATTAGTAACCTTTGTTGTGTCAAAACCATTTAAATCAATAGTTTTTAATTTAGCACACCCTGAAAACATCGCTCTCATGTCAGTTACTTTGCTTATCTTCCATCCAGATAAATCTAAATTTTCCAATGATGAACAGTCTTGAAATAAAGCAAGAGCTGTTTCTGCATTTGAAACATCCCATCCGGACACATCAATGTTGTTTATTGAATTACAACTTTGAAACATAGCACCAAATTCCTTTACTTTTGATGTATTAAAATTTGAAACATCAACATATTTCAATTTAATGCAACTATTAAACATACTATGAAGTCCTGTTGCATTAGAAGTATCAAATCCTGATACATCAATATTTTCTAACGCTTCACAGTGTAAGAACATTTCGTCAAAATAAACAACGTTTGAGGTATTCCATTTAGATACGTCTATTTCTGTTAACAAAACACATCTATTAAACATATCATACATATCACCTACTTTTGCGGTGTTAAAATTAGAAACATCGAGTTTTTCCAAAGCTTGACAATTTTGAAACATTGTACGCATATCAGTTACTTTAGATGTATCAAAGTTTGAAACTTCTAATGACGGAACCTTATAGCAACCTTGAAACATAGCCCTCATATTAGTAACTTTAGATGTATTAAATTTTGAAACATCTAAAGATAATAATTTCTCACATCTATTAAACATATATTGCATATCTGTTACTTTAGATGTATTAAATGATGATATATTTAAATTTGTAAGCTCTTGGCATCCTTGAAACATAGCTTTCATATTATTTACATTTATAGTATCAAAATGTGATAAGTCAAGGCTTGTTATACTATTACACTGGTTAAACAAATAAGATATATCAGTTGCTTTAGTTGTATCAAATGAAGTTATATTAAGGTCAGCTAAAGCATTACATAATTGAAACATAGCTCCGAAATTTTCTACATTTGATGTGTTAAAATTAGATAAATCTAGTTTTGTTAAAACGTTACAGTTAGAAAACATAAGTCTCATGTTTGTTACTTTTGATGTGTCAAAAGTAGATACATCTAAACTTGCTAATTTTTTGTTAAAGTATTACAGTTAGAAAACATAAGTCCCATATTAGTTACTTTTGATGTGTCAAAAGAAGATACATCTAAACTTGCTAATTTTGCATCCCTATCAAACATACCTCGCATATTAGTAGCATTTGATGTATTAAAATATTTATTAAAATCTATTTTAGTTAAATTTGTAAAAT
>FR881462.1:0-29350 GCA_000434835.1 Clostridium sp. CAG:594
CTTGGTGAGCCATTACCTCACCAACTAGCTAATACGCCGCAGGCCCATCTAAGAGCGACGCTGTAAAGCGCCTTTTAATACAGAAACGAAACTGTATATTATTTGGTATTAGCTACCGTTTCCAGTAGTTGTCCCAAACTCAAAGGTAGGTCACCCACGTGTTACTCACCCGTCCGCCACTAGATGGAGAATCCAAATCGGAAATCGTGCAAGCACTCAATCTTCAATGGGCCATCTCGTTCGACTTGCATGTCTTAGGCATGCCGCCAGCGTTCATCCTGAGCCAGGATCAAACTCTCAAAAATATATTTATTTTGTTTTGTTTGTTTTTCCTAGCTACTCAAATAATCTTGACGTTTTGCTCAGTTTTCAAAGATCATTTCTACCCTTGTTTTACAAAGGCTTTTTACGCTTTTTTTTGACTTCTTTTTGTCAAGCGCAATAAAAATATACCACATCCAAATGGTCATGTCAACAACTTTTTTCAATTTTTTTCATTTTTTTTGATTTTTTTTAAAAAAAGTGCTTTTTTGCTTATTTTTTCTAGTAAAAATAGGTATTTTGAATAACCATTTCTATTTAATATATGTAAAAATTTATTTTTTATTACCAGTTAGTTGCATAAATTTTTCAAAATATCTTATTGCGATTTTCTTGTCAAAGGGGCCAGTGTTGGAACTGTATACCTTAATTAAGTTTTTTAACTCTTGCTTGACAATCAAATTTATCTCTTCTGGATAATTCATCTTCTTCCTATGATACTCATATTCGGACTCATCTAAGATCTTATAAGTTCCATCTGGGAAGCCTCTTAAATCCAAATCGTAATCAATATACTTAATTACCTTGCCCTCAATTATGGTTGGGCTTGCTATATTACAATAATAATATATGTCATTTTTCTTAAATTGTACTATTACATTATACCATTTGTCCTTAAAATAAAATATTATGGCTGGTTCTTTTGTATACCAAGTTCTGCCATCTTCTTCCATTACCTTTACCTTATTGTTTCCAAAAACAAGGTAATCTTTTTTTATGTCTAGCAAAACAGAATACTCATAACTATTATATATATGACCATCATGTTTATAACAATGAATAGTATAATTATCTCCTACTTTCATTTTCCTCATATTTTTCTCCTCGTTAACTCAATATTATACTTTTTTAGTGAAAAACACAAGAAAAACAAAAATAAAATATAATTCTAGCGAGTCCGCCTGCTTTTTACTAGCATACATAAATTAGAAAAACAAAATTTTTTGCAAGTAAAAAGACAGATATTTATGCATATCTTTGTATAACATATCAAAAATTTGCATTTATCTGACTTTTTTATTCTATTTTTACACCTTTTTTTATTTATTTGCAACTACATTTAATGCTTTTTGAAGCTGATTATCGTTTGCTTCTATTGGATTATTTTCATAACTAGATGATAATTCCACGCTAACAGTTGGTTCAACACCTTTTTTATTTATCCAGTTTCCGTTAGGTGATAACCATTTTTGAATCGTATATTTTATCATACCTTTACTTGTTTCTAAATTCTTTGTCGTTTGAACGGTACCTTTACCATATGTATATGTTCCAACAACATCTGCACCATATGATTCTTTTAATCCAATAGCTAAGATTTCAGATGCTGATGCACTTGCCTTGTTTACCAAAACCGCAACAGGGTAATTTCTTGATTCACTTGTTGTTGCGGCATACTTATAAGTTGTTTTTCTATCTGCAATTTGATAACTTATCATTCCCTTTGGTAAGAACATATCAAGCATATTAGTTACCGAATGTAAATAACCACCAGAATTATTTCTAACATCTATTACTAATCCTGAAATATTTTCCTTTTCTAATTGTTCAACGTTACTCCTGAACTGACTATACGTGTTATTTGCAAATGTGTTTATAACAACATAGCCTATCTTTTTACCATTTACATCATATGTCTTTGATTCAACTGATTCTATTACAACTTCTCTTTTTTCAACATCAAATTCTAAAGTGGTTCCGTCTCTTTCTATTTTTATGTTGGCATCTTTTCTTTTAGCATCCTTAATTAGGGCAACCACCTCAGTTGTTGACATTCCTTTTGTACTTTTACCATTAACTTCCATTATTTTATCATTAAACTTTAATCCCGCCTCTTGAGCTGGTGAGTTTTTAAATACTGAAAATACTATTACATTACCATCTTTATCTAATGATATTTCAGCACCTATACCGTCATAAGAACCATTCATAAGTTCATCAAAATTTTCTTTTTCCGTTTTTGTAAAATAACTTGTGTGTGGATCATCTAGTGAGTCTAACATTCCGTTTATAGCACCTTCGATTAGTTTCTTTTTACTTACCTTCTTATAATAAGACGTATTAATTAAATCATAAACTTCTTCAAATTCTGCTAATTTCTCATCAGATTTTAAGGAAGAATTACTAAGTGCGTTCTTATTATGCGAAGCATCATTCATAACAACAACCGTCAAAAATACCGAAACTATCATTATTAAAGTGCCAAATAATATTAATTCATAAACCTTAAAATCGGTCTTTTTATTTAAAAATGTATTTATTTTATTACTTTTTTGTTCTTCTTTATTTTCAAAAGATTCATTTTCTTCTTTAATTTGCTCTTTTTTTAACTTTTCTTTTACTGCTTTTTTGTTTTCTGGCTCATTTTTTTTATTTTTCATATGTTCCATTTTAACCTCCGCATAATAAAAGTATAGCACAAATGTATGAAAAAAAGTAACTAAAAATTACTAAAGTTACTTAAGTTCATCAATTATTTCGCTTTCGTTTGTAACGTAAGATGTAACCGATTCATTAGAAATAGTTAATAAAGCTTCCTTTTTTACTTTCAAACTGCTACTATTATCAGGTTTTACGTTATCTGTATCAGATGATACATACTTGTTTATAGCCTCATCCTTATTTACTAAATATAATTTAGTATTACCGCTATAACTTGTTATCGCTGATTTTAAATCATCACTTACGTCTTGCTCTGAGAAAATTAATACTTTATAAGTTTCAGGTGTTTGGTCAAAAACCTTACTTGCAAGTATTTTGTTTTCATAACTAGATGCAGCATTTGTGGTAGTAGTCTTTTTTTCACTACTTTTCTTGCTTCCTATTTCACCAGTCATAAACACGGCAGTTGTAAGATATACAACTAAAATTATTAAAATTACTGTGATGGATAAAATTATTCCGTTTTTTAATTCATTTCTCATTCATATCACCGTTTATAATTTTACCACATATTAAAACCAAATTAAACCTATTTTTTGATTCTTGATTTATTTTCCAACCGGAAGTGTTGCTACTGATTTAGCAACGGTTATAAGATCTTCTTTTGACATATCACTTGAAACTAAATAGTATTGTAATCCATCGTTTATAAAGCTTACGCTTGAATCCCCTATGATGGCTATGTTGCCACCTAAAATATCTAAGTCTCCGTTTGTTGGAATAACTTCCATATCATCGCTTTTTGAAACGGTCTCTTCAACTAGCATAAAAGGAGTATCCCCACTAAATGTCATGATTATTCTTGAGCCCTCGTCTAAGTCAATTGTTTTTTCACTTTCAAGATAAGTTCCGTCTGGCAAATACATTGGATATACGGCCTCATCAAGCATTTTAGACTCTTCTGTCGTCTTTTCGTCATCACTTTCTGTATCAGCATCAAAAGTCTTCATATTCTCCTCTAATACGAAGTATTTATTGTTGAATTTGGCTTTCATATCACATGATTTAAACGAAACTTTTATCTGGGCGCTTCCAGTGTCATCATAAACAACTACCTTTTTTATGTTTAGGTTTTTATCAATCGTTACTATTTGATGTGTTAAAGATGCGTTATTTTTATAATTTACTTTGCTTTTAAATACATAATTACCGTCTTGTTTTTTCATACTAAGTTTAGAATCATTTTTCATATCATTTATAACTGATTGTAATAAATAACTTTGTGAATTGTTATAAGGCCATTTGCTTTGAAATTTGAAACTCTTATTTAAAGATGGTGTAAGCACATAAACTCCGTCATCATTTTTTAAAATTATTTGTTCGTGATTATTGGTTTTGTTTCTAAGAGAAACTCTATAATTATCTTTCTTTTTATAAGATACTGAAACATCATATTTGTAAGAGTCTTCATTATTTATTAATTCCATTTCTGCTTCAAGTTTATACCCGGAAGTTTTATCCATTTTTTTTGATAACTTATCTGTTACCGATTTACTAGTTTCCTTTCCGCAGCCTGTTAAACAAACTACACAAATGATTGCCAGTATGGGCAATAAAAATTTTTTCATTAATTCACCTCTTTTGTTTTCATTTAATTATATGGTTAATTTTTTTTAATATTCGCGTATAAAAATATTTTTTTTGATTATCATATAAGTATAAAAGGAGGAAAATTATGAAAACATTACAAATTATAGCCTTAACAGTAATGATAATTGGTGCCTTAAACTGGGGATTAATTGGACTGTTTGGTTTTGACCTTGTTGCAACCATATTTGGTGGCACTGGTGCATTAGGCTCTAAAATAGTATATATATTAGTTGGTATTTGTGGGTTAATTGGTATTAAAACATTAGTTGATCTAATAAATGACGTTAAATAAAAAATAGTTTTCATTAATTTGAAAACTATCTTTTTTTATTTAGTATTTAACATCTGTTAATGTAAGACCTTGAGCGGGTGCACATAAAAAGGCACACTTTCTATCTTTTTTTTCTAACAGACTTAAAATTATGTCAGGCAATACTTTTTCCTCACCTATTTTAATTAACGTTCCAACCATGTTTCTAACTTGGTATTTTAGAAAACCACTTCCCTTAAAAGTGATTTTAATTATTCCCTCTTTTTCATCAACACTTGCATCATAAATTTCTCTTACCTTGTCTTGCTTTTTATCTTCGGCAGATACAAATGTAGTAAAATCATGCTTACCTATGAAATATTTTACTGCCTTCTTCATTTTCCTTATATTTAAAGGCTTGCAGTATTGATACACGTGGGTGCGAAGTAAGGGGTTATAGTCTCCCGTATTTATCAAATACTCATATGCTTTTGACTTTACCATATATCTTGCGTGAAATAAGTTATCTACTTTAGTTACACTATTTACGTAAATATCATCTGGCAAGTAACTGTTTAGAGCACCATTTAATTTATATGCCCCTATTTCTTTATCCAAATCAAAATGAGCCTTTTGATGGATTGCATTAACTAAAGCATCCGTTCTACCAGACGAAGTTAATTTAACACTATTATTATTAATACTTGATAAAACCTTTTCTATTTCATCTTGAACCGTTCTTTTTCCTGGCTGCTTTTGATACCCACTAAAGTTTGCACCGGAATATGAAAAATCTATTAAATATCTAGTCACACTAACACCAACCTAACCATATAACCACATAAATAAGAATAACAGGAGAAAATACTAATATTTTATCAAATTTTGTTGCCTTATTTTCATGATAATTCGTTCTTTTTTTATTTCCATAAAATCTTAGCTTCATTATTTTTACCATTCTTCTAGAAAGTTTATAAGATAATGATATAACTGGTACAATCATTTTCTTAAATGATTTTAACTTGTTTTTATTATATGAAACTCCTCTATATGCCATCGATTTTCTAACTATTTTAGATTCTTCAAAAATAGTTGAAATAAACTTAATATCCATCGCAATTTTAAGTGATGCTTTAGAAACCGGAAAATTAATTTTTTTAAGACAAGCAAAGGCACACTCAAATCCCCATGCTATTTCACTTAATGACGTTGTAAAAGTTAATATTAAAAACAAAATGATTATTAAAAACAATTTCAAAGTCCATATTAAAGCAGTTATCGGATTTAAAAATATACATAAAAATATAATAAATAAAGTAAGGTATAAAGGCCAAACTAATAATGCGTTTGATACGTATGCTCTTACATCTATCTTAGATAAACCTATTATAATAAGTAAAAAAGCGGATAAAATACCTAGTGATACTAAATCGTTAATAAGTAGTAGTGATATAAGGGTAAGCAAAAACCATATTATCTTCATTTTAGAATTCATCAAATGCACCTTGGAAGATGATGGAACATACCTAAAGAAAGGATATTTATTAGTCATATTTCGTCCCCACCTCTCGTAACTCATCTTTTACTTCTTTTATTTTTCTTACCAAGGAATTCATATCCTTTAAGTAACCTAAATCTATGCCTGTTTTGTCATAAATCATTTTCTCAAACCTAATTACGCTAGGAACTGGTGTGTTATTATTATCCAATAACTCGACGTTTGCAAAAACATCTATCTTACTTCCTTCTTTAACTACCACACCTTCGTTTAAAACAACTACATTATCCACTATCTCATATAACATATCAACGTCGTGAGTAACTATTATAATCGTTTTAGAATATCTGGTTTTTAATTTTCTTAAAAGTTTCATTAATCTTTTTTTACTATTATTATCAAGACCAATAGTAGGTTCATCCATAATAAGAAGTTTAGGATTTGATATAAGAACGGATGCTATTGCAACTAATCTTTTTTCTCCATTATTAAGACTAAATGGACTTCTGCTTAAATATGACTCATCTAATCCAACCATCTTAAGAACTTTAATTACCCTTGATTTTATGTTCTTGTTTTTTAGGGAAAATATTTTTTCTGCAAAAGCAACTTCTTCACCAACCGTATTACAAAAGAACTGCTTTTCTGGGAATTGATAAACTAGCCCAACGTCGTATCTAAACTTATTAAATTTAAAATTGCGTTTATTAAGATTATACTTTCCTATTATTATCTCTCCAGTAGTAGGTTTTGTAATTCCGTTCATAAGTTCTAACATAGTTGATTTACCACTACCTATTGGACCTATTATTCCATGAATTAAATTACTCTCCAAGCATAAATTTATATCCTTTAAAGCCCTTTTTTCATTTTCCATACCATAATTATAGAAAAAGTTAACGTTTCTAAAAATTACTTCCATATTAAAGACACCAACCTTTCCAAATCGAGTTCTAGACTAGATACAATTTCGTATACCTTAAGTTTTTGAGAAAGTTCTACTCCAAATGGTACTTCGAGGCCAATTTTTCTCATAACTCTTTCTTCTTCAAAAACTGATGGAAACGAGCCATCTACAACTATTACACCATCATTTATAATAACTAGTCTATCTGAATATAGAGCCTCGTCCAGGTTATGGGTAAATGATATTATGGTTACTCTTTTTTCTTTGTTATATTTTTTAAGCAATTTAAGAAGAGAGGAGCGTTCATTAATATCAATCATTAAAAGAGCCTCATCCAAAACAAGTATTCTAGGTTCAAGCATTAGCGCACATCCTAATGCAACCTTTTGCTTTTCTCCACCAGATAAATTATATGGATTTTCCTTTAGAAGGTGATCTATCTTAAGAAGTTTTGATATCTCATCTATTTTTTTTGTTATCGTTTTAGGATAAACTCCTAGATTTTCCAAAGAAAAAGCAAGTTCATCTTCTACCGTTTCGCATGCAAAAAAATTATCAGGATTATCAAATACAAATCCAATATTACGTCTTATATCATGTAAATTTTCTTTTTTAAGAGGTTTATTAAATATGGTTATATCAGAATATGATTTTTCAAGACCTGCTAAAATCTTGACTAATGTTGTTTTTCCAGATCCATTAGGTCCCGCTATCGTAACCCACGATCCGCGCTCTATGTTAATGTTAAAATCATCGAATATAAACTTGTTTTTATATCTAAATCTTAAGTTTTTAATTTCTAGCACATCCATTAATTTCACCTCCTAAAATATAAGGATTTATTATACAACAAATAAGAAAAAAAGCCAAACTTTTTTAGTTTAGCTTTATTCACACTTTTCACTAGGACGAGTTCCTTTATCATCTAATCCCGGACAATTAACGTATGCTTTAAACATATCATCAGAGTCATTTTTATCAATAATTAAGTATGCCTCACATTCTTCGCCATTTGATGGATTAGAAACTTTTGATTTTAAATAACCATTTTCTTTTAACCAAGTATCACTATAACAAGCACTATCTTTTTTTCCACTTAAATAAACATCTGCTCCAAATCCTTTTATGGTGTTATATAAAGAATCTATTTCTCCTTGGTTTGCCTTCTTTTTCTGCTTTAATACGGCAGTGCCTGCAATTGACATAATAACGCCTAACACAACTATTACTGCTAATAACTCAATTAAAGTAAAACCTTTTTTATTCTTTTTCATAAACTATTTCTCCTTTTTTCTTTGTATGTTGTAATCTACTTTTAATAATAACCTTAAAGATGCAAACTTGCAAGCTATTTTAGCTAATTTATTTGCAAAACCTGGTATTATAACAAGCTTGTTTTTAAACATTTTATCAAGTGCATAACTAGTTACATAATCACTAGATAAACCTTTTATTGCAAAATTAACACCCGCTACATTATTAAAATTTGTATTAACAGGTCCTGGGCATAAAACAGATACCTTAACATTCGACTTAATACGTCTTAATTCTTCAAAAATAGCCGTTGTAAGCTCATAAACGTAAGATTTAGTGGAATAATAGGTTGACATCAAAGGACCCGGCAAAAAGGCTGCAGTTGATGCTACGTTAAGTATTCTACCACTATCTTTTTTTATCATTTCTTTTAAGTATAGTTTAGTTAATATATGTACTGCCTTAACGTTTAAATCTATCATATTGAGTTCTTTATCTAAATTTGTTTTACTAAACTCTCCAAACAAACCAAATCCGGCATTATTTATTAATAAATCTATTTTTCTGTGTTTATTAAATAACTTAATGCAGTTTTCCTCGTTTGATAAATCATATGTTTCTATTCGTACATTTGTTTTTAAATTACTTGCTACTTCATTAAGTTCCTTTTTATTTCTTGAAACTAAAATAAGGTCATACCCCATATTACTTAGTTTAAATGCAAAATCTTTTCCAAGGCCACTTGATGCTCCTGTAATTAATGCCTTCATCTATCATCACCAAAATTATTATAACATTTTATATAGAAAAAACAAACCTTGCCAGGTTTGTTTTTAATCTTTATTAATCTACTAACTCTAAGACAACCATTAAAGCGTCGTCTCCTCTTCTTTCAGTTAGTTTTAAAATTCTAGTGTATCCACCATTTCTATTTTCATAACGTTTAGCAAGTGTGTCAAATACTTTTGATACAGCTTCTTTATCGTTATATAAGAAAGCAAGTGCATTACGTCTAGCTACTAGGCTACCAATTTTTCCATATGTAACCATTTTATCAAAACATTTACGTACTTCTTTAGCACGTGTTTCAGTAGTTTCAATACGTTCATTTTTAATTAGGTCTCTAGTTAAGTTAGCAAGCATAGCTCTTCTATGTTTGTTAGTACGTCCTAATTTTCTATAAGCCATTTGTCTTCCTCCTTACTGTTTTACTCTTCGCTTCTAAATGAGAATCCCATTTCTTTTACTTTATCAATTACTTCCTTAAGTGATTTCTTACCTAAGTTACGGATCTTCATCATTTCATTTTCGCTCTTTTCAGTTAAATCTTGTAATGTGTTTATATTAGCTCTCTTTAAGCAGTTATATGCTCTTACAGAGAATTCTAATTCATCAATAGACATTTCAAGAGCCTTAGTCTTAGAATCATCAACGTTTTGTTTCATAAGACCAGTTTCATCAGCGATTTCGTCTAACTTAGTTAAAATCTCAAAGTGTTCAATAATTATTCTTGATGCTAATGCAACAGCTTCTTCTGGTTTCATAGAACCATTTGTCCAAACTTCCATAGTTAATTTATCATATGAATCATCTTGTCCAACACGGGCACCTTCAACTTCATAATTAACTCTTTCGATTGGAGAAAAGTTAGAATCCATTGCAATAGTATTTAATTTAACATCACCTAATAATTTCTTATTAGCTTCTGCTCTAACATATCCACGACCGCTTGATACAGTCATTTCCATGTTTAGTTTTCCACCTTTAACTATTGTTGCAATTTCTTGTTCAGGGTTAACAATTTCGATGTCAGCATCTTTTTCGATATCTGCTGCCGTTACAACACCTTCACGACTAACGTTTAATTTTATAGTTTTAGGCTCATTAGTGTGGTTTTTAACAACTACACTTTTTAAGTTTAGTATAATTCCTGTTACGTCTTCAATAACTCCATCAATAGTTTGGAATTCATGAAGAACACCATCGATGTGAACACTAGTAATTGCATCTCCAGGTAATGATGATAACATTACTCTTCTAAGTGCGTTTCCAAGTGTTGTACCAAATCCTCTTTCTAAAGGTTCGATTTCAAATTTTCCATAGTTTCTGCTTTCTACATATTCAGCAACTTTGAATATTGGTTTTTCGAATTTTATCACGTAAATTCACTCCCTTTTCCTAAAATTATCCACGTGGACGTTTTGGTGGACGACAACCATTATGTGGTACTGGTGTTACGTCTGTGATTGAAAGAATTTCAAGTCCTGCAGTTTGTAATGAACGGATTGCAGTTTCTCTTCCTGATCCTAATCCTCTTACGAAAACATCTACTTTTCTCATACCAGAATCATAAGCTGCTTTACCTGCTGCTTCTGCACTCATACCAGCTGCGAATGGAGTTTTCTTCTTACTTCCTTTAAATCCTGAAGTTCCACTTGATGCCCATGATACTGCATTACCATCTTTATCAGTAATAGTAACGATTGTATTATTGAAAGTAGAATGTATATGAGCTTGTCCTTCAGGGATATTCTTTTTAACCTTACGTTTTCTTGCTTTGTAAGCCATTTGTATATCCTCCTTTTTCCTACTTCTTCTTGTTTGCTACAGTCTTACCGCGACCCTTACGAGTTCTAGCATTACTTCTTGTAGATTGACCTCTTACAGGTAAACCTTTACGATGACGAATTCCTTGGTAAGAACCGATTTCCATCTTAGTTTTAATATTCATTGAAACTTCTCTTCTTAAATCACCTTCTAATAAGTGATTATCTAATTCTTTACGAATTTTAGAAATTTCTTCATCTGTTAAATCATTAGCCTTAGTATCAAGATTAATGTTTAACTTTGTTAAAATGTTTCTTGATAACTTTCTACCAATACCATGTATATAAGTTAATGCTATTTCAATTCTCTTATTTGGTAGATCAACGTTCTTTATACGTGCCATTTACTATTGCACCTCCTATTATCCTTGTCTTTGCTTATGTTTTGGGTTTTCACAGATAACCATTACTTTCCCATTACGTTTAATAACTTTACATTTATCACAAATTTTTTTAACTGATGGTCTAACTTTCATCTTTATTTCCTCCTATCATTTTCTATAGGTTATACGCCCACGTGTTAAATCATAAGGTGATATTTCTAAGACTACTGTATCACCTGGTAAAATACGAATCTTATTCATTCGCATTTTACCAGAAACGCGAGCTTCTACAGTGTGTCCATTTTCTAATTGAACCTTAAAGTCTCCGCCTTTTAAAAGTTCGACTACTTTACCTTCTAGTTCAATTACGTCTTCTTTTTTAGCCACCCTTAATCACCCTCCTGTCATTATCTGGTAGTTACTGTTTCCAGTATTTTAACTGATAATTATTTTTCTTCTAAAACTTTAACTGCTTCATTAAAAGTATCAAACTTGCTTTCATAAGCCTTAATAGTTTTAAGTACTCCTAAATCTTTATAATAATCATATAAAGGCATAGTTTTAGTCATATATTCATCAAATCTTTTAACGAATGTTTCTTCGGTATCATCAGCACGTTGTGTTAATTTTACGTTACAATCATCACACATATCTTCTACCTTAGGTTTCATTTCGTTTGAATATTTATTATATATTCTTCCGCATTTAGGGCAAGTAATTCTTGAGCAAGCTCTTTTAATTGCCATATCCTTATCAATGTCAATATATATTACTACTCCTAAATCTTTCCCAAGTTCTTTTAATAATTCAGCATATTTCTCTGCTTGAACTTTAGTTCTTGGAAATCCATCTAAGATATAACCATTTTCACAATCAGGTTCTGTTATACGATTAGAAATAAGTTTAATGATTAACTCATCTGGTACGTATTTACCTGCTTTCATTAAGCCTTCAGCTTCTTGTCCAAGTGCTGTACCTTTTTTTACTTCTTCTCTTAATAAATCACCAGTTGAAATATGACCATATCCATATTTTTCTGTTAGCATTTCAGATAGCGTTCCCTTGCCTGCTGCAGGTGGCGCTAAAAAGATTATGTTTTTCATTACCTTCTGTAACCCCTTTCATATTTTCTTGCTGACATCGTACTTTCAATTTGATTATAAGTTTCAAGTGCAACACCAACTACGATTAATAAACCTGTACCTCCAACCGTTACACTAGTAGGCAAGCTACTTAAGTTTGTAACAATTATTGGAAGACCTGCTATTACAATCAAGAATAATGCTCCTAAAAACGTTGTTCTTGATAGTACCTTACTAATATAGCCCTTAGTCTCATTACCAGGTCTTACACCCGGAATATATCCACCTTGTTTATTTAGGTTTTCAGATAATTCTTTTGGCTTTAAACCTGCCATAAACGTGTATAAATATGAGAATAAAACTATTAATAAAATATATAATATAAATCCTGTTACCGTATTATAGTTAATATATTTATTAACAAATAATGAGAACGAATCTTTTTTTACAAACGCTGCGATAAGTGATGGTATTGAAATTAAGCTTGATGCAAATATTACTGGCATAACACCAGAAGAATTTAATCTAAATGGTATATATGTTTGTTTTGCACCATAAGCTGTTGCTGTTTTGTTTGAATACTGAACAGGAATTCTCCTTTCAGATTTTTCAATAAATACCACACCAACTATTATTGCTATATACACAAGTAAGAATAATATGAATTTAGTAACTCCTAAAGCTACTTCTTGAACTGTTCCGCTTACTACAAATGCGTTGTATGCATCTACCATCATACTTGGAGTACTAATTAAAATACCTGCCATAATAAGGATAGATATTCCATTTCCAACACCCTTACGAGTTATTTGGTCACCTAACCATAATAGGAAGCAAGTTCCTGCGGTTAAAATAAGTGTTACCCTTAAATAATCAAGTGATGTTGCACTTTCCCCCAAAAATGAGAATGACATTACAAGTCCTTGTAGGAATGCTAATGCAATTCCTAAGTATCTTGTTATTTTATTTAACTTAGTTCTTCCAGAATAACCTTCTTTAGCTAAGTTAGAGAAATATGGAATTATATCCATTTGTAATAATTGAACAATTATTGATGCACTAATATATGGTGTAACACCTAGTGCAAAAATTGAGAAGTTCTTTAAGGAACCACCACCCATTACGTTAAGTAATTCCAAAAATCCTAAATCTTGTGTAATGTTTTCAGTACCAGGAACACGCACAGTTGTTCCTAATTTATAGATAAATAGTATTAACAGTGTGAATAAGATTTTATTTTTTACATCTTTATTCCTGGCTGAAAAGATTTGTTTAATGCCTTTAAACATCTTAAATCACCTCAGCTTTTCCACCTGCTGCTTCTATTTTTTCCTTTGCTATGCTAGAGAACTTATGTGCTCTAACAGTTAATTTTTTAGTTAATTCTCCATTACCTAATACTTTAATACCAGATAATTGTTTTTTTATTATTCCCATTTCGAATAATAATTCTGGAGTTACTTCTGTACCTTCTTCAAATTTATTTAAATCAGATACGTTTATAACTGCATATGTTTTTTTGAACATTGCGTTAGAGAAGCCACGTTTTGGAAGTCTTCTGTATAAAGGTAATTGACCACCTTCAAAACCAACTCTTACTCCTCCACCGCTTCTTGATTTTTGTCCATTTTCTCCTCTACCACTTGTTTTTCCAGTACCGCTACTAGAACCACGACCTAATCTTTTGATGTCCTTTTTAGAACCTTCGTTATACTTTAATTCATTTAACTTCATTATCCTAAAATCTCCTCTACAGATTTTCCTCTTAATTCAGCAATATGTTCTGCTGATTTTTGGCTCTTTAATGCTTCAACGCATGCTCTTGCGGTATTTAATTTTGTATTTGATCCAAGTGATTTTGAAATGATGTCTTTAACACCAGCTAATTCTAAGATTGCACGAACTGAACCACCAGCTATTATACCAGTACCGGCTTTAGCAGGTTTAATTAAAACTTTTGCTGCTCCAGCTGTACCAATAGCGTCATGAGATACTGTTCTATCTTCAACTAAGTCAACCTTAATGATTCTGTTAGTTGCATCTTGAACTGCTTTTTTGATAGCGTCTTGAACTTCATTTGCTTTACCAGTTCCAAGGCCAACTTTACCTTTTCCATCTCCAACTGCAACAGTTGCTGCAAAACGAAGACGACGTCCACCTTTGGTAACTTTTGTAACACGATTTACAGAAATAACTGTTTCGTTATATTCTTTTTCACGTGGTTTGCTATTTCTTCTTTCCATCGTTACCCTCCTTTAGAATTCTAATCCATTTTCACGTGCTGCATCTGCTAATGCCTTAACACGTCCATGATATAAGTAGCCACCTCTATCGAATACTACTTTTTCTATTTTTGCTTTCTTTGCTTTCTTTGCAACCAAAGCTCCTACAAGCTTACTTGCTTCTATGTTACCACCATTTTTAATGTTTAAATCTTTATCTAATGATGAAGCACTTACTAAAGTAACACCTTTTTCATCATCAATTATTTGAACACTAATGTTCTTTAATGATCTAAATACGCATAATCTTGGTAACTCGCTAGTTCCGCTTACCTTGTTTCTTATTCTAGCATGTCTAGCTTTACGAGCTTCATTACGTGATGTCTTGTTTATCATTGTAATAATCTCCCTTTCCTATTATTTAGAAGCCTTTTTACCTTCTTTACGGCGAACATGTTCACCTTTGTAACGAATACCTTTACCTTTATATGGTTCTGGTTTTCTAACTTCTCTTATTTCTGCAGCAAATTTACCAACTGCTTCTTTATCAATACCTTTAACTGTTATTTCAGTTGCGCTTACAGCTGCAACTTCTATTCCAGCAGGTACTTCTAATTCAACTTTATGTGAATAACCAGCGTTTACTTCTAAAACTTTTCCTTTTGGATTAAATCTATAACCAACACCGATTATTTCTAGGCCTTTTTCATAACCTTCTGATACACCAATAATCATGTTCTTGATTAAAGCATTTGTTGTACCATGCATTTGTTTTGTTGTTTTTATTTCACTGTTTCTTGTAACCGTAACTTTGTTATCTTCTACTTTAACATCTATGTTTGGATTTAATGTTAATGATAATTCACCCTTAGGTCCCTTTACAGTGATGCATCCATTTTCGTTTGTAACAGTAACGCCACTTGGTACTGTTAATTCTCTATTTCCGATACGACTCATCTTTAAGTTCCTCCTTATGAATTACCATACATATGCTAATACTTCTCCACCAAGGTTTTCTTTTCTAGCTTCTTTACCAGTCATGATTCCCTTTGATGTTGATACGATTGAGATTCCAAGTCCGTTTAATACAGTTGGAATTTCTTCAGCCTTAGCATACACACGTAAACCTGGTTTAGATATTCTCTTTAAACCAGAAATTACTCTTTCTTTGTTTTTTCCATATTTTAAAGTAATAACAATGTTATCTTGTACTTGACCTTTTTCTACTTTGTAGTCAGTTATATATCCTTCTGCTTTTAAAATCTTAACTATTTCTAATTTAAGATTTGATGAAGGAACTACAACTTCATTATAACGCATTTGATTTGCATTACGCATACGTGTAAGTAAATCTGCGATTGGATCTGTTACTGACATATGAATCCTCCTTTTATTTTTTTACTCTTACCAACTTGACTTTCTAACACCAGGAATTTCACCTTTATATGCTAGTTCTCTAAAGCAAATACGGCAGATACCAAACTTTTTCATTACTGAATGTGGACGACCGCATCTGTTGCAACGAGTATATTCTTGTACTTTAAATTTCTTTGGTCTTCCTTGTTTTACGACCATACTTTTCTTTGCCATTTATTTCCTCCCATTTGCTTACTTCTTAAAAGGTAAACCGAATCCTTTTAATAAGTCTAATGCTTCTTCATTAGTTTTTGCAGTTGTAACAAAAACAATGTCCATTCCACGTACTTTTACAACTTCGTCATAAACTATTTCTGGGAATATAGTTTGTTCTTTAATTCCTAAAGTATAATTTCCTCTTCCATCAAACGCTTTATTTGATATACCTCTAAAATCACGTACACGTGGTAACACGATTTTAATTAACTTTTCTAGGAAAGTATACATAGTTTCTCCACGAAGTGTAACCTTACATCCAATTGCTTGACCTTCTCTTAATTTGAAACCAGCAATTGATTTTTTTGCTCTTGTAATAACTGGTTGTTGACCTGTTATTTTTTCAAGTTCGCTTACTGCAACATCTAAAAGTTTGCTGTTTAAAGTTGCATCGCCAACTCCCATATTAACTACGATCTTTTCTAGCTTTGGTACAGCCATGACAGTAGTATAATTATGTTTCTTTTCAAGTTCAGGAATAATTTCCTTAGTATATTTTTCTTTTAAACTGTTCATAGTTACCCTCCTTATTAGTCTAATTTAGATTTTGACTTGCTAGAAATTCTAACTTTTTTTCCGTCTTTATCTAGTTCTTTTGCTATTCTAGTACGTTTTTTGGTTTTAGGATCAATCATCATTACGTTAGATACGTGAATAGCTGCTTCCTTATCTATAATTCCACCGTTTTGGTCTTGTCCGTTTGGCTTAACGTGTTTTTTTACCATATTAATGCCTTCAACAAAAACCTTTTCACCTTTCTTAGCGATGATTTTTCCTTCTTTACCTTTATCTTTACCAGCAATAACAATTACTTTATCTCCAACTTTTAAATTCATGATTTTTCCTCCTTAAAAGGCCTATAACACTTCTTTTGCTAACGATACAATTTTCATGAAATCTTTATCACGTAATTCGCGTGCTACTGGACCTAAAACTCTTGTTCCAACTGGTGTCTTATCATCTTTAATAATAACGCATGCATTATCATCGAATTTAATGTAAGAACCATCATCTCTACGCATTCCAAACTTACTTCTAACGATAACCGCTTTTACGACTTTACCGCTTGATATGTTACCATTTGGAGTTGCTTTTTTTACTGTTCCAACTACGATGTCACCAATGTTTCCGGTTTTTCTTCTACTACCACCCAAGACTCTAATAACCATTAGTTCACGAGCACCAGAATTATCAGCAACTTTTAAACGACTTTGTTGTTGAATCATAACGAATCCTCCTTCTTAATTGTAAAGCGCCTATAAAATTACGGCTTCTTCTACTATTTCCACTAAACTAAATCTTTTTGTTTTTGATAATGGTTTGGTTTCTACAACCCTAACGATATCTCCAACTTTAGCTTGGTTATTTTCGTCATGTGCTGTATATTTCTTAGAATATTTAACACGTTTACCATACTTTGGATCTTTTTTATAAGTTTCAACTAAAATTGTAATTGTTTTATCATTTTTAGCACTTACAACTTTACCAACTACTTCATGTCTTGTTTTTTCCATAAGTAAACCTCCCTAAATTATTGACGTTCTGCTAAAATAGTCTTCATTCTAGCAACGTCCTTTCTTAATTCGTGTATTCTTGAAGGTTTTTCTAAGTTCCCTGTAGCTTGCTGCATACGTAATTTAAATATTTCGTCTTTTGCTTCTACTATCTTAGCTTCGATTTGTTCAGTGGTAAGTTCTCTAATTTCCTTAACCTTCATTTTTTTCACCACCATTTTCTTTAGTTACAAATTTACATTTGATTGGTAACTTGTGCATAGCAAGTCTTAATGCTTCACGAGCAACTTCTTCAGTTACACCTGAAATTTCAAACATAATTTTTCCTTCTTTTACAACTGCAACCCAGCTTTCTGGATTACCTTTACCTTTACCTTGACGAGTTTCTAAAGGTTTCTTTGTTAATGAAAGGTGTGGGAATATATTAACGAATACTTTACCCCCACGTTTCATATAACGAGTCATAGCAACACGGGCAGCTTCGATTTGACGAGCAGTGATCCAAGCGCCTTCTTTTGCCATTAAACCATATTCACCAAAGTGTAAGCTTGTATTACCTTTTGATTTTCCTTCGTGATAAATTCTGTGAGGTTTACGATACTTAGTTCTTTTTGGCATCAACATGTTTAACACCTCCAGTTTTTTTCTTTGAAGGAAGTATTTCACCTTTGTAGATCCATACTTTAACACCTATCTTACCATAAGTTGTATCAGCTTCTGCTGTTGCGTAATCAATGTTAGCTCTTAAAGTATGTAAAGGTGTTGTACCTTCATTATAACCTTCGCTACGAGCTATTTCAGCTCCGTTTAAACGTCCAGAACATAAAGTCTTAATTCCTTTTGCTCCAGCTCTCATTGTATTTCTAATTGCTCTTTTTTGAGCCATACGATATGAACCTCTGTTTTCAATTTGACTAGCAATGTTGTTAGCTACTAATTGAGCATCCATATCAGCGTTCTTAACTTCCATAATAGAAATTTGAACTTCTTCACCAACTAATTTGTTGATTTGTTTCTTTAATTTTTCGATTTCTTCTCCACCGTGTCCAATAACAACACCTGGTTTTGCAGTACTGATTTTAATTTCAGTTTTCTTGTTACTTCTTTCAATAGTTACAGAAGAAACTGCTGCATTCTTTAACTTCTTAGATAAGAAGTTACGGATTTTCATGTCATTTTCTAATGTTGCAGAGAAATCTTTACTTGGTGCATACCATTTAGCAGTCCAATCCTTGTTTATTCCAAGTCTTAAACCTGCAGGATTAACTTTTTGACCCATTAGTCTTCCTCCTTATAATTATCTTTCTGCTACAACCACTGTTACATGACTTGTACGGTGATCGTTTTTAGCAATTCTTCCTCTTGAATCAGGTACTGATCTCTTAAGTACAGGACCATCATTAACATAAGCTTCTTTTACATATAATTTAGCTTTATCAAGATTATGATTATTTTCAGCATTTGCTACTGCTGAAGTTAAAACTTTTTTGATGACGCGTGCAGCTTTGTTATTCATGTTGTTTAAAATAGCCATAGCTTCACTTACGTCTTTTCCGTTTATTAACCTCATAACTAAACGAGATTTTAAAGCGGAAATACGAACTGTCTTCGCAATTGCTTTCGCTTCCATATTGTTATCTCCCTTCTAGTTATTACTTTTTCTTGTTTTCGCCGTGTCCACCACATTTACGAGTTAATGAGAATTCACCAAGTTTATGTCCAACCATATCTTCAGTTACATAAACAGGAATGAAATCTTTACCATTGTGAACCGCAAAAGTGTGACCAATAAAATCTGGGAATATTGTTGAACGGCGTGACCAAGTTTTAATTACTTCTTTTTTACCTTCTTCGTTTAACTTTTGAACCTTCTTAAGTAATCTTCCGAATACATAAGGGCCTTTTTTAATGCTTCTTGCCATCTACATATCTTCCTTTCTATTATTTTTTACGGCTTACTATTAACTTAGTAGAAGCTTTCTTATTTCTTCTAGTCTTCATACCAAGAGCAGGTTTACCCCAAGGTGTCATAGGTTGTTTGCGTCCGATTGGAGCTCTACCTTCACCACCACCATGTGGGTGATCGTTAGGGTTCATAACAGAACCACGTACAGTTGGACGAATACCCATGTGACGTGTACGTCCTGCTTTACCTAAATTAACTAAAGCGTAATCTGTATTACCAACTTCACCTATTGTAGCCATACAAGTTCCAAGTATCTTTCTTGTTTCACCACTTCTTAATCTTATTAATACATATTTTTCTTCACGACCTAAGATTTGTGCACTAGATCCTGCACTACGAGCAATTTGAGCTCCTTTCCCTGGTCTCATTTCGATGTTATGAATAACAGTACCTACTGGTATGTTCATAATTGGCATTGCGTTACCAACTTTAACATCAACGTTTTCTCCGCTTTCAATAATGTCGCCAACTTTTAATCCTTTAGGAGCAATTATGTATCTTTTTTCTCCATCTCTATAATTGATTAATGCTATGTTAGCGCTTCTGTTTGGATCGTATTCAATAGCAGCAACTTTACCAGTAACGTCAAACTTATTTCTTTTGAAATCAATTATACGATACTTTCTTTGAGCTCCGCCACCACGATGTCTTACAGTGATACGACCTACATTATTATGACCGTTTCTTTTTCTCTTTTCACCAACTAAGCTTTTTTCAGGAGTAGATTTAGTTATTTCATCACTAACCAAAAAACTCATTTGCCTTCTAGAAGGCGTAGTTGGTTTTGTCTTTTTAATTGGCATTATATTTCCTCCTTATTAGCTTAAATCTAGTTTGCTACCTTCTGCTAAAGTTATAATTGCTTTCTTATAAGCTTTAGTAGCTCCAGTATAGCGTCCTACTCTTTTTTTCTTTGGTCTAACATTTATTGTGTTAACGTTTGATACTTTAACATTAAATGCTTCTTCAACCGCTTGTTTTATTTGTACTTTGTTTGCATCCTTCGCAACCTTAAATACTACTTTGTTACCATCTGCAGTAATTCCTGCTGTTTTTTCAGTAACAACTGGTGCTAAAATTATATCTTTCATTACTTAAGCACCTCCTCAACGTATTTTACAGCGTCTTCTGTAATAATTATTTTGTTTACATATAAAACGTCATATGTATTTAATTCATTTGCTAAAACTAATTTAACATCAGCTATGTTTCTAGTTGCTAAAATTAAGTTTTCAGTTAATTCTGTTGTAACTATTAAAGTTTTTCCAGTAGCATTTAAACCTTCTAAAACCTTTAACATATCTTTTGTTTTATTTGTTTCTGCTTCGAATTTGTCAACAACGATAATGTCTTTATCATTTGCTTTATAAGTTAAAGCTGATTTAAGAGCTAACTTACGTTCTTTCTTATTCATCTTTTTAGTGTAGTTTCTATTGGCACTTGGTCCAAATACAACTCCACCGCCTACCCAATGTGGTGCTCTGGTAGATCCCTGACGAGCATTACCAGTTCCTTTTTGTCTCCATGGCTTTCTTCCTCCACCTGATACATCACTACGAGTTTTAGTAGCATGAGTACCTTGTCTTCTGTTTGCCATGAATAAATTTATGTGTTCATAAACAACTTGATCATTTGGAGTAATTCCCCAAACGTTATCATCTAATTTAATGTCTTTAATTTTTTCACCTTTTAAACTTAAAAGTGCTGTTTTTGGCATTTTAGTTCCTCCTTTCATCACAAGTATTAAATAAATCTACATTTTAATAATTTAAATTAATTATTCATTAGTTTCTTGTGATGTATTTGTATCATCACTTGCAGCTTCTACTTCAGCCTTAACTTCTTCGTTAGCATAAGTTACTAACTCGATTTTGTCATTTTTAACGTTTGGCTTTTTAACAGCTGATTTGATGATAACTAAAGACTTTTTAGGACCTGGAACATTACCTTTAATTAAGATTACGTTTTCATCTTTCATAACTGCAACAACTTCTAAGTTTTGCATTGTTACGCTAACGTGTCCCATATGTCCTGGTAATTTCTTACCTTTAAATACACGCATTGGTCTCATTGTTCCTAGAGAACCAACACCTCTATGATATTGAGATCCGTGTCCCATTGGACCTCTTGATTGGTTGTAACGTTTAATTACACCTTGGAACCCTTTACCTTTAGAGATTCCGCTTACATCAACCATTTCTCCTTCTTCAAAAACTTGACAATCAAGTTCTTGGCCTAGTTGATATTTGCTAACGTCTACTCCGCGAATCTCTTTTAAGAAGCGCTTAGGAGCAGTATTAGCTTTTGCTAAATGACCTTTTTCTGCTTTGTTACTTAGTTTTTCTCTTTTTGTATCAAAACCTAATTGAATAGCTTCATAACCATCAGTTTCTACTGTTTTAATTTGAGTAACAACGTTTGGTTCAACTTCAACTACAGTAACAGGAATTAGTTTTCCGTTTTTTGCAAAAACTTGAGTCATACCTAGCTTACGACCTAAGATTCCTTTTCTTTCCATGTTTTCCTCCTATATAATTACTTAATTTCGATTTCAACACCGCTTGGTAAATCAAGATGTTGTAATGCATCAATTACATCTTTGCTTGGTTCTATGATGTCGATTAATCTTTTATGCGTACGCATTTCGAATTGTTCACGTGAATCTTTATATTTGTGAACAGCACGTAAAATCGTATATTTTTGAATTTCAGTAGGTAATGGTACTGGACCTGATACCTTTCCACCTAAGCGTTTAACCGTATCAACGATTTTGCTTGCAGCTAAATCCAAAGAACGATGTTCATATGCTTTTAATCTGATTCGAATTTTATTTGACATATTAACTTGTCCTCCCTTCGCCTATATCCGGTATAGACTTGCTCCGTAACGAATTACCTGATTTCCCTTAAGTTACAAAAACAACTTAACCGGGTGTATCAGCAACCTCGCACATCTATGCATCTACACGCAGTTACCATTATATCAGAAGAATTCCTTTATTTCAAGGGGTTTTTACGACTTTTTTGAATTTTTTTCTTCACATAAAATTTTATTGCTTTTTCCTAAAAATATGTTTAATTTTAAATAACAAAAAACAGAAAAAGATTAATTTTCTGTTTTAAATTTCATTAAATACCTATTTGCCATATCTAGAGCTTTTTTTCTTGGACTTAGTTTTAGTTTTTCTATAGTAGATATTTCAGCTAGTGTCTTTCCATTTGAAAGTTCAAATATTTCATCAAAGCCAAAGCCATTTTCACCCCTTGCAACATCACTTACTATTCCAGATAAAACATATTCAAATGTCTCTTCAAAGTTTTTACCTTTTAAAGCTATAACCGTTGTATAATGACATTTTCTTTTTTCTTTCACCGTATTACCCACTTTTTTTAATAATTCTAAATTCTTAATATGATCATCAGCATCTAGCCATCTAGCAGTATGTACACCTGGAAAGCCATTTAATATATCTATTGAAATTCCAGAGTCATCGGCAATGCAAATATACTTCTTGCCTATTTGTTCATATAAATCTCTTACTTTTTCTAGTGCATTATCTTTATAGGTATCGTTATTCTCGTTAACAGTTATTTTTTTGCCCAGTATATTCTCCATATCTTTTATTGATAATACATCATAATCTTTAAATATTTCTTTTATTTCACTTATTTTACCCTTATTACTGCTTGCAACTACTATTGTTTCTTTTTTCATTTTGCACTCTCCAATCAATTATTAATTACTAACACTATAACCCATTCTTATATTACTTGCAAGTACTATAGCATTTATTTCGAAAATGTATTTAAAGAAAAAAACTAGCTTTCGCTAGTCATTTCTTTTTCCAAATAAGCTTAATAAATTTAGGAATATATTAACAAAGTCTAAATACAAGTCAAGAGCACCATATATAGCTATTTTAGAAAGTTCTTTCTCATCTGATGCATAATAGTTATACATTGCTTTTAAATTATTCATATCCCACGCTGTAAGACCTAAAAATACTAATATAGAAACAATGCATAAGAATAAGTCTAATCCAGAGCTTTTAACAAATATGTTTATAATTGACATTATAATTATTGCAATAAGTGCAAATATAAGTATCTTTCCAAATGATGATAAATCATTTTTTGTTGTGTATCCATATATTGCTAATAACGCAAACATAAGTGCTGCTGATAAAAACACCATTCCAACACTTTCTATTTTGTATACTATAAATATAGAAGAAAGTGTAAGTCCACTTATTAATGAATAAACTAAAAATAATATTTTAGCAACTAATGGTGAGACTTTCTTTCTAAGCGCACTAAATACAAGTACAACAACAAATTCAAGGAGTAATATAAAGCCAAAGCTTCCATAAACGAACTTCATCATAGCCATATTGTGTGCCGTAAAATATGCTGCACCACCTGAGACTAGTAATCCAATAAACATCCACATGTATACTTTTGAAAAGAATTTAGACATTCCATTTCCACTATCTATAACCATAAAATACCTCCATATATTTATAGTATATCATCTATTTATTAAAAAATTATTAAAAAACAAAAAAGTTACTAAGATTCACTTTTTTGTTTTGATGTACTAAATTCCAATCTTAATTTATCAGATACAGTAACTATAAATTCACTATTAGTTGGTTTTGCTCTATCATAATCTACGCTATGACCAAATATTTCTTCCATTAAGTCTATATCTCCTCTATTCCAACTAACTTCAATAGCATGTCTTATTGCTCTTTCAACACGTGATACTGTAGTATCGTATTTATTAGCAATCTCAGGATATAACTCTTTTGTTATAGCACCTACTATATCTGGTTTTTCATACATTAAAATTACACCTTCTCTTATGTACTGGTATCCTTTTATATGTGATGGAACACCTAATCCGTGCAATAGTTTTGTTACAGATATTTCTAGATTATTATGATATACGTTTACTTTCGATGCCTTATCTAACTTAAAACTTACTGCATCAAGTATTTTATTTTCTAAATCAAACATGTCAAATGGTTTTAAAATAAAATGTTTTGGATTAAACTTAGATACTCTTGCAATTGTTTCATCCGCATTAAACGATGTTCCAACTATTACAGGTTTATCTATTTTCTTTTTCTTTAACTGTTCTAATACATATATTCCATCTTTTTTAGGCATTATTAAATCTAATAATAAAACATCAAAATTATCCTTGTTTTCCTCTATTACCTTTATAGCATCAAGTCCGTTATACGCATGATTAACTATTTTTATTTTTTCATGATCTTTAAAATACTCCTCTAACATTCCTATTAAACTTTCATTATCATCTACTGCTAAAACTCTTACTATTTTATTGCTTTTATTAATTTCTTTTTTCATAATTTTACTCTTCCTTTCTCATTTGCTAAATCAATTATATTACACTCTTTTCGATTAATTTATCGAATGGTGTCGAATAAAAAAAGAATGTATAAACTACATCCTTAAATATTAATTTTTAATTATCTTTTTGTAATTCCGTATTCTTAAAATGCCCATTATTTAAACTTTTTGAAGAACCTTTTTCTCTTCCAGCATCTTTAAATGCATCATTTATCATTTCCTCTAACGATAAAGATTTATCATTTGCTTTAGCTTCCGCCTTTGAAATAGATATTATACCATTATCGTGCTGCATGTTATCCCATATATCTTTTTTATTAGGCATAGGATTTTTTAATAATGTGTCTTTTTTAGGTGATAAGTATTCGTCAAATACCTTATCAATTTCTGCTTTAACAAAAGTATCTGCATCTTTAGTTACATCATCAATTATTTTTACAAGTTCGCTTCTTTTAATAAAAGGTGATACTATTTTTTTGACACTTAAACTAAGTCTAATATCAAAAAGTGTATTAATAGTATTTTCTATTTCTAGAATTCTTTTTTGGTGAGGATTTTCATGCTCTACTAAGTTTAAAGCATTAGCGTCTTTTCTTAATAAGTTATCTTGCATTAAATCATCCCCTTTTACTATTACAATTATAATGTACCACAATATTACCACATAAGAAAAGGATAAAATGTCAAATTTTATCCTAGTTTACACTATTTTATACACTTTATTATGCTATTTAGCTCATCATATGAAGCAGACGAAGAACCAAGTAAGTATCCATCTATATTATCACTTAATATAGATTTGATATTTGAAGGTGTAATACTTCCTCCATAAATAAGTTTATAATTAGTTATGTTATTTTCTTCCAATATCTTTCTTATGTATTTAAAAGTATCTTCTATTTCTTCTTTCTTTAGTGCAATATCTCCTCCTATTGCCCAGGCAGGTTCGTATGCTACTACTATTTCATCGGCAGAATCTAACTTTATGCCACTAACCGCAGAAGTTAACTCTTTTTTTAATACTTCACTAATTCTCATTAAGTCTCTATCTATTTTTGTTTCACCAATACATATAACTGGAGTCATCATATTTCTTAAGATTGCTTTAACTTTAAGATTAATATCCTTATTAGAATCATAACATCTTCTTTCAGAGTGTCCTGCCAAACAATAACTTACGCCTCTTAATTTTAAATCATAAGGTGAAACAGATCCAGTATACGCTCCTCTTTCTTCATAATGACAGTCTTGAGCTCCTAAGTTATATCCACTAAAAACATCCATATTTAAAAAGTTAGGGCAAACAACTAAGTCCACGTTTGATAAATCAATATCATCCATTTGTCCCTTTAATATTTTAGCCTCATCATAACTTAAAAACATTTTTTGATTACATATTACTAATTTTTTCATTTTTTACCACCACTTTTTGTAAATATTTTTTTTACATTATGAACAACTTTTTTTACTACGTTAGTATCTTTACTAATTACTTTATCATAAACTTTAAGAACGTTTTTAGCATAGTTATAAGGACTATACTTATCTGCCGTAAGTCTTGCATTAAAAGATATTTCGTCCCTTAACTTCTTATTTTTGTATACTTCATATATCATATCAACATAACTTTTTTCATCATCAAAGAATAATCCATCTTTTTTATCAGTTATCATAAGTTCAAATGATTCATCTCTTATTGCAACAACTGGTTTTGAGGCTCCCATGGCTTCCATAACAGTAAGCCCTTGAGTTTCAGTTTTAGATGCCGTTACAAATAAATCACATAACGAGTAATATTTTGGTACATCAGTCCATGGTGCTTTGCCAGTAAAAATTATCTTATTTTCTAATCCTTTTTTTCTAGTTAAATCAATTAGATCTTTAATATCCGGTCCATCTCCTACTATTATCATCTTAGCCTTAGGTATTCGATTTAAAACAGAATTAAAATTATTTATTAAAAAGTCTATGCTCTTTTCTTTAGCTATTCTTCCTACATATAGTACTATAAAGTCAGTTCTTTTAAGTCCTAAGTCTTTTTTTAAGTTTATAATTTCATTTTTATCTATGTTTTCCTTATAAAATCTTGTTGTATCAATACCAGATGGTATTACGTATACATCTCTTTTAACTTTGTATTTATCTTTAAATAATTCTTTTGTTTTTTCTGTCGGAACGATAAGTTCATCTATCGTTTTATCACATAAGAATAAAGTTAGATACTCAACTAATTTTTTAGATGCAGAATTAAAATAGCCTTTAGTAATATAGTATATATATTCTTCATACATCGTATGATACGTGTGGACGAGTGGTATGTTAAGTTGTTTAGAAATAAGCCTTGCAAAGGTTCCAATACTAAACTCAGTATGAGAATGTATTATATCTAATTTCCACTTTTTAATTATATTAAAAGCTTTTATTGGATAAATTCCTGTTTGTCTAAAGTTCATAAGTCCAATCGGAAAACTTGGTATTTTAAGTATACCATCTTCTTCTTTGTATGAAAATGACTCATCATTTACCGTTACCACGTAAACTTCATGACCTAATTTTTCTAGTCCCTGCTTTAACATTAAGACGCTAGTTGATACCCCATTAATAAATGGTGGATATGTATCAGTAAATAATCCTATTCTCATCTTTATCAACTCTCCTTTTAAATATAAGTGCAATAAATCCCGTAATCATTGCCATAAAATAAGTTATAAATCTCCATAAAAGCATTGCTCCTGCTAAAACAGCTCCGCCTGTAAATCCTTTAAAGAACTGCATAAAACTATACTCTATTCCTCCTGTTGCGCCTGGTATTGGTATAAAGTTACTAATTAGCATAACAAATGATGTTGCAACAATAGAAGATATTGCATTAATGTTTTTTACCCCTAGAGCCTTAAATACAACAAATGGCACTAAGTATAACAACGTAAGATTTATTATGTTATAAATTATTCCTTTAATTAAGTTTTTTTTATTACCCTTAATTGATGTTCCTGTCTTATAAAAGTTTTTGATACTTTCTTTTATTTTTTCTTCAGTAGTTCCGAATTTTCTTACTACTTTAAATTTAAATATAAAGTGCACTATCTTATTTGCAATACTAATTCCTGCCTTTTTAGCAAGCACAACAAATAATAAAAGCGCCATTACAACTAAATTTATGAAGAATCCTAAAAATATAAATCCATTTAAATATACGTTATTAGAAAAAAGATTTAACTTAAGGTTTAATAAAAGAGAGGCAACCCCAACCATAATAAGAGCGGATTGATATGCAATAAAATCTTTTATCATCGCATTTGTTGAATCAGATATTCTTATTCCGTCTTTCTTTAGTAAGTATATTTGAAATGGTTGCCCACCCGATTGAAACGGAGTTATACCATTCAAAAATTGTCCTATTAATGTTAATTGATATGCGTTTTTTAAAGTGTAACAACTATTATGTTCACATATGAATGTTTTAAGTGAGGCTGATTTAAAAAGTAGTGATGCTAAAAAAACTATTATAGCCATTAAAAATATCCATATGTTAACACTTGATAGTTCTTTTATTATGCCGTTAAAATCATCTTTTAAGGTAAAATATAAAACTAATGCTAGCGCTATAAAAAGTATACCAATATTTAACTTTTTATTTTTCATAAATACTCCTATTTATCTTGAATAACTTCTATAGCAGGTAATTTTTTTCCTTCTATAAATTCTAGTGAAGCTCCGCCACCTGTTGATATGTGAGCAAAAGAAGTTTTATAACCAAATCTTATCGCTGCTGCTGCAGAATCTCCACCACCTATAATGGTTGTTGCTCCACTTTCTTTTAAAATTTCACATAACTTTTTGGTACCATAAGAAAAGTTATTGAACTCTGAAACTCCTACTGGTCCATTCCAAAAAACAGTTTTACTTTTTCTTATATATGAAGAAAATAATTCGGTGGAAGAAGGTCCAATATCTAATATCATATTACCATCTGATACGTTATTTAAATGATCATATTTAACATCTAAACCATCTTTATAAGATGAAGAACCATATCCGTCTTTAGGAAGGATTATCTTATTAGGATACTTAAGTAATAATTCTTTAGCATGACTTAAGCTTTCTTCATCATATATGGATGCTTTTAAGTCATAGCCTTTAGCCGTTAAAAACGTATTTGCTATTCCACCACCTAATAACATATAATCAGCTTTTTCTATTAATTTATCTATTACTTTTATTTTGTCATTCATTTTTGCTCCACCTAAAATTACCGTATATGGTCTTGATGGATTGTTTAGCAGGCCACCTAACATATCAAGTTCCTTCTTTATTAAAAAACCTATACCAGATGGCAAATTTTTAGCTATTCCTACGTTTGAT
>FR881462.1:29373-33041 GCA_000434835.1 Clostridium sp. CAG:594
TGCGTGTGCTCTATGTGATGTTCCAAAGGCATCATTTATAAATATATCCCCAAGACTTGCCCAGTATTTTCCAAGATCACTATCATTTGTACTTTCTTTTTTACCTGGGACATCTTCAAAACGGGTATTTTCAAGCAAAATAACATCTTTTTCTTTCATATTATTAACAGCATTTTCTAAAACTTGTCCACGTGTTTCACTAATAAACTTAACATCTATGCCTAAAGCTTCTGATAATCTTTTAGCAACTGGCCTTAACGTGTTATTTTTTTTATCTTCTTCTGTTTTTATTCTTCCTAAGTGAGAAAGTAAGATGACCTTAGCGTTGTTATCCACAGCATATTTAATCGTTTTAATACTTTCTATTATTCTGTTATCATCTAAAATTATTCCATCCTTCATAGGAACGTTTAAATCACATCTAATAATTACTTTTTTATTATTTAAATCATAATCTTCTATAGTCTTCTTCATAAAAAGCCTCCATTTTAATTATAACATGAATAAGAAAAAAATAGGAAACTATTTTCCTATCTTACTGTTACACTTACTCGTGCTTGCCTTCCATCTGCACCCCTAACAATTATTGTAGCAATTCCTTGTGAATTTGCCGTAATTACTCCATTGCTTACCGTTGCAACCGATGGATCAGAACTACTCCAAGAAACTGATTTGTTAGTTGCGTTCGTTGGATTGAAATAAACTGTTATGCTTCTACTTTGACCCTTTGATAATGAAATAGAAACCGGAGATACTGTTATTGCTTGTAATTTAATATACGTAGATTTAACAATTACATTTCTATATGCATATCCTCTATTACCCCAATTATCAGTAACAGTGTAACTTACCCTATAAGTTCCAGCAACTGATATATTAACATAACCTGATACGTTAACTCTTCCTGTTAAATCATTACCTTTAGCATCCTTTGCTGTAAAACCAGGATCATGCCAAGATGCACCTTGATTTATTGTTATTGTGCTATTTCCTCTAAGTGTGATAGTAGGAGGTGTTGTAATCCTTTGAGTAGTAGCCCTAGTAGTTTTAACGCTACCAGAAGAGGTATAACTCTTTTTTGTTGTGGTTTTCTTAGTTGTTGTAGACATAGTTGTAGTAATTGTAGCAACAACCGT
This sequence comes from Clostridium sp. CAG:594, assembly GCA_000434835.1. GTDB lineage: Bacteria > Bacillota_I > Bacilli_A > RF39 > UBA660 > Aphodocola. The sequence continues at coordinate 30,510 of FR881462.1, forward strand.
AACTTTCCTTGTTACCTCAGTTCTATTACCAGCCTTATCAGTTACAGTATACGTTATGGTATACGTACCAGATTTTGTAATATCAACTTTTCCTGATACCTTTATTTTTGATGTAATATCACCATCTACATTATCAGTTGCACTAGCCCCTTCATCATTATACTTATCTCCCTGATTTAAAGTTATCTCACTATTACCTTTTAATGTTATTACAGGTTTTTCTGTGTCTTTTTGACTAGTTGTCTTTTTTTTTGTAGTAGTATCACTATTTACGTAACCTTCAGTTGTGTAATAGTTACCACAACTAATATATGGTTTATAAACTTCACTATCCACTTTAGTTGCAATTACGTATCCTTTACATACCTTTGTAGCTTTTACTTTACTAGAATCGATGGATCCTCCATTTTCTAATAACAAGTCCTTTAAATCTATTTTAATCTCTTCACTCGTTAACTCTATATTATTTTGAGAAATATATGTAGGAGCTTCTTCTTCCATTCTATTTTCTAAATGTTTAAAATCACTTGTAGTGTATTCTGGTTCTTTACTTTTAACACTATGAACTATAATTATAATAACAATTATAATTACAACCAATATAACTGCTGCTAAAATAAGCATACCACGAGTTAATTGAAACTTCTTTTTATTATCGTCTGTTTCATACAAAGCATCATTATCCATTTCCACACCACCTTTTATTATACATATTGATTATAACATGAAAAAAAGAAAAAAACACTAGTTTTTTCTAGCGTTATTTATTTGCAAAGTATTTTGCAGTTCTAACCATTTGTGCTGAATAACTCATTTCATTATCATACCATGCTACTACTTTAACTAACTGTTTACCATCTACTTCAACTATATTAGTTAAAAGTCCATCAACTAAACTTCCGTAATGCATACCAATAGTGTCACTTGAAACAATTGGATCCATAGTAAAACCTAAGGTTTCGTTTTGATTATTTTTAAATAACTCATTTAATTCTTCTTTAGTTACATTTTTAGATAATTCTAAGCTTAAGTCAACAACAGAACCAGTAGTTACGGGAACACGCATAGCTGTACCATCTAATCTTCCGTTAAGTTCAGGGATTACCTTACCAATTGCACTTGCTGCACCAGTTGATGCCGGAACAATATTCGCAGCGGCTGCTCTACCACGTCTTGCCATATAACCTTTTTTATGTGCAACATCTAAAGTCGCTTGGTCATTAGTATACGCATGAACCGTAGTCATAAAGCCTTTTTCTACTCCATAATTATCGCATAATAACTTCATAACAGGAGCAAGACAATTAGTTGTACAACTTGCTGCACTAATTACCTTTTCATCTCCATTTAAAGTTTCATGATTAACGTTATAAACTATTGTTTTTAAATCTCCCTTAGCTGGAGCAGATATAATGACTTTTTTAGCTCCTGCTGTTATATGTGCCTCTGCCTTTTCTTTACTTGTGAAAAAGCCGGTGCATTCAAACACCAAATCAATGTCTAGTGCACCCCAAGGTAAGTTTACAGGATCTTTTTCAGCATAAATTCTTACCTTTCTGTCACCTATAATTATATTTTCATCATCACTTGTAATTTCACCTGTTTTATATCTTCTATGAGAAGTATCATATTTAAGTAAATAAGCAAGCTCATCTGCATTAGTTAAATCATTTATTGCAACTACATCAAATGAAGGATCTTCTTCCATTAATCTAAATACTAATCTTCCTATTCTTCCAAATCCATTAATTGCTACTTTAATAGCCATATCATCACCGTCCTACTTATATATTGTACCATTTATAAATCTTTAAAACAACTTCCGTCAATAAACTCTCTAATTATAGAGTCGTGTGGAACTTCTTCACTAGGTATTCCAAGTATGACTCTAAATAAGTTAATTAATCTAAGAGCTTCATCATAGTTTGGATCATCTTCTGATACAGAAAATAATAAAGGTTCAGCATAAGTTTTTAAAACCCCTAATTCGTAAACTAAAGAAGTATTTAATATTTCATCTGCTTCTTTCATGTAAGGAAATATCATTTCTTCTTCTATTTCCCTTACCTTTTTCCACATCTTTAAGGTATCTGATGCTGATGCTCCCCTCGTTCTATTATCTCTTACAATTCTTCTTAAAAGCCTGTTATCCGTTGATTTAAACAAGTTATGATTATCAATGTTTAACGGAGTTAATGGGCAAATAAATACCTTAAATTTATTTTTACTTGGAATTATCTCGGTTAGTTTTTCGTTAAAAGCATGTATTCCTTCTACTATTAAAATACTCTTATCTTCTAATTTTATCTTGTTTTTTTCATCAAATTCTTGTTTTCCTTCAATAAAATTATACCTTGGCAAGATAACTTCTTTTCCATTTAATAATTCAGATATTTTTTTATTAAACTGATTTGTATCAAAAGCTTCTATTCTTTCTATTTCAGGTTTACCATTTTCATCTAACACTCTATCTTTCATGTCAGTATAAAAATTATCAACTGATATAGGTATGGGATTATAACCTTTCATTTT
>FR881463.1:0-314 GCA_000434835.1 Clostridium sp. CAG:594
AAATATTACGGATAACGGAAGTGCTATAAAAGATGCTATAAAAATAGTTACTATCGACATGTCAAAACCTAATACCATTCCTATTAAAAATAATAGTTTTATATCACCACCACCTAAGCTTTCTTTTTTAAACATAAGATCTCCTAAGCATTTAAATAGATAAAGAAGAGCAAAAGCTCCAAGACCATTTAATAGTGGACTTATTATTCCGTCGTATAACGTAAGTTTATTAATAATTGTATTTATTATAAATTCGATTATTAACATTATACTTCCTACAATTAACACTTCATCCGGAATAATATAATATTTAA
>FR881463.1:320-2472 GCA_000434835.1 Clostridium sp. CAG:594
ATAATATAATATTTAATATCACTTATGCTTATTATTATTAAAATTGATATAAATGTAATTGCTATTATGAATTTTAAATTAATTCCAAAAGAAATATAAGAAAGCAAAAACAAGATGCCAGTTAATAATTCAAAGAAAGGATAGAAAATAGATATCCTTTCTTTACATTTCTTACATTTTCCCCCTAAAAATATATAAGATATAACAGGTATAAGCTCATAAAATTTTAATTTATGATTACAATTAGTACAATGAGATGCAGGAAATACTATAGACATATTATTGGGTAATCTATATCCTACAACGTTATAAAAAGATCCAAAAACAAGTCCTATTATAAATATCATTATACCATTTAAAACACCTAAACTCATAAGTTACCTCCTATAAAGCATCATACATACCATACATAGGAATTATAACTGCAAGTAATATACCACCTACTATAACTGCTAATGTAACAATCATGATTGGTTCTATTAAAGATTTCATTTGGTTTATAATTGCTCTATGTTGTTCTTGATAATAGTTTGATACTCTCTCCATCATTGGCCCTAATCTACCTGTTTTTTCACCAGTAATAAGCATCTGATATGCAATGTTTGGAAATGCCCAGTGATCTTTAAATGCCTTTGATATTGCCTCACCCTTAGTTAAGTTTCTAGCAGTATCAAATATTAATCTTTTATATATTTCATTATCTGTTATCTTACTTAAAACATCCATAGAATCAGTTATAAATACGTTATGATTTATAAGATTTGCAAATGTTTTAGCAAATATTGTTACTTCATTATATATTATAATATTTCCAAATACAGGAAGGTGCATAGCAAGCTCTTGCATAGTCATTCTAAATGATTTAACATTTTTAAATAATACAAGATATACAACAATAACGAGTATTATAACTATTAATATAACTAGTAAATAATTTTTTAAAAAGTCACTTATTGCAATTACCACTTTTGTAATAGTTGGTATATCACTGCCTAAATCAGCATATATATCAACAAATTGTGGTACAACCCACATTAAAATAAATGTAATAACAACCGCTGCAAAAATGGATACTATAACCGGATACATCATGGCAGATTTCATTTGCCTTTTTGTAGATTCTGATTCTGTGTAATATTCAACCATATCATCTAATGTTTCAGGTAAGTTACCAGTCATTTCTGCTGTTTTAATCATATTAATTAAAAGTCTTGGGAAAGTGTCTTTTCTTTTATCCATTGCAACTGATAATTCATCACCCATAGAAAGGTCATAGTATACCGCTCTCCATGCTTTTTTCTCATTCGTATTTTTAGCTTGATTATCAAGTATTTTAACTGCATCTGCAAGAGCAATACCAGATTTTAAATAAGCTGATAATTGTGATAAATAAAATATAAGTCTGTTTCGTTTCATCTTATAACTTAAGATGTTAAGGTTTGCCTTAGCAGCTGTTATCTCGTACACTTCATATCCTTCAGCTTGTAAAAATGAATTAACATCCACCCTAGATAGGGCTTCTATTTGACCTTTTTCAAGTTCACCTTTAGAATTTCTCGCAGTATAATCGAATAATAACGGTTTTGCAAAACGTGTTGTTTCACCATTTTTTCCTTTAAATTGTTCTTCTAAAACCGTTTTTTGAGCTTCTAGTTTCAATTCCTCATTTGGATCTTTCGTAATTTTCGCCCAGAAGTGTTTTAATTTTTCACTAAATGTTACGGGTTCACCTTTAGCTTTCAATTCTTCTTCTCGTTTAAGTCTTAAAGCTTCCATTTCTTCTTCTTTTTTTCTTCTAGCAAGCTCTTTATCTATCTTTTCCTTAGCTTTTCTTTCAGCTTCAGCACGTATTTTCTCTTGTTCTTTTACTCTTCGTTCCTCTTCTTTTCTTGCCTTTGCAACTAATTTTTCGAATTCTTTTTGTTTTTTAATATTATTTTCGAACTTTTTTTGTTTTAAGACGTTAGGGTCAGTTTCTTTAGGCTCTTTAACTGGTTTTTCATAAGCAGATTTAACATCTTTAACAACCTTTACTTGTTCACCCGGTTTTATTTCTGGAATAACTTTCTTATCCTTAGGCTTAGAGCCTTTATTCCCAGAAAATACTTTACCTATCCCAACTATAAGATAATAAGGCAGCAACAAAACTGTT
>FR881464.1 GCA_000434835.1 Clostridium sp. CAG:594
AGTGAAAAGGTTTTAAAAAAATACATATTAAAAGAACTAGAACATTTCTTTTTAGAATTAGGTACTGGCTTTACTTTTGTAGGAAGCAAATACAAACTATCTTATGATAATAAAAATTATTATGTAGACTTACTACTATTTAATTACAAGCTAAACAGATTTATAGTTTGTGAATTAAAGCTTAAAAGTGTAAATGCAAGAGATATAGGTCAAACTCTAAATTATATTAAAATAATAGATAAAACATTAAAAGAAAAAAATCATAAAAATACGATAGGTATAATAGTATCAAAAAGAAACAATAAATTCTTTTTAGAATATGTAAGTGATTTAAGTTTAATGCTTACTACCTATAAATTAGAAAATAATTTTAAAAAAACTACGGCATAAACTTATGCCGTAGCTTTTCTTGTTACTTATCTCTTTTAAGCAGATAGTTTGCAAAATCCATAAATAAATCTTTATTTTGAACATCCATACTATTTATTATTTGAATACCTTTATTAGTGTATTCTAATTCTAATTTTTCAGCATTTCTTTTTGCTCCCAACTTTTCAAACAAGTCTGCTATCATTTTTGTTTCATTAAAACTTATATTAGGATTTCCATAATACTTATCTATAATTTTCAACTCATCACAATTTGCATGATCTATTGCATATTTATAAATAATAGTTTGTTTTCCTTCTTTTACATCATTTAAAGTTTTACCCATGCTACTACTTGTAGAATATAATCCTAACAAATCATCCTTTATTTGAAATGCTATTCCAAGATAAGAGCCCATTACAGTAAGCTTTTCCTTATCTTCTGTGCTAGCAGAAGCTGACGCTGCCCCTATAAGTATTGGTCCTATTATCGTGTACCAAGCTGTTTTATTAAGATATATATCATATATAATACTATCATTCATATTTTTATGATAATTAATGTCCTTTAAAGGTAATTCAACGTCTATTATCTCTCCATTTACCGTATTATGAAGTGTTTTAGAATAAATCTTTGTTATCTCATCTTTTAGTTCTTTACTAATATTTGAATTATTAATTATTCTATAAGAAATAAAAAATCCTAAATCTCCAATACATATAGCCTTTGAAACTCCAATGTGACCTTTATATTTGGCATTAATAGTTTCAAGTCCCCTTCTTTTATCAGCCTCATCAATTATGTCATCATGTATAAGGATTGCCGTTTGAAATATTTCTAGAGCTGCTGCTAAATCTATATAGCTGTCATCATCTTTTCCAAATAACATTGCACCTAATTTAACTAAGTATCCTCTTACTCTTTTACCACCACTAGATAATCTTTTAAGTTCAATTATAGATTCTTTAATAAATTCATTATCACTATATTTTTCTATTTCTTTATCTAAAATTTCATTTATTTTATCTTCTATTTTCTTTTTACTTATTTTTAATAAATCTTTTTTCATATTAATATATTCACATCCTGTACATAAATTATAACATATGTTATAATTAGTTTCCACAAAGAAAGGAATGATTTTTATGGATTTAGCAACTTTTTTAATTAGAATTACAATATGCTTTGCACTAAGTATTTTAATAGGGCTAGAAAGACAATTAAGACACCGTATGGTAGGTCTTAGAACTAACGTATTAGTCTGCATTGGTTCATTTTTATTCGTTTACCTATCATTTGGTGCTAATATAGTAAATTCTGATACGACTAGAATTGCAGCACAAGTAGTTTCTGGTATTGGTTTTTTAGGTGCTGGTGTAATACTTAGAGATGGAAGTAAAATAAAGGGACTTAATACCGCCGCTACTTTATGGTGTGTTGCAGCAATTGGTACTTTATGTGCCGCAGGACTTGTTGTAGAAGCTACTATAGGAACGGCATTCGTTCTTTTGTCAAACGTTATTTTAAGATTAGTTTCACTATTTATAATGAACAAATTAAAAGCGACAGAAAAAGAAAAATACACGATTAGAATTAATTGTAAAAAGGCTAAGGAAGAACGAGTTAGAACTAATTTTGCTAAAATAATAGATAATAATGACTTAGTATTAAATAGCTTAGAACGTAGTGAAATAACAGAAGATGAAATAAAACTTAAAGCCATTATGATAACATCTACACCAAGCAAAGTTGAAATGGTAATAAATGAAATAAGTACTAATCCTGGAATTGTAAGTGTAACCTGGGAGCATGAAAAAATATCTAAGTCTGATAATGAGGATTCTGATGAGGAGTAGAAGCACTTTGAAAGTGTTTTCTTTTTTTATGTTCTTATGATATAATGCATAATGATAGAAAGGTAGTTCTGATGAAAAAGAGTAATATAAAGTTCTATGATTTAAATGAATCAAAGACCGAGTTTTTATTTGAAAGTGATGCTGAAAAAGCCGCTATTAATGAAGCAATGAGAAAAAAGCCCAAAGTATATAAAAAAATAATTAGAAATAGTCTTTTATTATCCATTTTCTTATTAACTACAGTTTATGTTATAAACACAAAACAAACTGCTGAAATATACAAGTTAAAGGCCTCAGCAATAGAAAAAGAAAATAATCTTAGACTTGATGAAAAAATGAATTCTTCAAGTAATAAATTAATTTATGTTAATAACTTAAGTAATAATAAATATGAAATAATAATTAACAAAGCTAACGCTGTAAGTCAGGATATAATTAAAGAATACACAATAGTTGATGTTTACGATAACGCAATTAAAGGCATTAAGCTTGAAGAAGAAACTTACTTAAACTACCTTAAACTTAAAAATAATTTATTAGAGCGTGGTTATTATATTAATATAAGAAACGGTTTTAGAACGTTTAATGACTCAAGTAACATATATAATTCTTATGTAAAAGAAAAAGGCTTAAATTACGCTAAAAAATACGTTGCAAAGCCTGGAACTTCCGAACATAACACTGGTCTTGCATTTGATTTTATAATAACAAATAATAAAAATTCACTTAAGACTAATTACGAAAGTGATGAGTATTTTTACTTAGAAAACATAGCATATCTTTATGGTTTTATAATAAGATATCCAAAGGATAAGGAAGAAATAACGGGTTATAATTATGAGCCATGGCACTTAAGATATGTTGGTCAAGAACTTGCAAAATACTTAAAGAAAAACAATCTAACTTTAGAAGAATATTATGAAACAAGAAGGTAAATATTACCTTCTTGTTATTTTTTTAGCTTCGCTAGATGTTTTTACAACCTTTAAAGCACTAGATAAATATAAATAAACTATTAGTGCGGTAGCAAATAAAAGAGAAGCCGTACTTGATAAGAATAATAAACTATCAAACATTCCATGCACTATTATAGGGATTAAAAGACTTAAAATAATGTATTTTCTTTTTCTCTTATTCCACCTTCTTGCTTCATATTTTTTAGCAAGCCCTAAATAATAACCTGATATTATTCCAAAAAATGCATGAGCAGGAACCGTAATTAACCCTCTTTGAAGTGCAAGAGCAAAACCACCAGAATTAGATAAAATAGCAATTAAGTTTTCTATACTTGCAAAACCTAGTGATATAAAAACGCAGTAAACGATTGCATCATAGACATAATTAAAATTTTTATCCTTCCAGCATATTACATAAGTAAATAACCATTTAACTAATTCCTCACAAAAAGAAATAATTATAAAGGATCTAAAAAGAATACCAATTATGTTGCTTTGTAAAGAAAAAGGAAATATTTTTTCCGCATATATCTCTAAAAATAAAGCTACTCCAGTAGATAAAACACCAAATAAAAATAGTTTTAATAATAATTTTATTGGTTCTTTTTCTATTATGTCTTTTTTATATATGATAAATCCTATTACTATGGATGGTAACATAGCAAGTAAAATTAAAAGTTCAGTTTTCCCAAAGTTAATTATAAAATTTGTCATACCATCACCTATTATAATTCTATCAAAATAATTTGAATTATAATATTAAATTAACTATGTTTTTATAAACTTTACACATTACTTTTACAAAGCCCTTCATGCAAATAATTAAATATTTCTAAATGTCTTTTTTCATCCATAATTATTCTATCTAACATTTCTTTAATGTATTTATCATCAATTAATTTTTTATGAAGAGTATATGTTTTAATCGCAGCCTCTTCGGACGATATATCTATCTTTAACATATCTTTTAAATCAGTAGAATAATTAACAAAATTACTATTCCACATGATGCAGTCTCCCCTAGATGCTTCACAAGTTGAATATATAGGATTTTTTCCTAGAAGTTTTATAGTTTTACCTAATAATTCAAGGTGTATCATTTCAGCTTTTGCTATCTCTTCCATTATTTTAGAGAACTCAATGTTACTAGAAAACTTCTCCATATATTGATAAGAATATTGAGTAATTGCAGTAAGTTCTCCTTTTATTCCAGCATAATCTTCGCTTAATAAATCCGCATAATAAGGATTCTTTTCTTCTACACGTACCTTTGGATACGGTATGTCTAATTTAACTTTCACTATCATCACCAGTTAAATATATTCATAAATACCAAAAATTTTAATTACATATTGTAAAACAATACAATTTTATGTTATAATTTATTTGTTTCCATTTAGGGGATTAGTTAAATGGTATAATAATGGTCTCCAAAACCACTGTTGGGAGTTCGATTCTCTCATCCCCTGCCATTTGAAAGCAAATCGACTTTTTAAAGTCGTTTTTTTATACATTTTCTTCCATCGTATTAATTTTATGTTTTAATAATCCCATTATATTACCTTTAGAATTTATATAAATTTCCTCTTCACTATTTTCAAATTTTCCTACTGGAATATAATCACATAAGATACCATATAAGTTAACACCATTTTTTAGTGTAATCCTAACTTTCTTACCTATTAACTTTTTGCGTTCACTTATAAAATCATTTTTTACTCATAATTTATATCTCCTAACATATAGCTTCAGTTTATCGCGAACAACTATATTGTTCTAGAAGGTTTATAAAATTTTTTTTAAATTTACAATATTCGACAAATATAGATAATAAAAAATGATATTATACAAAACTCAAGAGAAAAAATATGAAAAAATTGAATAGTTCTTAAATTAAAAGATTCATTAATAAGTATTTTAAAATAGATGATGTTGATTAATGTTAATTCAAAAATGTTATTATAGGAAATTATAAATAATCTTGTCAAATTTAAAAAAATTATTACAATATACAATAAAATAGTGCGTATCATTTATCAAGATGTGTCTAGGAAACTTTTAAAGTCCTAGGCTTTATTCATCTTGTTAAAAACCTAAAAAACTACATTTTATAATATGTAGTTTCTTTTTTATAAATTGTTTTTTTTAGTTATTTTACCAGCATCAACTTCATAAACAACATCTGCTAATCCATAAATATCTTCTTTGATATGTGAAGCCAAAATTATGATTTTTCCTTTATCACGTTCTTCTCTTAATATTTTTCTTATATTATCTGCTGTTTCATTTTCAACTCCATTAAATGGTTCATCTAGAATTATTATATTTGGATCTTCCATTAAAACTTGTGCAATACCAAGTTTTTGTTTCGTCCCTAATGAGTACTTTGCATATTTTTTATCTGATTCTTCTGATAAATTAACTTTACTTAATGTATCTTTAATTTTCTTATCATCTATTTTATTTTGAATAGAGGCAAGCAGTTTTAAATTTTCAAATCCAGTCAAATCTGGTAAAAAATTTGGCTTTTCTATTAATGCTCTTGTATTATCAGGAAAACTATTATTTTTCAAATAATTAAAATTATCTAATAATACTTCTCCATCAGTAACATTATA
>FR881465.1:0-4919 GCA_000434835.1 Clostridium sp. CAG:594
AATTATTAAATATCTTATTTTTAAATATATTTATTAACATTAAAATAAATGATGTAATTACAAACGTTAAACAAACATTTTTAATTATCCCATAAATGAGCAAAAATATTCCTGCAAAAAAACATATAAGAGAAAACAAATATTTATTACTTTTTATAATATTTTTTCTAATTAATGTAACTAAAGCTTCCATTAAAAATGTAACACTTAAAAATAAGGTACTATATTTACCAGTTAGTGAAAATAAATTTCCAAACAAGTTAAAGTATCCTGCACATAAAAATGTTGTCGGAAGTAAAATAGTACTTATTAACGTTAAAGCATTTCCTGTTTTTTTAACTTTAAAAACATACTTTAATAAAATTCCAAGTACAAAAAACAAAAGTGTTTCCCCACCTAAAATCAAGACTTTAATAAAGTTAGAATACAACTTCCAAGTTGAAGTTGCAAATATTATTGATGCCAAAATAATTAAAAATACACCTATGCTAAGCATCAATTGAAATCCGCAAGTTTTTTCTTTTTCTTTTTTTATACTACCATTTTGATTATAAAAATTAATATTGCTATTATTAGTTGTATCATTATTTTTATTTGTAAAATAAAAAACTAAAAACAATCCAAGTGATAATATACCAATTAATCCATACATAAAACCAACTCCTTATCATAACTAAATTATATCATAAATAAAAAGCCTATAAAAGGCTTTTAGGTGCGTTATAAATAATAAGTTCATGTTGACATCTAGTTGCAACAACATAGTATAAATATTTTTCTTTTTTAGTATACATATTATCTTTGGAAGTATATGAAATTACTGAATCAAATTCTAATCCTTTTGCTAAATAACTAGGTACTATAACTAAGTTTTTATTAAATTTCTTATCCTTATCTTCCATTAAACTAATTTCATTTATTTGTTGTTTTAGAAAATCATAAAGCATTATAGCATCTTCCTTATCCTTAGTTATAATAGCAAGAGACTTATACTTATCCTTTAAATTATTAATATCATTTATTAAATATTTTATATCATCTCTAAATTTAACTGGGATATTACTTTCTCGTCTTATTGCACTAATGTGTTTTAAACCTAATATTTTATTTGTATACTCTATTATCTCCTTAGATGAACGATACGTTTTATTAAGCTCTACATACTTACTATTATCATTTAATATATTTGTTAAAACTTCTAAAGTTTCATACTTTTGATAAGGATTAATTGTCTGATTAACATCTCCTAATATCGTAAATGACGCTCTTTTAAATATTTTACTTAATATTACATACTGCATTTCATTATAATCTTGAGCTTCATCTATTACTATTTGTTTTATTAAATTACTATACGGAAAACCATTAAGTAATCCTTTTAAGTAAATAAAGCATAAGGCATCATCATAATTTATTTTCTTAATGTTAAGTTTTATGTTTTCTTCACTTTTATAAACACTTACAAATGATTTGCTTATATAAAGTTCAGTATATAATTTTCTATAATCTGGTTTTATGTTAATATTTTCTTTAATGTTTTTTATAAAAGTTCTTTTCATTTTACCAACACTTAATCCTAACTTATCACATAAGTGTTCTGCCATTAATTCTATTCTAGAAAAAAGTGGCATCTTATTATATCTTTCTTTTAAAAGATAATTTAAATAATCTTTTTCTATTTTTTGAAACTTAGTTTCTATATCATTTGTTATCATTATTTTATCTTCTATTTCTTTTACGTATCCTTCTATTATAGGAATCATTTTATTTGATAATTTAAATTTTACAAACTCTTCATTAGGTTCGTTTTTAGTATAATATTTTTCAATAAAGTCGGTAAATGTCTCTACACTTTTAAATTCTTTTATGTATTTAATTGCAAAATCATGAAACGTTGTTTCACCAGTATTTTCTTCACCTAGTTCTGGAAGTACATCAGAGATATATTCAGAAAATACGTTATTTGGTGAAAATATTAAAACGTTAGATGACCTTAAATTCTTTATTTTATAAAGTAAAAAAGCTATTCTGTGAAGTGCAACTGACGTTTTTCCTGAACCTGCTATCCCCTGCACTATTAAATGTTTATTTTTGGTATTTCTTATTATCTCATTTTGTTCTTCTTGAATTGTGTTTACTATGTTTTTCATCTTATTAGATGATTTTTCTGAAAGTACTTCTTGTAAGCACTCATCTACTACGTTTAGGTCATTATCAAATACCCTAACTAATTTATTATTTTCTATTTTGTATTGTCTTCTAAGTGATATATCACCATTAATTTCTCCTTCTGGTGCTTCGTACTTCGCCTTTCCTATTCCATAATCATAAAATAGTGAAGCAATTGGACTACGCCAGTCATAAACTATGTAATCTAAGTCTTTTTCTACATTAGTAAGTCCAATATAGACTTTTCTTAAATCACACCCATTTTCCGTAAAATCAACTCTTCCAAAGTAAGGAGAATACTCTATTTTTAAGAGTTTTCTATAGTAATCCATCTTCATAAGCATAAAACTTGCTTCAAATTCCGATGACATAAGACCAGTTTGCATTTCAGATGCATCAATACTTCCCTTATCTTCCCATAAAACCTTTCTAAATTCAGTTAACTTTTCTTTTTTAACGTGAATTTCTTTTCCTAAAACATCTATTTGATTAGATATTTCCTTCGATGTATTTTCAAGGTAGTTTTCTTCTAGCTTTAACTCATCTTTTGATAAAGCCATATTATCACTTCCTTTCCACAGCAAAAAAGCCAGATATTTCTATCCAGTAGGTATAAAATATATAACTTTCTTGCAAAAACGTCACTTTAATTATATCTAATCTAAAAAGAAATGCAAGCATTATATTACAATATAAATCATTTATTTACATTTTTTTCAACTACGCATCCTGGAATTCCTACAACCGTTGTACAATTAGCGACATCTTTTAGAACAACCGCGTTTGCACCTATCTTAGCATTTTTACCAATTGTAATATTACCAAGCACCTTAGCTCCACTTCCTATTAAAACGCCAGATAAAATAGTTGGGTGTCTTTTTTTAGTTCTTTCTTTTCCCGTTCCTCCTAAAGTTACACCATGAAATATTGTTACATCATCATGAATAATAGCTGTTTCACCTATTACAACACCAAAGCCATGATCAATAAATAAGCCCTTATTAATAGTTGCACCAGGATGAATTTCTATACCCGTTCTTCTTTTTGCAAACTCTGATATTAACCTAGCTAAAAAGTATAGTTTATGTCTGTAAAAAAAGTTTGATATCTTATGATAAAATTGTGCTTTAAATGACGGATATAAAAATACTTCTAACGTACTTTTAATAGCAGGATCTTTTGCTTTTATTGTCTTTATCTGGTCTTTAATAAAAGAAAACATATATAATCACCACTGTATAATATGAAAGTACATATAAACCTGGCTATGCAGATAAAACAAAAAAAGATGACATAAAGTCACCTTATACTACATACTTCTATTATTTGATTTTACATTTTCTTCTGCGTCAACGAAATTACCACTAGGCATACTACCTATATCGCTAGAACCATACTTTTCATTTAAATGATCAATAAAACTTTGTGGAATATCTTCTAATGTATTAAATTCCCCTTCAAATAATCCTTTATTCAAATATTCATTTATTTCAATAAGCATTTCTAGTAACCTTTTAGAATTTACATCTACTTTTAATGTACCCTTTTCTTTATGCATTAAATACGCTTCAACTGCTAATTCTTGTTTATCTTGGTTTTCATCATAATATTTTCTAAGTTTCATAATGTTATCTAGTTTTTCATTCCAATTTTTGTCTGGATTCGGATTACTAAAAATAGCATAATAATAATTTTTGCCTTCAAAAACGTATTTATTTAATGGATTAAACATAGAAACATTTTCAAAAACATCATCGTTATATAAACCATATGCTTTTGCTAATGAATGTGCTTCTGTAAATCCCCAAAATTCTTCATCACCACTATGATACAATTCACTAATTTCATCTGTTAAAGAATCATAATAAGACCTCTCATCTATCTTGAAATCATATTTTTTAGTGTCATAATCTTCAATATACTTTCCATTTTTATTAAAGCAATTAACATTTGCATTATATCTATTTTCTATTTTTTTAGTATTTATCTCATCCATTTCAAATTCATCTTCAAATTCATCATCAAAAGTTATATTTTTAATATAATCCAAATCATTTGCAAATAATTTTTTTATTTTCTTTGGACTTGTATTTAATACTTTAGATAAAAATTCACAAAAAGCCTTATCATCAAATTTATATGAAGAATCATTTAATTTACTTTTTATAGAATTAATATAATCTTTAACAAAAGCAAAATTACAGTCAACACTATAAGAAATAATTTTTTTGTGGTTGGTATTTTTTTCCGGTTCATACCCACTGTATCTAAAATCATCTTTTTCGGGATCATATTTGCTATAATCCATATTATAATCAAAGTTATCAGTATATTCTTTTTCTTCTTCCATGTATTTCTCTTTCTTAGTAATCATTGGAGCTTCGTGTTGAAAATCCATAATTACTGCCTTATCCATATAATCATACAATTCTTCTACTTCAGGAAATAACTTGTAATATTTGCTTAGCTTTTTTAATAAATTCTGAAGTGCAATATAAATTTTTTCCAATTCATCAGCCTCTTTATCCATTCCAACATAATAACTATTATCATTATGAAATTTTTCTAATTTGCTTGATACATTAAATAACTCATCAATTATACTTTCTAATTCAAGGTTATTATCCTTCTTATAATCTTCTAAAAACTTTTGTAATTTTTTATCCAAATTTCTTAAGTATTGCTCGTTTCTTCCTTGCATATAAAACAACTCCTTTTCTGTGTTAATAATATCATATACCCCCCCCCCG
>FR881465.1:4972-54035 GCA_000434835.1 Clostridium sp. CAG:594
CAATGTAAATTTTTGTAAATCAATAAAAATTTAAAAAAATAGCTTAAAAATAAGCTACTCTTTTACGTCTACACCACCGAATATGACTGTTACGTTTATATATATTGTTTTTTTATTGTCACTATTTTTATTTGATGTTTTATTATTTACACCACCAAACAAAGACGAAGAATGAATAATAATATTAACATCATCTGGTACAGTTAAATCTATTCCTCCAAAAACTGCATAACAATTTATTACTGTATCATCTTTTAATGAAGTGTTTTTTAAATCTAGTTTTATACCACCAAATATAGAATAACAATTAGCGCCTTTAAAGTCTTTAGTTTTAACAACTTCTTTTACACCACCAAATATACCATTATAATTAATCATTTTATCTTTACTTATTTTTTTAACCTTCTTTTTACCTAGTGATGATAAAATAAATGATATACCCGCTCCAATTAATATAATAGCAAAAATAAGTCTTCCGTTTATATTTCCAATAATTTTAAGTCCTGATAACAAATATATAACACCAATTAAGGTTAAAATAGCGTTAAACAAATCTAGTTTTTTTGTTCTTATTATGCCCTCTATTCCTAAAACCATTAAAATAACAGGCCATATAATATTCCAGTTTATATCAATATCAAAACCTGGGCATAACATCTTTACTATAAAATACACTCCTAATAAAATTAAAATAATTCCAATTAACATAAAACATACCCTCCTAATAAAATAATACTATATATTTTAAAAAAAAGAAATCCTAAGATTCCTTCTTTATATATTTTAATTCTCCCATACGTGAAGTTGGAACAAAACCTGCTGGTGCATTTATTACATCAGGAATTCTATTTACTATGCTAGCACACGTAAGTTCTACCGTATTCGGTTTATTAATAACTAGCGTAGTATCACAATCACCATAAATAGTCCATTCGTTTTTATCAAATTCATCTTTATTATAAACTTTACCTATGCACTCTGTTTCAAGTGTTATGCCTTCTTTAGTTTCAGTTGTAACAATAGCACTCATACCAGTTGCCATGCCTTCCTTTACGGTTATGCCAAGAGTTTCTGATTCTATATCATAACTATTAAACGTTGGAACGCATTTTTGTCTTTGACTCGTAACTGTTAGCCCTAACTTATCACAAAGCCAACCGTTTACGTTCCACATATATGACGGAGCATAATTACCACTTTCTATTATTTTATTTCTTTCTTCATCTGAAATGTTATCACTAGATGCAATTTCTTTTTCAAATTCTTCTTTTGTTAAACCTGCACCATGTGCTTTAGCAAGTGCTATTCCATAGTCTTCTACGTTGTATGAAGAACTACCTTTTATTTTTGTTACGTTATGACTTGCTCCCATAATACAAGTAATTAAATTACCCCAAAAAGCATCTTGGTATCCACTACCTGTTATAGTGCAATTATTTTCTTTAGCAAGTTTATCTATTTTTTTAGTTAAAGTTGGATTAGAGTTTTCTGGATAAAACGCTTCTTCACAAGTAGTAACTGCATTGCATCCGCATTTAGCACAAGTTAAAAGTGCATCTTCTAAGTCACTTAATAAGCTCATCGTTGTTACAATAACACAATCTGGTTTTAGTTCGTTTAGTAATTTTTCTGCATCTTTAGCATCACTTACTAAAACTCCTGTCTTTCCAGTTTTGGTAATGTCACCTATATCCATACCAATTACTTTTTCATTTACATCTACAGCTCCTATAATTTCTCCACCATTTTCCATTACGTAGCGCATGGTGTATACGCTCATCTTTCCACAGCCATACTGAAATATTTTCTTTCCGTTCATATTTTTGCCTACCTTTCTTAATTATATTATAACATTTTACATTTGCGAAAAAAATCAAAATAAAGAAAAAAGTTACGTTTTTTATACGTAACTTTACATTATTAGTCATTATCTGTTTCATTATTAGTCATGTAACTTGATAATAATTCATCTATGCTAGTACCAGTCAAAGTTTTTATATCATTATTTAACTTTTTATAACTATCTTGACTAGTAAATTTAGTTAATATACTTAAGATATCTTCACTAAGCTTTTCACTATCTACTGCATTTTTATATTCTTCTATTTCTACCTTTGTATTATAGCTTACAGTATATTTAAGGTCTAATCCAATTGATAAATCACCATTAGTTATCTTAACTTTATAATTGTTATCATCCAATAACTTTACTTCTACCTTTGTATCTTCGCTTTCTAAAGATATTTTTTTAGTTTCATTTGTTAATCCTCTAGTATATAAAGATACTTTAATACCATTAAATTCTCCATCGTCTATATCTTTTAAATCTTTTTTTACTTTGGATTCTTCTTCATCATTCATATTTGCATATGACTTAATAAACTCTTTATTGTTAAGTAATTTATTAGATATATCTTTAGAAATCATCTTATAGTTATCACCCGTTAAATCAATTGTAACAACTCTATAACCATCTTTATTTTTTGTAGTTATATATTTATCTTTTAATGATGAATTAAAAGCATCAATATATCCTTTTACAACCACTTTTAGATCTTTCGTATCTGACTTTTTAAATACATCTGAAAAATCATTATCCTTTATTTTTACTGGATTGTCATATAAATTATTTAATTTAACGTATAAATCATTTTTATACTGCATATCAACATCTAATAAACTACCCTTATCGTAATCTAGTCCTAGATTATATTTTAACGTCTTATTTTTATAATCTATCGCTCCAGATAACGCAAATTCTATTTTGTTAATTATTGTTTCTAAATTTTTATCATTAGCATTATTTACAGTTGGAACAACTTTTAAGTTCATACTTATAGAATCATAATTAACACCGCTATTTTTTTCAAATGAATTATAAAGACTATTTGTATAACCAGTTATTATTCTTTTTGGTGAACTTAAATAAAAGTATCCACTAATTAGTAATGCTAGTATTAAAATTATAATTGATACTAATATAACTATTCCTTTCTTACTCTTTTTTTCCTTTACGTTTACCTCTTTTACATCCATAAGTTAATCTCCTTTACTTTACAATTTCATTATAACAATTCAAACATTATTTTACAATACATAATTTTTAATATATAATTAATTTAGGTGATAAAATATGGATACTAATCTTAGTTTTTATGAATTATTAGGTGTTAAAAATGACGCTACGGAAGATGAAATAAAACAAGCTTATAAAAAACAAATGAAAAAATGGCATCCTGACATTAATAAGGATCCTAATGCTGTTAATATATCTTCTAGAATAAATGAAGCTAAAGAAATCTTGTTAGATCCTATTAAAAGATATGATTATGACGAATATTTGAAGAAAAAAGTTAATGAAACATATAATAGATACACACAAAAGAAAAATAAAGAAGAATATAGTGCTAATGAAAAAGAAAAGAATTATGAAGATAAAAAGGTAACTAAATGGCAATATTTAAAAGAATGGCTTAAATATGCAAGAGTATCAAAGTTTAGAAAAGTAATAGGTGTTACCGGAGTTTTATTAGAAAGTCTTTTATGCTTTATAATAAAATGTTTAATAATTGTAATAGCTTACGTAACAACATTAGGTAGTCTTATGATAAGAGAAATTTATAGATATTTATCCCCTATTTTTGGAATTCTTGCCGTTTTAGTTATAGGTACTATATTTACTAATGGATTTGATAAGGCAATTAGTGATAACAAAAACATCATGATGCCTGCTATAATTGCCATTTTAGTTTATATAGCAAGTTTTATTCTTCCTCTTTTATCAAAGCTTTTGTTATCAGCTAAAACATTTGATATATTGTACAATAAAATTGATATAAATCTATTTAAAGCTTCAGTTGGATACAAGAATTAGCGAATTTCACTTGACCAATTAATTAATATAGTGTAAAATTAATTTGTCAGTGGAGTGATACTCAAGAGGCTGAAGAGGCGCCCCTGCTAAGGGTGTAGGCTGGGCAACTGGCGCGAGGGTTCAAATCCCTCTCACTCCGCCATATATATTAAAAATAAAAATCTCTAATTAGAGATTTTTTTATTTATATAAATATTTTAGGTATTTGAACCTCGCTTTTTTTTATTAAATACTTTTACTTTTCCATTTTTACATAAATTATCATAATAATGTTTAATCTTATCTTTATCTAAATTAGCTAAACTTATATATTTATAAAAAGAATTAGAAAGTTTTTCTAAAACTTTTTCATTTCCTTCTATTTGAACTAAAAAAGTATTTAAATCATTATCTATATATTTTAATATATGTCTATCTTCTATATCAATATCATTTTCATTATCAAACATATATTTATTATATTCATAATATATTTCAGTTAAATCATAAAGTATTTCTTTATAATTATCTATACAAATATCCCTTAAAGTACGTAAATCAGCTAATAATTCTGATGTTGAATGTGCTACTGCTAATTTTTTATCTTTTATAGATAATAGTTTTTCTCTATATATCATTTTAGCATCTTCTAAATCATAACGTCTAGCAGAAGATAATTTATCAAATATATAGTTATCGGTTATAAATGAGCCAAATACATCATCATTTTCAAGCGTTAAAAGAACTTCTTTTTTAGTCAATAAAGTAAAATCAGAAAAAACAGTAGATTTATCTATTGCGTCTAATAAAACCATATCATTTTCTAGTAAATTTTTCTTAAACTCATCTATAGATTTCATGTTTTTTATATATTCATAATTAGTTTTTATGTCAGGATCATTAGGAAAAGAAAAATAATCATAATAATTTAAATACATACTATCAGTATATAAAACACTTACTATAAAATCAAAATAAGAACTTTCCTTTAACTTTGTAATAATATCTATATTATCTTTTACTTCTTCTTCATCATGAATGTTTATATTTTTAAAATTATTTTTTAACATATCTCTTATTTTATCATTTGGATTATTAATTATTTCTTTTCTTTTGCATGATTTTAAATAATTTATTATTTCATTTTTATTTTTATCATCTAAAAGTTCATAGGATAAATAATCTCTTATAACAGATTCTAAAAATTCCGAATCAGATGAAGCATATAAAATTGAACCTGGAGTATCATACTCTAAAAAGTCCATAATATCTATTGCATTTTCATCCATTTTGCTATCACTTAATAACAGATATCTGTTATACATATAATAAGTATTTATTATATCAATCATAATGGATTTATAATTATCTATATTATTATCATATAAATCTAAGATATTATCTACCGCATAACATATTGCATCTTCTAAAGCTACATTATGATTAAAACAATCTTTATATGATCTATTATATTCACCTATTATATCTTTTACAGTAAAATTTTTATTATATGATAAAACATCCATAAAATAAGTAGGCGCTAACTTAATTATTTTTTTTGCTTTTTCGAGTGATTTTAAAACGTATTTTTTCTTAATAAAATAGCAAAAATTATTAAAATAAATAACATCTTTTATCATCATTTTTAAAGTTTCTTTATCTAATTTATTAATAAAGTCATCTAAAGAAGAAAAGTCAAGCAATCTTGACATATTCATTTTAACTTCATCATCTTCTTTAAATCTACTATAAGTTAAATAGTTTATCATAAAAGATGTTAAATAAATTACACTTATATCCATCTTGTTATCTTTTTTATTATTCATAACTTCACAAAAAAACTCATCTATTTTTTGATCAAATTCTTCACTGTTTTTAGAATAAAATTTTTCTGATATCTTATTTCTTATGATATCATTAATATTTTCTTTCATAAACAAAACTCCCCATTAATTTTATTATATTTATTAACTATTTAAACGTCAACAATAAATGAATAATATATTAAAGTTTGTTAAAAATAATATTAGAAAGGATTGATATTATGAAAAACAAAAACAAGAAAAAAGAATGCAAAAATTGTTCAAAAAAAGACGTAATAGATAAAAAGATAGAAACCACTAAAAATGGTTTAGAATACTATAAAGACGTAGAATCTAAAAAAGATGATGAATAATAAACAAAAAAACACCAATTGGTGTTTTTTTCTATCTTAACTTACCTTTAAAGCCTTTAGTACCCTTAGTACCATTAAATCCTTGTAATATGTTAGATTCAAAAATAGTAGTTTTCTTTAACTTTTTCTTATATCTTTTAACTGCTATATTTATCATGTCATCTAAAAGTTCATCGTATTCTTTATTAAGTGGTGTCCATAAATAGAATGCTAAACTTCCTGGAATGGTATTAAGTTCGTTAACATAATATTTTTTAGACTTTTTATCATATAGATAATCTATTCTAACTACTCCACTTGCTCCTAATACTTTAAATGCTTTCTTAGAAGTTTCTTCTATTTCCTTAGTTAGTTTTTCAGGTATATTAGCTGGAATAATTCTTGATGCTGATGCCATCCCTTTTGATGGAACACTTTTCTTAGCTGAGCCTTTTTTAGCCCCATTACCGATATACTTATCTTTAAATGATAATATTTCGTCATGTCCCATAACTTGTTCTATTACTGATGCTTCAGCATATGAATTTGATCCTAGTACACTACAGTTAAGTTCTGTCATATTTGGGATTATTTCTTCTACTAATATTTTATCATCATATTTTATAGCATCTTCTATTGCTTCTTTTACCTTTTCTTCATCATGAGCAACTTCAATACCAATACTAGAACCTTGTCTTGCTGGTTTTACTATTACTGGATATCCTAACTTTTTAATATTAGCTAGTATCTTTGCTTGATCTTCAAAGTACTCGTTATCATAAAACCAAGTGTATTTAGGAACAGGAACTCCTTCTCTTTCTAATATTTGTTTTTGGAAAACCTTATCTTGTCCTATAGTACAACCATATATATCACTACCAGTATATGGAACGCCAAAAGTCTCAAGCATACCTTGTACGTTACCATCCTCCATGTTATAACCATGTACGCAAGGAATTACTATATCAACGGTAGCTACTATCCTTTTAAATAACCCTTTTTTACTTTGAAGAGCTAATGCACCATCCTTGTTATAACATACAACGTTCTTACAATAACGTCTTAATAAATCTGGTTCCTTATATACATCCATTTCCTTAAGAGGTGCACCTGTATACATTTCATTTTCCTTAGTTAAATACATAGGAACTATGTCGTATTTATCCTTATTTAAATGTTCCATTGCTTGTACAGCAGTTATTATACTAACTTCATGTTCTGTTGTTTTTCCACCATATAAAACTCCAACTCTTATTTTCATAATATCAACTCCTATTCATTATATATATCTGGTAAATCATTTTCTATTAAGCAGTAAGTTTCTTTTCCACTTGATAGGCTTTTAACAAGTGCAAATGCTTCTTTAGTACTTTTTACAACATATATGTTTTTGCTATCAAACTTAACTTCTTTTAAACCTTCTTTAATTGGCTTTGTAATTTTTTCTCCAACAAGTATTACTACGTCGGCCGAACCCTTCATATAAGTACCAAACTTTTTATTAAGTTCATAAGACTTATCACCAAGTTCAACCATACCTGGCGTCATAACTATTCTAAGTCCTGGCATACTTTCAAGTACGTTTAATGCCATATGAGAACCAACCGGATTAGAGTTATAAGAATCATCTATATAAGTTATGTTTCCAGCTTCTCTAAGCTCTAGTCTGTGCTCTACGCTTCGAACATTTAAAACCGCTTTTTGCATTTGCTCTATTGAAAGACCAAATTCCTTTGAAAGTGCAAGTGAAGCTAAAATGTTATATATATTATTATAACCTAATAGTTTTGTTGTAAACGAATATTTCTTCTTATCACCTTTAAAGACAACGTTAAATGTTGTACCTTTATTAGAAGTTTTAATATCTAAGGCTCTTACATCAGCATCCTTATTATCAATACCTATCCAAATAATTTTACAATCATTTTTCAATTTATAATTAACTTGAAGTTCATCATCAGCATTTAAAACGCCAACCCCATCAGAAGGAAGACTTTCAATAAGCTCAAATTTTCCTTTTTGTATGTTTTCTTGAGATCCAAATATTTCTATATGAGCCGTACCTATTTTAGTTAAAATGCCATACTTAGGTTTTACAAGGTCACACAACTCTTTTATTTCTCCTACTTTATAAGCTCCCATTTCCGCAATTAATATATCATCAAACTTATCTAAGTAATTATTAACCGTTATAATAAGTCCGTATGGAGTATTAAAGTTCTTAGGACTTGGAAGTGCATTATACTTAACGTTTAATATATCACTTAGTATATTTTTACTACTTGTTTTTCCGTAGCTTCCAGTAATTCCTATAACCTTTAAATTATTCATGGATTTAAGCTTACTTACAGCTTTATTTTTATATGATAAGTAAACTAACTTTTCAACTGGTTTATTAATTATTATCGATATCATTAAAACAAAATTTAACAATATTTCATAAATAAATAAAGTCAAGTAAATTAAGTTTACGTTTCTAACACAATATAGACCAAACGTAATAAGTGCAAGTATTATTACGTTAGTTATAATTAATCTTTTAACTCTTGCCGTAACTTTAAGTCCTATTTTTGTATCAGAACCTCTATTTTCTTTCATTTTAATAATTAGAATAATTAAAGATACAACAAAAAAGTAAATTTCCGTAATTAATCTTGAATCTAATTTAAGTAATATAAGTAATAAATACGTAATTACTACAACTAGTGAGCACTTAAGAGGCGTCTTAAAGCTTTTCATATCCTTAATTGTCCATTTTAAAAACCTATGATCATCATTATATAGATTTTGCTGTGCCATATGAAGTGATTTTTTAAAATCATAAATAAGCAAAACTATAAATGGTATTAAACTTATATAAAACATTTCTTACACATCCTTACCTTATAAAATTATTTATTATGTTTATTGTTTGATTAAGTCTTTCTAAGTATGCATAATGCGTACAACCCTCATACAAGATAAGACCACAATCAGGTATTAATCTTTCGTATTCTTTTGTATCTTCTTCTGGAACTTCACTATCCATATTTCCATAAATCAAAATTACCGGAGCCTTTATTTTTTTAGCATCTTCTGATAAATCTTCATTAACGGTCTTAACTAAAACGTCTTTCATAATAGGACTTGCTGCCCTATAATCTCTTGAACCTATATGATTTTTAGCCCAACCTTCTAAGTTTTTTATAACCGGAACTTTTTTTAATGATTTTAAAATCTTTGTTTTAAGACCTTTCTTGTCGTGTCCTCTAAGTGCCGGAGAAAGAAGTATTACTTTTTTAACATCATTTCTAGAAGCAAACTTAACTGATACTCTACCACCAAATGAATGTCCTATTAATATTGGATTTTTAACCTTTAACTTTTTTAATAATTCTTCTATTAAAATGGTGTAATCATTAACATCCATTACCCTTTTTGGTTCAGGACTTAACCCAAAGCCAGGAAAATCCACTATTATAATTCTATATTCATTCTTAAAAGGCTCTCCAAGCATTTGCATCATTTCTATGTTTTGTCCCCATCCATGAAGCAATACAATAGCGTCCTTCTTTTTATTTCCGTAATCTAAATAATTTACATATTGTCCATTTATATCCAAGTTAATCACCTATTCCTATTATGGTTAAATCTTCTTTACATATTATAACATTTTTATCATAAAAATAAAACAAAATAAGACTTATTTCTTATTTTGTTTACTCTTATTTAGACCTCTTCTTATTACCTTCGTTATATCATTATGCTTCATTTCATCTTTAAGGCAGGCATCTAAATCTCCATTTGCAAGAGTGTAATATTTATAATATCCGTTTTCTTCCTTTTCATAAACATAATAATTATTATCATATTTATCAGAAAACTCAATTACTCCATCTGTATAAAGAATACCATTATATAATGCATCATCATCTAAATCATATCCAAAAAGAATAAGTTCTTTAGTCACGTTATCAAGATTTTCTATGCTTTCTTTATAATCATCTTCATTAATGTTAAACATCGTGTTACTTATTACTGTTATAATTCCAGATATACTAGATACTATAAAAGAAAACTTAAAAGACTTTTCATTACCAAATAAAATTTGAGAAAACAAAGCACAAGATAAAGTATAAGCTGATATATTTTTAGCCTCTCTTCTTTTATCTCCTATATATACTTCGTAAAAGTTATCTGATAATTTTCTATTATTATATTTTTTCATATTAATGTTTTCCATTTCTTCTAGTGTTATTTATTTTTTTCTTTCTAAGAATGCTTTTGTTAACTATGTCAGTTATATCTGAAATATTATTTTCATTATCACAATAATGATAAGCTACTCCATCATCATAACTTGTTTGAATAATATTATCACTCTCAGAAACCTTTATTAAGCTTACATTATCATCTTCAATTATATCTAAATTTTCCACAAAACACATAGATATAAACATACCATTTTCAATAAAATTATTAGTTAACTCAAAAAGCTTTTTCTGATTAAAATATGATTTTATGCTTTTGATACTTACATATGTCATAGTGGAAAGAGCAAAGGCATATAAACCACTAATAACTTCATTAACATGCAACGCGTCAACATCTTTGCAAAACAGCGTAATTGTGCCTAACACTACATTTACTATCGGTATAATAAAAACGCCTTTAACAAATTTACTTGGTTTATAATTAGAACTTTTTATAGTATTTGTTAGTGTATTATTTTTTATAAGTCTATATTTTTTCATAACAATTTCATTCCTTTTTAACAGGTTTATATACTATCAAAAAGTCTTATCAAAGTCAACAAATGTGCATATCTTATTTGTAAAAAAGAATAGCATAAGCTATCCTTTTACAACTACGTTAACTATTTTATTTTTTATAACTATAACTTTTACTATTTCTTTTCCTTCTGTATGTTTCTTAACATTATCATTACTTAATGCTTTTTCTTTTATAACATCTACAGTATCATCTATGTTAATTGTAATAGTTCCTCTTAATTTACCATTAACTTGAACTGCTATATCAAACGTTTTAAGAGTAAGTTTATCTTCATCCCAAGTAGGCCATTTGCTTTCACATAATGGTTTATAACCCATCATTTCGTTTAATTCTTCAGTTATATGAGGCGCTACCGGATTCATTAAAGTAAGTAATAATCTAAAGTCTTCTTTAGTTATAGAGTCCTTGGCATCATACTCATTTGTTAAAATCATAAGAGATGAAACATAAGTGTTATAACCCATTCTTCCTAAGTCTGTTGTAACAGCTTTAATTGTTTTATTTTGAATAACTTCAAAGTCTTTTGTTAAGCCTTCTTTATCGTTTAACTTATCATATAATCTTATTACTTTATCAATAAATCTCTTACATCCTCTTAATGATTCAGTACTCCAAGGTGCATCTTGTCTATAATCTCCCATAAACATTTCATATACTCTTAAAGTATCTGCTCCATATTCACTTACAATATCATCCGGATTAATTACGTTACCCTTACTCTTAGACATTTTCTCACCATTAGAACCTAATACCATTCCGTGAGATACACGTGTCCAAATCATTTCCTTATGTGGTACTAATCCTATGTTATATAAGAACTGTACCCAGAATCTAGCATAAAGTAAGTGTCTTGCAGTATGCTCCATACCACCATTATACCAATCTACTCTATTCCAGTATTTCATAGCATCCATTGATGCAAAAGCCTTATCATTATGTGGATCCATAAATCTTAGGAAATACCAAGAAGAACCTGCCCAGTTAGGCATAGTATCAGTTTCACGTTTTGCATCAGCTCCACAACAAGGACATTTACAATTTACCCAGTCTGTTATTTTAGCAAGTGGACTTTCTCCATCATCAGTTGGTTCATATTCTGCAATATCAGGAAGTAATAATGGTAAGTCTTTTTCATCCATTGGAACCCATCCACATTTGGGACAGTTAATCATTGGAATTGGTTCTCCCCAGAATCTTTGTCTAGAGAAAATCCAGTCTCTCATTTTATAGTTGTTTACCTTTCTTGCAATTCCCATATTTACTAACTTCTCAGTAATTTTAGGTTTTGCTTCTTCGACAGTAAGACCATCAAATTCACAAGAATTTATAAGTTTACAACCCTTGCCTAGGTAATCATTTTTTTCAAAAGCACAAAGAGTTGTATCACGTCCATCAATTACTTGAATCATTTCTATGTTATGTTCTTTTGCATATTCAAAATCTCTTTGGTCATGAGTTGGAACAGCCATAACCGCACCAGTACCATAATTTCCTAATACAAAGTCTCCTAAATATACAGGAACTTTTTTACCATTAACTGGGTTTATAGCTTCAATACCTTTAACTAAACAACCACTCTTTCCTTTATTTAATTCGGTTCTATCCATATCAGATTTCATAGAAGTTTCTTTAATATAAGCCTCTACTTCTTCTTTATTTTCAACTCTTGGCATTAATTCTTTTATTAATTTTCCATCTGGTGCAATTACAAAGAAAGTAATACCATAAATAGTTTCTATACAAGTAGTAAAAATAGAAAACTTTCCACCACCTACTATATCTATATCAACTTCAACACCAGTTGATTTACCAATCCAGTTTATTTGACCTAGTTTTACTCTTTCAGCAAAGTTAGTATCATCAAGACCTTTAAGTAAGTCTTCAGCATAACTACTCATCTTAAGCATCCACTGACTCTTTTCTTTTTGAACTACCGCTGAACCACATCTTTCACATACTCCGCCTGCTGCATCTTCATTTGATAAAACAGTCTTACAATTAGGACACCAGTTAACAGGAATAGTATCTTTATAAGCCATATTATGTTTATAAAATTGTAGGAATTGCCACTGTGTCCATTTATAATATTCAGGATCAGTTGTAGAAAACTCACGTGACCAGTCAAATGAAAAACCAAGTGTTTTCATTTGCGTTTTAAAAGTTTTTATGTTTTCCTTAACAGCTTCTTTAGGATGAATATGATTTTTTATTGCATATTGTTCTGCTGGTGCTCCAAAAGCATCCCATCCCATTGGATATAAAACGTTTTTGCCTTGCATTCTCTTCATTCTTGCAATTGCATCTTGCGCCGTGTAACTTCTTACATGTCCAACGTGTAATCCTGCTCCTGATGGATAAGGAAACTCAACTAATATGTAGTAAGGATCCTTTGTTTTATCGCCAGTTACAGCTTTAAAGCTATTATTATCTTCCCAGTATTTTTGCCACTTTTTTTCTATTTCTTTAAAATTATATTCCATTATCTTTCACTCTCCTTTTTATAGTACATTGCAATTAAATGATATACTCCTGCGAATAGCGGAAATACCAATATAAACGCTACTAATAATCTTATATATATGTTATCAATCATTTTCGTTGATGTAAAAAGTATTGCAACTATTAATGAATCAAATAGCAAGAGGGTTTTACAAACTCTTTTATAGCCTAATTTTACAACATCAATATTATATTTAAAAACCAGGTATTTAATATTTGCAGGCATTTTATTTCTGTTATATTTCTTAATCTTTTTAAAAGAAAATAAATATGTACCAAAATAAACAATTAAAAATACTATTAAAAATTCTAACACTGTTTTAGCTACTTCTACCATAATAAGCCTCCCTTTAAAAAAAATCATCCTTTAATAAAGGACGATTTAATAATTAATAACCGCGGTACCACCTTAATTTATACTTAAATAAGTATACGCTTAAATTACCAGTAACGAGGTAAACCGTATTATATTACTCGTATTTCACATAATAACTCCGAAGCTAGTTCAGCAACTATTTCTTACCTATTTGCACCAACCATAAGTTCTCTTTAAAGAAATAAATAGCCTAATACTCTTCATCAACGCTTTAACACTTAATAGTATATTATATTTTGTTTTTAAATTCAAGGCTTTAATGTTATAATTTTTATTGGTGAATGAAAATGTTTAAGTATAGTTTAGATAATAAAATGTATCATACCCTTAATTATGAATTAACAAAAACTTTTAATACAAGGGTATTTAAAGTAAGTTTAAATGGTAACTTTTCTTGTCCTAATTTTAAAAATGGTTCGGGATGTATTTTTTGTTCTGCTAAAGGATCTGGAGATTTTGCTGGAGATAAAAACAAAAGCATAACAGAGCAATTTACCGAAGTTAAGGAAAAATTAAATAATAAATGGCCTGATACTAAATACATTGCGTATTTTCAGGCTAATACAAATACTTATGCTCCTGTTTCTGTTTTAAAGAAAAAGTATGAAGAAGCATTAAAAATTCCTAACGTAGTTGGATTAAATATTGGAACAAGACCAGATGCAATAACAGATGAATGTTTAGAGTATCTAAAGGAACTAAATAAAAGAACGTATCTTACGGTAGAGCTTGGTCTTCAAAGTATGCATGATAAAACTCTTAAATTAATAAACAGGGGTCACGATTTAAAATGTTTTGATGCCTGCGTAAAAAAGCTAAAGGAAAATAATATTAAAGTTGTAGTTCACATAATAAATGGTCTTCCTTACGAAACTTATAATATGATGATGGATACCGTAAGACACTTAAATAAATTAAAAATAGATGGAATTAAAATACATATGCTTCACGTACTTAAAAACACAGAGTTAGAAAAAATGTATAACAAAAATCATTTTCACATTCTAACAAAAGAAGAATACATAAAAATAGTATGTGATCAGATAGAAGAACTAAATGATAACATAACTATTCACAGGTTAACCGGAGATGGTGCTAAAGATGATTTAGTAGCACCTATTTGGACTCTTAAAAAAGTATCAGTTTTAAATGACATAGATAAGGAACTTAAAAAACGTGGAACTTACCAAGGATTTAATAAGAGCATATTAAACAGAGTTAACTTAATATGTGAAAAATTTATAAAACCTGGTGATATAACGGTTGATGCTACTTGTGGCAATGGATTTGATACGTTAAGGCTATCTAAGTTATCTAAAAAGGTATTTGCTTTCGATATTCAAAAAGAAGCTATTAAAAGAACAAAAAAAATACTAGATGATAATAACGTATGTAACGTTACTTTAATAAATGATAGCAACGAAAATATAAGAAAAGACTTAAAAGAATATGATAAAAAAGTAAGTCTTATTATGTTTAATTTAGGATACTTACCTAATTTTAATAAAGATATTATGACAAATGCCAAAACCAGTTTAAAATCCATTAAAGAAAGTATTAAAATGCTTAACAAAAAAGGAATTATACTAGTTACTTGTTATCCTCATAAAGAAGGTGTAAAAGAATCTAAAGCCATAATTAATTATTTGAATAAAAATAATATTAACTACATTATATATAGAAATACAAATAATAAAAACGCACCATTTTTAATAGAAATAAGAAACGATTAAAATTTCGTTTCTTATTTTATTTCACACTCTAAATTGTTATCATTTATAAACGGTATTATATCTTCTTTATAAGCTAACAAACTAATAGAATCTACTTTAAAACCACTAGTTAATCTAGATTTGTTAAAGTAATCATCTTTTTGTTCATAAACACTATCTATACACCAATCAATAGAATCACAGTTAACTTTGATATTTTCCCTATCAGTATATATGTTATATATATAATAATCTTTGTCATATGTATAAAATAAATTTTTTAAATTATTACTATTTATTCCGTCTTTAAAATTTATTTTAACAGATATAGCTCCATCTCTATTTTTATCTAGATAAGATACAACATTACTTGTTTTATTATCTTTATTATTAAATAAAATGAGTACATAAACACCAATTAAAAACAACAAAAAAAGATACTTCTTCATAATAAACCACCATTCCATTTTTATTATGTATGAAATATCTTTTTAAATACTTAAATTACATGCTTTTATGAATTTCTTCTTCCATTTTTGATTCTGTATTGCCAACATAAGTTCCAGAATTAGCATATGTTTTGTTATTTTTTAAATCATCTAAAATCTTATTTAATTCTCTATCATCTACTCTTTTAGGCTCAGAATGATCTCTTCTTTCATTTACATCATCTAAAATAGAAGTAATTTCTTTTTCTTTAGAAGAATTTCTTTTTTCATCTAAAGCTTTAATCATATCTTCAACTTTTCTATTTGTCTTTTCATCGTCATCATCATTATTTTGATTATTATTAAATTTATTTAACCCTTCAACAGGAGGTCTATCACTTGTATCATATGATCTATAATCAGCAGGAGATATTTTACCAGCCATGTGATATAGTTTATCACCTATATTATCACGAGCATCATAAACAAAATCTTCTACTCTTTCTTTAGCTTCACTAATGCGAGATATAATTTCATCTTTCTTCATGTTTGCAAAACTTACTATTTTATTTTTCAAACTTGCCTTCTTTTGGGCTGCATTACTTATTTTATTAAATAATTTTTGTTCACAAGAGGCTATTTTACTTACCGCATCATTACTATTTATTTTTAAAATGTTTACACCATCTAAGTTTTCCACAGTAAAATCAGCTTTTCTTAGTTTATTACTTCTTATTATGTTTTCTAGGAAATTATTAAATTTACTTTTTGGAAGATTTACAACATACCCATTAGCTGCTTTATCAAGCATTTCTTTAGATATTACTATTTTGTTTACTTCTTTTAAATCTACATTACTTTTATTAATAATATTATCTAACTTTTCTTTAGAAACTCCTAAATCATCTGACGCATTTAAAACCATTTCATTTTCTCTTCTTTGTTCTAAACGTTCTACTCTTTTTCTATCCATTTCAATTTCTTTTTGTTTTTCGATTAATTCTTGCTCTTTTTTATCAAGGTTATCATTCATGCTTTTTATTGAACTATAATTATCATCAAACTTAGAAAAATCATATGAGTTACTGTTTTCTTTAGGTTCTTCCTTTTTTTCTTCAGGTTTATCTTCTTTTGGCAATTCTACGTTTCTATTATTTACGATCTCATTAATTTTATCCATAGCAGAGTTTGCTATTTTTTCATATTCATTTATATTAGAATTATCTAGCACTGGAGCTTCGAAAGGCTTTACGTCATTTATAGTATTAACACTGTTTATCTTTGTAATTAAATCTTTTGCAGAATCAGAAATATTTTTTTCTTGTGCAAGTTCTATATCAATAAAATATTTTGGATCAACATTATTATTTATAAAGGCATTTTTAATCTTATCATATGATGATTTATACTTACCATCTTCTTTTATTTTTTTTGAAACTACTTCTGACATATTCTTATATAGTTCTTCATTTCCTAATTCAATAACTATATTTAAATACTTATTATCACTTGTTAATTCATCAAATTTTTCTTCTATTTTTTCCTTAGTATAATACTTAGTTATCCATGGAGTGTAAGCTTTTTTATAAGTATTTATGTATTGACCATAATTTTCTTTTACATAATCATAAAAAGTTGTAATTAAAGGAATATAATCCTTTATTTTCTTTGCAGCGTTAATTTTTTTCTGAGTTACATGAGCTAATTTATTTAAAGAATTAGCATTTTTCTCTTCAGCATCATTAGCCTTTAATTCATTATAAAATTCTGTGTTCATAGTGATCTCCTATTCTTCGGATAATTCTTGAATTGCCTTTTGAATCATATCCCAGTCTTCTTTATCAGTTACTGCATCAAGCACATTAACTCCGTTTTCCTCTTTAATTAATGAAGCATAAATATCTACACTTTCTGCCTTATCATCGAAAGTATATAGTAAAAATGATTTAGAATTATCAGGTTTCTTTAAAATAGTAATTACCTTTATTTCCATTTCCTTACCTTCTGGGTTTGTTATCTTAAGTGTTTCCAAGTCTTTCATATTAAATCTCCTTCCTATTCTATAAATATAATTATAAGATATTTTGTTATATTTTGCAAGCATACAAAAAAATGTTTGATACACTCTTTTATTATCATCTATAAAAACGAGTTTTTTAATGATCATATATAAGAAATTAGATACTTTTCTTCTATACTTTTATATACATCATTATTATCAAATATTTTCTATAATTTTATCTAATCATTTATTTCTTTCTATAGCAAAAATATCACTTTCATTATTGAATAATTAGACTTAGGCAAACCTCATTGTTTTTTACTATCACTATCATTAGGTTTTAATGTTTTTTATGATCATAGTCATATAAAAGGTTAAGTGCATTTCAGTTAAGAAATATCTTTTTAATCTAGTCTAGGCGTTAACACTTCATAACCATCTTTTGTAACTAAAATGGTATGTTCAAAATGAGCTGCTGGATTACCATCTAATGTTTTAACTCCCCAGTCATCATCAAGTAAATATATGTCATCTTTTCCACCATAGTTAAGCATTGGTTCAATACATATTACCATGCCTTCCTTTAATCTAGGACCAGTACCTTTTGTCCCATAGTTTGGAATATCGGGTGCCTCATGCATATCAGTTCCAATACCATGACCGCATAATTCTTTTACTATACCTAAATTATGATTTCTTGCATACACTTCAACAGCATGTGATATATCTCCTATACGGTTACCCGGTTTTACCATTTTTATGCCTTCATATAAAGCTTTTTCTGTATGTTCCATTAAATACTTCTTTTCATCCGATATATTACCAACAGCATATGTCCAAGCAGCATCTCCTTGGTATCCTTTATAACCTATTACTACGTCAATTGTAATTATGTCTCCATTTTTTAATTTAGTATTATCTGGTATACCGTGAACTACCATATCATTTACACTAGTACATAAAGTAGCTGGAAACCCTTCATACCCCTTGCATGATGGAACTCCGTTATTCTTTAATATGAATTCTTCTGCTAAACGATCAAGTTCTTTAGTTGTTATGCCCTCTTTTATAAATGGTTTTAAATATTTATGCATCTTTGAAACAAGCATTCCAGCATGTCTCATAAGCTCTATTTCTCTTTCATCTTTTATAGTTATCATATAAATTCCCTTTCTATCTAATTATTATACATCAATAATTTTAAAATTAATATTTATTTTAAACTATTCATTAGATTTCAAACTACTTACCATATCTATTTTGTTTACTCTTCTAGCTAAAAACTTAGATACAAAGTATGATACTAAATACGTACCAATAAATGCTAAAACGTAAGTTATAGGTTTTATATAAACTCCAAAATCATAGTTCTCATCTAAGCATACTTTAAATAGGTATGATGTTAAAAAGTATCCCAAAGGAAGTCCTATTATAGTTGATATTATGCATATAA
The DNA here is from genome assembly GCA_000434835.1 of Clostridium sp. CAG:594. Lineage (GTDB taxonomy): Bacteria > Bacillota_I > Bacilli_A > RF39 > UBA660 > Aphodocola. Next base: position 24,224 of record FR881465.1, read on the forward strand.
TACTATTTTGCTTAGTAAATATATTTTTTATTTTTCTAGAGTTAAAACCTAATACCTTAAGTGTTGCAAACTGATATTCTTTTTCTGAATATGAAAGAATTCCCATGTTATAAATTATTACAACTCCAAGTAAAATAGCAAATAATATTATTATGATAATCATCTCTCTCATCATTGATAGCATACTTTTAATTGCAGTTTTAAGTTCATCTATTCCTTGAACCATATTTACACCTTTTATTTGTTTAACGTTTTTTAAATCTTTATTGGTATAAATTGAATCTGGTTTATAATTAATTCCTATACTTTCTATATAAGACCTAGTAGCAGTTACACCTTGAACTTCTGGATCACGAATGTAACCTACTATTTTTGATTTATAATAAGTTTTACTTCCGTACACGCGCCAAGATATTTTATCTCCTATTTTTAAATTATACTTATCGCTAAATTTATAAGTTACGTAAACACCGTCATTTCTATCTAACGTTTTAAACTTATAATCTTTATTTGCAAAACGAACATATCCGTTGGAATCATCTACAAATAATGTATTAGCCTCTCTATCATCATTATCATCTTTTATTTCAATGTTAAGGGTCATACTAGTATTATTACCATATTTATTCGTTAATTCATCTATTCTACTTTGCTTTACGTTTTCTTTTAAGTTAAGTTTATAATCGAAGTTATATAAATCATCAAACTGTATTTTAATAAAGTTATTCATGCTGTTTAGCATACCAAGTGCACAAACTATTAACGTACAGCATCCAACAATACCAATAACACCAGTTATGGTTCTAAATTTATTTCTTATTATGTCCCTTAAGTTCCATTTACTAGAAAAACTAAATTTTTTAAAAATACCCTTAGTTGTTATGTTAAGACTTTTTTCGTTAACGCTTGGAAGCTCATTTCTTAGGCTGTCTGCCGGTTTTTTTCTAAGTTCTTTATAACAAGTTAAAAACGTAATTATAGAAGTTACTATAACAACCAATAACGAGGCAACATAAGTAAGTGGTTTAATAAATACCCTTCCTTCTGGCATTTCAAAGAATGACATTTCAATATTTAAAAATACGCTCCCTAAAAAATATCTACCAAGTAATATTCCAAGTAATGCGCCTAATAAAGCAACCCAAAAGCCATATCCAACATAATGCCTTGTTATTTTATATTTAGAAAATCCTAAAGCTTTAAGGGTACCAATTTCTAACTTTTGGTTTTTAATAATACGGGTCATTGTTGTTATAACAGAAAGCATTGCAATAAATAAGAATAATCCAGAAAATATTCCAACGTATGCCGCTCCCTCATCTATCTCACCTTGATACATAGCATACGATGATGTCTTTTCAATAGATATAGTAGCCTTTGCATTTTCTACTTTTTTTTCTATTTCATCTTTTACTTTATTTACATCTTTTTTTGTTTTTACATCTACCATTACGTAATTATATGGTATGTTATCTTCAAAGTTAAACGTAGGATTTAATTTATTAAATTCTTCATCACTTAAGTTTTTTCCTAACTTACTATTTAACTTATTCTTAGCCTCATCTTTTATAAACCCTTCAAGTTCATTTGATGACATGTATAAAAATCCATAAGTTTTATGATTAGGCATTATTTGTGATTCATCTTTTACGTCATATACATGATCCGGAACATATATAAGACCGTTTACCTTTTCATTAAACACGTACTCTTCATATTTAAATGAGATTTTATCTCCTACTTTTATGTTGTTTTCTTTCGCATAAAAGTAATCTAACCATACACCACCTTTTTCTTTATCAAATGATGTACCATCTTTTACATAAAACTTTGATATGTTATTTTCTTCTATTACATTAACCAAATACGATTTATCATTTTCTTTAGCATCATTCATAGTTAGCGTAAGTTTTCTTTCAGCGTCTACTACGTTATCTATGCTTTTTATGTCATTTAAATCATCTTTCGTAAAAGACGTACCAATTACGTTTACATCAGGTAAGTTATTTTTGGTATAAAATCTATTTGCAGTATCAGTCATACCATCCATATATGCCTCTATTCCTGCATATACCATTACACCTACCATAACCATTAATAGTATCGTGATAAATTGGGATTTATTTTTTAAAACATCCCTTATCATTTTCTTCTTTAACATATTACCACACTACTTCATCTATATTTTTTGGATGTTTATTTACTTTGTTTGACTCTATTTTACCATTTTTAAGTCTTATAACACGGTCTGCCACATCAGCAATTAATGAGTTATGAGTAACTATTATAACGGTATTTTCTCCCGTTTTTAAATCACATTGTTTCTTTAAAAGTTTAAGTACTTCCGCTCCTGTTTTACTATCTAACGCACCCGTTGGTTCATCACATAAAAGCAAAACTGGATCTTTTGCTATTGCACGCGCTATTGAAACACGCTGCATTTCACCACCTGATAGTTGGTTTGGAAACTTATTTAAGTGTTTTTCTAATCCTACTTCTTTAAGTATCTTCTTAGCGTTCTTAGGCTTTTTTACTATGTCATTTACTAATTTTACGTTTTCAAGTACCGTAAGAGTTGGAAGAATATTATAAAATTGAAATATAAACCCTACGTTTTCTGCGCGGTATAGGGTAAGTTTATCATCGTTATAGCTAGAGATTAACTTATCATCTACCTTTATGGTTCCTTTAGTTACGGTATCCATACCTCCCAAAAGATTTAATAAGGTTGATTTCCCCGCTCCAGAAGGCCCTAATATTACGACAAACTCGCCTTTATTAATATCAAAAGATACATTATCTAAGGCATTAAGTTTTTTTTCGCCAACATTATATGTTTTAGTAACGTTTTTAAGTTCAATTAATTTCTTCATGATTTATCCCTTTCTAAATATGAAACTTTTATCACATTTCAATTTTATTATACTTTTATTTATTTTATGAGTCAACGAAATATGAATAATTTATCACATTTTAGTAATTGATTTATTACCTTTTGAAATGTATAATGGTGTAAGAAAGGACTTGGTCTTATGAAAACGGTTAGAACACCTAAACAAAAACGCTCAGTAGAAAAAAAATTAAAGATAATAGAAAAAGGTTTTGAGCTAATGTGCGATAATGGATACTATAAAACAAATACCAATGATATTGCTAAATATGCAAATGTATCAACGGGAATTATATATCAATATTTCACTGATAAAAAAGACATTTTTATGGAAGGTGTTAAAAATTATTCAGAGAAAATAATGTACCCTATTTTAAGTGTTTTAGAAAGCAAAAAAGTAGATTTAGAAAACATAGATGAAACGGTAAATAAAATGATAGATGAACTAGTTAAAGCACATACTATGTCTAAAAAAGCTCACGAAGAATTACTTGCAATGAGTCATATAGATACTGACGTTTCTAACATTTTAAAGATGCAAGATATTAAAACAACAGAAAAAATAGTTGGTTTACTTAAAGAAAACAATATAAATATTTCTAATCCTTTAGAAAAAGTTCACATAATAACAAACATCTTAGATAACTTTTGCCATGAAGTTGTATATCATAGGCATAAAAAAATAAATTATGACATAATGAAAAAAGAAGTTATAAAAGTAATAATTAATATGATAAAAGAAAAGCAAAATTAAAACAGGACATTTACCTGTTTTAATTTTGTTTCATTAAGATTCATAACCATCAGTTGAGCAATCTCCATTTACACAGTCACAATCAAGATCACTTACTTGATATGTAGAAAATAATCCTACCGTTTCTGATGAATCAAGACCAGAATTAATCATGTTTTTCTTTATCAATTCTAATGCTGTCATTTTCTCACCTCCTTTGTATAAACATATTTATCATTTATGGCTTCAGATGGATTAGATGATAACCATCTTATAGCACATCCACCACCACATTGATACCATTTTTTACATCTAGAACATATTTCAGAAGGATACTTTCCTATTATCTTTCTAAATTGTTTAGCATTGTTCGAATTCCAAAATTCCACTAATTCATCTAACTTAATCTTAGTGTCATTTAAAGGATGTCCCATAAAATGATTGCATGGCAATATATTAAAATCAGAATCAAAAATCATACCAGCACCTTTTGCTATATGACAACAAGTTATTATTCTATTTTTAAGTATCATATGAGTAAGCATATTTTTATCTAAAGAACATAATGGAATTGACATTTCAAAGACAAAGTTAATTTCGTCTTTATAAATTTTATCATACACGTACTTGCATAATAGTGAAAGCTCTTTAATAGAAATAATTTGTTTTTCATCTTCTGCTGAAGGTTTATAAAGTTGAAAAAGAATGTTATTTAAATGATGCTCCTTTACAACTTCCCAAAAATTGTCAAACTTTTTCGTATCAGTATTGCATAAAACATAAGATAAACTGGTTTTAATCCCATAGTAATTAGCATTTTCATATCCTTTTATAGTTTGAAGAAATCCATTACTGTTAGTGTTCATCATATATTCTTCTTCATTTGAACCTTTTATTGATATATTAATACTATATAAACCTGCCTCATATGCTTTTTTACAAAATTCTATATCCTCAAATTTTCTACCATTAGTTGCCATAGATACTTTAATATTATTTCTAGATATATATCTAATTATTTTTAAAATGTCAGGATGTATGCTTGGTTCTCCACCTATTAAAATTATCTTTTTTATACCAATATTTCTTAAATAAGAAACATACTTTTTAACATTTTGATATGACATATTTCTATTTATCTTTAAATATTTTTTAGCATAACACCATTTACAATTGTTATTACAAGTCATATTAGTTGTCAACCATACGGTATTTGGAATTACTTTTTCATCATCAATAATATTAATCCAAAATCTTTGAATATATTTTTTAGTAACATCATCATAAAATGTTTTCTCAAGTTTACCACCATTTTTTTCTATAACTTTTCTTGACGCATCATTATCTTCTAAACAGGTAATTAGTATATTTTTTATTTTATGCTTTTTATACTTTTTCAAAGCTAAAGATAATGCCTTAGTTGCATAACCTTTTTTTCTTTCTTCCGGTTTTATATAATATGCAACATGCCCTAACCTAGAAAAATAATTATCATTTAATTTATGCCTTAAATCAATTGTTCCAACAACTTTATGATTATCTATTATAAAATAAACAGTAGCAGGAACATCCCTGTTTGAAATTCCTATACCATTACGTCTATTCTTTAGCCTTTTTAACATATCTTGATAGCATTCACCACTTCTGTATGCATTTCCCATCTCTGATACATCTTCATTTTTTATGGCACTATTCACCAATTCATAGTATTCTTTCTCATATTTTTCGCATGGTAAAACTAAGTTCATAATGTACCTCCAACATTCTTTAAAATTCTTATATAACAAAAGGCAGCAACCTAAAAGACTAATTGTCTCTACAAGTTACTGCCTTAATTTTTTATAAAAAATCAATAAATATAGAAGGGGTTAATCGTCAAAATTATTTTGATGACTATATCTATATACAATTTCATTAAGTTTAAAATACATCTTATTTTGATAAATGTCAACATATTTTTATTAAAAACGCTAAAGTTTTCAAAATATACAATCACTATTTTCTATCATCATAATCTTCTAAAAAACTTTTATATGTCCCGTCCTTTTTAGTCCCTAAAATACAGTTTAAGTTTACGTTATCCATACTTTTAAAGATATTATTATCGACGTTAGGATTTACTTTCTTTAATGATTTAACTAAATTTTTCATTTCCTTTCGTTTGCTTGTTCCATCATCTAGTATCGTGCAATTTTCAGTAAAACGACAAGCACAGTTTATAAACGTTAATTTGTTAGAATTTTTCCACGTAATTATAGCATCTTCCTTAACCAAATAAAGCGGTCTAATAAGTTCTAATCCTTCAAAGTTATCACTATGAAGTTTAGGCATCATTGTTTTAATTTCCGAACCATAAAACATTGATAAAAGAGTTGTTTCAATAACGTCATTAAAGTGATGTCCTAACGCTATTTTATTACAGCCTAATTCTTTGGCTTTACTATACAAATATCCTCTTCTCATTCTAGCACATAAATAGCAAGGGCTTTTTTCTATATCTTTTACAGTATCAAATATATTACTTTCAAACATTTCTATTGGAACGTTTAATATTTTGGCATTATCTTCTATCATTTTTCTATTTAATTCATTATATCCTGGATCCATTACAACGTAGTGCGCTTTAAATGGAAAGCGTCCATGTTTTTGTAATTCTTCTATACACTTAGCAAGCAAAAAAGAGTCCTTACCACCGGATATACAAACCATAATATTATCATTTTCTTTAATAAGCTCATAGTCACTTACTGCTTTAACAAACTTACTCCATATCTCTTTTCTATATGTTTTTATTATACTTCTTTCTATTTCTTTATACTTTTCCATAACTTTCACTTCCATATAAACTAATTATAAACTATACAAAGAAAAAAGCAAATAAAAAGAGCTTTTATGCTCTTTAAAACTCTACGCTTTTATTTGTATTATAAACTTTACCATTAATACTAATATAAACTGAATAAGTACCACTTAAACCTTCACTATTAATATACTTAGTAACCGTTATTCCGTTTTTATTTTCTTCTTCAGTAAACACATCAACACACAATGCTGTGTAAGGATGCTTACTTACGTTTATTTTATAATATGAAGATTTTAAGTTTTTATATAGTATTACGTTAATATCTGATCCTCTTTTAAACTTACCTGTAACAGATAGTCTATCTTCTTCTTTAACAAGTTTTATATCGTGTTTTTTATATTCATTATCTTGTTTTTTAACGCTATATAATGAAAGCATTTCATTTTTAGTTACATTTGTTCTTCCAAGAGAACCTAGACGTTTTGCACTTTTAATTTTTAATTCATCCGAATTACTATATAAACTCATTTTTTCTACTCTATAATTATTAGTTGGAAGTACAAGTTCAAATATAACTTTATTATCTAAAACCTCTACTGTATCAGATGTAAGTTTAGTATTTCCACTTGTTAATCCTGCTGGCTTGTTAGACTGAATGCCATCAACTTCTACAATACCACCAGAATGAACTATATAATAATTACTATCTATATAATCAACATCTGATATGTAAGGAGAATAAAACTTACTTCCTCTTTCTTTTCCGTATTCATATACTTGTTTTATAGTCATATTTTTAGTATTAATTTCATACATAACGCCTCTTGAATATGACTTATCTGCTGATACATAGTTTTCTTTAATCTTAGATTTATTGTTTCCATTATCAAATATGAATACATATCCTTCAGGTGTTATCATAGCAGCATGCTGCGACCATTGCCACTCAAAGTTATCACCTATAGGTTTAAAGAAATACTTCTGATATTCTTTGCTCCAAGACGTACTATCTCCTATTATCCAATTTAATTTACCTGTTTTATAACTTATGTTAATAACGGCATCTTGGTGTCTACCAGATAACGTTATAGAATCTGTTTTAGCATCATACCAAACTGAATTATTATGAAACCAGTCATATTCTATCCAGTTTTCGCTCTTACCATCATTCATGTTTAAAATGTTTTTTAAATCAAATGTTTTTACTATCTTTCCTGTTTTTCTGTCTAACTCGACAACATAATCTTCAACCGTACCATTTTTATTATTAAAATCATCACTTGCTACTAAAAGATTACCGCTTGGAAGTTCAAAATAATCATGATGGTATCCACCTTTAATAGAATACTCATTATATATTTTACCAAGTAAATCAATTTCATATAAACCAGTCATATAATATGGAGTATTAATTAATCTTTCAGTGCTAATTAACATATGACCGTTCTTAAGTCTTGTATTATCCCATAAAGCATTATTTGTTAAATACCATCTAACATCCCCATTTACATCATATGCCAAAGTATATCCTTTAGCGGATGGTGTGTAAAAGTATAAATCATTAGTAAGTTTTGATGTATCTTTTTTAACACTTGTTGGTAATACAAAATCATCTGGCAGTTTATCTGTTTTTATGGTAAGTTCTTTCTTATTTGTACCACATTCAAGTACTACTTTGTTTTCATAATCTGCATATAATCCATATACTGGAATATAGTGAGACTTTGCTTTAGAAAAAGTATTTGTATAAGTTGTTAAATCATCTTTACCTTTTATTGTTATTTTAACAGAACAATCATTTTCAGTTTCAAACATAACAAGTGCTGTTAAAGGAGATACCTTATAAGGATTTAACAAAACCTTTGGATTATCAAATGTATAACCTTTACTATCAAAATCTCGTTCATACTCTGCTTGATTAGTTACCATACTTTTAGTTTCTTTTATTTTATCTTTATTAGTTAACTTTATATTTCTAATTTGAAGCAAAATAAGTGCTACTAAAATAATTAATATAATAACTAAAATAACTACTGGTGTTTTCTTTTGTTTTTTTATTTTCTTCATTATTATCCCTCCTACAAGATAATTTTATTATAACTTAACATATTACTCAATAAAGAGGCAGTTTAGTTTACTAAAGCACAGGTTTAGTTTTACTTACCACAATTTTCATCTATGTTTAAAGGTACGTGGTACGTTGTTATAACATCATCCATGCCAGTTGCTTCAATATCTAGATAAACGCTTCCTTTTTTATAATTTTTACATACTTTATCGTATTTTATATTAAATGAAACGTCTTTTAAGTAACGATCTAATTTTAAACCTTCTTTATTAGATTTTTCAAACGTACTAACGCTTTTGTTTATGTCTCCTTCCATTTCATATAAAGTGCATTTAAAATTCTTGTATAATTTCTTGTCTTTTTTTCCACAGTAAGAAAGTTCTGATATGTATATTGATGATGATATATTGTTATACGCAATAACTCCTTTTATATTAAAATCTTCACACTCAGCATGAAGCTTTTTAAATTCAAAAGTACTATTTTTATTAATGCTAAAAATAATGGAAAAAACCGAAATTAATAAAAGTATAATCATAATTAAAATGACAATTATTTTGTTTCGTTTATTATTATTTTTAACGCTTTTTCCTTCTAGAAAGTCATTAATATTTAAGTTATACTTATCACATATTTCTTTTAATACGTTTATATCAGGAAGATTTTTACCATTTTCCCATTTTGAAACTGCTTGATACGTAACGTTAAATTCTTTAGCAAACTCATTTTGAGTTAAATTATTTTTCTTTCGCAAGTCTTTTATTAACTTTGATATTTTATCTTGATTCATAAATTCTTTTCCTATCTTTTTTCTTTACTTCTTTTATCCTGAATTATTTCCATTTCCTTTTCTGTTATTAAAGTAACATTATTTTCTTTTGCCCAAGATACGCATCCTTTTAGAGCCGTATTTAAAAATACTCTTGGAACTTTTACTAACATTTTACAAGCATCATCTGTAAATTTTACTTTATCATCTACTCTTGAAGCGGCATATTTAACAGTATCTAAGCTTATTCCTTTAGACTTTGGAATTGCGCTTTTTTTAGCTTTCCTTGGTTTAACGTACCAAAAATACTTATTATCACGATATCCATAGTCAACCGGAATATTTGGAAAACTAGATGCCTTAACACCATTTATTATCGCTTCATATTGTTTTGGTTTTATTAATATATTATCTATTTTTAAAATAAAATGTGCTCCAAACTTACTTGTTATACCATTAAAGTCATGAAAAGGCGCATTATATTCATCCATTACTTTATCATTTGATGCATTATCTAATTCTGATACCCATGTACATTCAAATACTTGATAAGCTTCCTTAATAACTTTTGGATAAGAATTTTTACTATCACTTAATGCTCTTTTTCCATCAGTTAATGTAAATATACAATCTTTCATTTTTTCACTAGTTGTTTCACCTGGATAACCAAGTCTTACAGCCTCATTAAAATATTTAGTTTCTCCTGTTATAAAATTAATTGCACATTTTTTCGTTCTTAATATATTTTTACAAGTATTAGAAGAATTTCTACAACATAAAACCATTGCGTAATAATCTTTACCCGCTATATAATATGGAAAACAAAGCGAGTATGCTCCTAAGTTTGTTTCTCCATCAGTACTTAATGTTGAAATAAGTGTTGTTGGCATTGGAAAAAAGCTTGATGTTTGATAGAAATTATCAACCATTCTTATATCCTTAAAACCATTTATTAAATCCTTATCTTTCATGTTAATCACCTATCCTTACATCAATTATAACATAATATGATTGGTTTAATAAAAAAAAGAGGAGCCTTAAGGCTCCAAGGGGGTTTTGGTTGTACTTTCAACTAAATCGTAAAAGTACCTTGCGTGATATCATCACGCTATTATAATAATATAGACTTTTAGTCAAATTGTCAATGATTTTTTTGTGTATTTTACTCAACCGTAACAGACTTAGCCAAGTTCTTTGGTTTATCAATACTGCAGCCTTTTAACTTAGCAAGTTCGTATGCAATCATCTGAAGTGGAATTACTGCAAGAAGTGGTTCAAATATATCATTTACCTTTGGTATAACTACTTTTTCATCATATACTTCATTATCCTCTATATTTTGATTTGTTATGCAAATTACATTAGCACCTCTTGACTTTACTTCTTTTATATTACTAATAGTTTTAGGTGCTATTTTTTCATCTGTAATTATTGCAACAACAGGAGTTTTATCTTCTATTAATGATATCGTACCATGTTTTAATTCACCTGCAGCATAAGCTTCACTATGTGTATAAGATATCTCCTTTAATTTTAAAGAACCTTCTTCTGCTAATGCATAATCAACACCTCTACCAATAAAGAATATATCATTTTGATCTTTTATATCTTCTGCTATTTTTTTATAAACATCTGTTCTATTTAATAACTCTTCTATATAATCAGGAAGTTTTTTAGCATCTTTTAATATTTCAATAATCTCATCTTTATTAGTTAAATCCTTTTTATAAGATAAATTAAGTGCTATTAAAGATAATAATGCAACTTGGGCTGAGTAAGCTTTAGTTGTTGCAACTGCTATTTCTTGTCCTGCTTCTGTATAAAGCACCATTTTAGCTTCTCTTGCTATAGTACTTCCCTTAGCATTAACTATTCCTAATGTATCATTACCATTTTTCTTTGCAATGTTTAAAGCTTCTAATGTATCTGCTGTTTCACCTGATTGTGATACAACAATTACTAATTCATCATCTTTTAAAAACTGCTTTCCATATCTAAACTCACTTGCAGTATCTACTCTAACTTCTACGTTAGCATACTTTTCAATCATTTGTTTTCCAACTAAACCAGCATGAGTTGCACTACCACACGCAACTATTCTTATTCTTCCATATTTAGAAAAATCCGGCATTTTCTCTATCAAGCTATCCATACCATTTGATATGTATTTTTCAGTAGTTTTTTTAAATACTTCTGGTTGTTCATGCATCTCTTTTAACATGAAATGATCATATCCTTGCTTATCTATTGCATTATTATCAAAATTAAATTCTTTTATTTCGTAATCTTTTTCTTTTCCTTCATGATATAGTTTTACTGAATCATTAGTTATTTTAGCATAATCTCCATCTTCTAAAACAATATGTTTTTTTGTCTTATTAAGTATTGCTGGAACATCTGATGCAATATAATTTTCATCATCATTTATTCCAATTATTAATGGACTTTTATTTTTTATTGTGTATAACACATCTTTTTCATCATCACAAATAATACCTAAAGCATAAGATCCTTCTAACATTTCTTTTACTTTTCTAATCGTTTTTAACATATCTTTTTCTATCTTATAAACGTAATCTATTAAGGCCGCAACCACCTCAGTATCTGTTTCTGACTTAAACTCATATCCTTTATTTTTTAAATCATTTCTTAATTTGTCATAATTTTCTACTATTCCATTATGAACTATAGTAATTTTACCTACTTTATGAGGATGTGCATTATTGCATGTTGCCTTACCATGAGTAGCCCACCTTGTATGACCTATTCCAAGATTTGATTTAACATCAAAATCAACATGTTCTTTAAGATTCGCAATTTTTCCTTCTTTTTTTATTACCTCTATACCATTATTATTTACAAAAGCGATTCCTGCCGAATCATATCCTCTATATTCAAGACGTTCTAAGCCGTCAATTAAAACACGTACAGACTCTCCTTTACTCCCTACGTAACCTATTATTCCACACATATTATTTTTCTCCCTTTAAAAATGTATAATAAAAATAACTGTGTGAAATACTTCTTTGTTATAATTTCAATTTTATCTTTTAAAAGTATTTCTTACGATTCACAAATCCGCTATGGCATCCGCCGAATCTTTCGATAACCATAGTCCTCGTCACCCTCTTTTGGGCCTGGCGCTAAATAAATAAGTATCCTCCAAGTACTTCTCTTTATTTTTATATATTTAATTATATGAAAAAAAGGAGTTCTTGTAAACCCCTAATAATAATATTATTATATCAACACCCTAATTTTTAATATTAACATTCTTATTTTCCATTTTCTCAAAGGATTGATTATCTTTAAAAATAATAGATTTCATTCGCTTTTCATGATCCGGATTATCAAGTGACTCTTTATTAGTCGCCTCTTTTTCTATCAAGAAAAATGTAAATGTATCATATATCTTGCTGTTTGAAATTAAATTCATGTCTATTAAATGATATTCGCTCAATAATGAAGCACTATTTTGTGCCAAAAAAGTTAAAGATATAAGTTTATCTCTCGTTTTAGAATTATATATTAACAGCATATCAGCCTCATGGTATAAACTTCTTATAGATTCTTTATTTCCAGCCAACTTTAAAAGAGAAATTTTTATATCTTCTAAAGAAGCCTTATTTATTAAATCCTTATCTTGACTAAAATATTTACTTTCCAAAAACACAGGATTAATAAGCATAGTATTATTGGACAAAATACAACTTGTAGGTAAAATATCAAGACTCAAAAAATTTTTAAGTCCTACACTACTAAGTGAATTAATCCAATTTTGTACATCACTAATGTAACTTGCAAGTTTATATTGATTAAGTTTATTAATAACTTCTTTTAAAATTTTATGATACATTTTAACATTCATCCCTTCTTTTCTATTTAACCAATTCATTAACGTCATCTCTTACCTTTACTAACAAATCATAATCTTTTCTTACATCTGACAATTTAAATGATAAAGCCCCACTTTGCCTACTTCCAAATAAATCTCCTTGTCCTCTTAGTTTAAAATCTGCTTCACTTATTTTGTAACCATCATTTTCTTCTTCCATTATTTTAAGTCTTTTAGTATCTTTATCACTTATTAAATAGCAGTAAGACTGAATACTATTTCTACCTACTCTTCCCCTTAATTGATGAAGCGTAGAAAGTCCAAATCTATCAGCATCAAAAATAACCATAACAGTTGCGTTTTTAACGTCTACTCCGACTTCAATAACGGTAGTTGATATAAGAATATCTATATTCCCTTTAGCATACTCATCCATTACTTTTTCTTTTTCTTCATTTGTCATTTTTCCATGTAATACTTCTACATTATAATTTTTAAAAGCGAGATTAAACTTATGCTTTAAATCATACACGTTAGCATAATTACTATCATCATTTTCTTCTATCATAGGTGCAATAACATATACTTGATTTTGATTTTTCAAGGCTTTATATATTCCCTCTAAAACATCCTTTATTTCATCTTCTTTTTTTACCTTGGTAATAACTGGGATTCTACCACTTGGTTTTGTCTTAATACTTGACGTATCAGTGTCTCCATAAATAGTTAAAGCATAAGTTCTTGGAATTGGTGTTGCACTCATCATTAAAACCTCTACGTTTAAACCTTTGTTTTTTAAAGTCTGACGCTGATTAACTCCAAATCTATGTTGCTCATCTGTTATGACAAGACCCAAATTATTCCACACCACCTTATCACTTATTAGTGCGTGCGTTCCAATTAGCATATCTATTTTTTTATTTTGTATATCTTCATATACTTTTCGTTTTTCTTTTAAAGTCATCTTACCTGTTAAAAGGCCTACCTTAAAGTTTGTATCTTTAAATAAATCACAAGCATTCTTATAATGCTGACGCGCTAAAACCTCAGTAGGTGCCATAAAAGAAGTTTGGTATCCACCGGTATATAAAGCATAAGAAATAATAAATGCTACAATTGTTTTGCCTGAACCAACATCCCCTTGTAATAATCTGTTCATTAATGCATCACCACAAATTTCATCAAGCATTTTAAAGACTATCTTTTCTTGGTCACTTGTTAATTTAAAAGGCAAAGAATTAATAAAGTCATTAACCATATTTAAAGATACTTCTTTTTTATAAACGTCTTTATGAATTTCATTTTTCTTCTTTAATAACTTAATATTTTTCATATAAGTAAATATCTCTTCATACTTAAGCGTTTTAAGTGCGGTCTTTAAACTATTTTCATCCTTTGGATTATGAATTATTCTAATTGCTTCATCTTCACTCATTAAATTATATTTACTAATTAACTCTTTAGGTATATTATTATTTTCTTTAACTGCACTTAATGCTTTCTTAATAAACGCATTCATCTGTTTAGATGTAATACCTTTACATAAGTGATAAACAGGCTCTATCTCAACTTTATTTAAATTTCCTAACCTTATATTTGTAGCTACTATAGTTTCCTTTTTAGGATCATATTTTCCAATTATTGTAACTTCTTTTCCAATAATAATATTTGGTTTTAAAAAAGCTCTATTAAATATTACAACTTTAACTATTTTATTTTGAACATTACACCTAAATGTTAACCTATTCATTTTACCTCTAAAAAAATTTAAAGTTGGCATAGACTCTACTATCCCATCACTTACAAATTCATCATAATACTTAGGATTATTAATGTCTCTTTTAGCAAAAATTAAAAAACGATAAGGGTAATTTCTTATTAAATCTTCTGCGCTATATATTCCTAAATTATTTAATGTTTTAGCAGTTTTAGGCCCTATCTTATCTAGTTTTTCAAGTTCCATGATATCACCATTTTTTCTTTCTAATACAATTATAACAAACGAATGTTTGAAAAATCAATCATGCGTTAAACTTTTTTAAAAAAATAATAAAAAAAGGTTGACTTTTACACCCTTTTCGATTAGTATAAATGGCACCAGCTCTGGAAAAACCATAGCTGGCGCTAGTATCACAACTAGCCAACCCCTTTTTATTCTTTTTGAGATTGCATGGGAAACCGTGTGATCTCCTTTTTTTTGAATTTTTTTTAAAATTTAGTTAATACTATTTAAAAAAGAGGGATAATATGACAATACCAAAAACAAAAGAAAAAATAATTGAAGAAATAAAAAAAAGAACTGGAAACGCACCTGATGTAACATACAAAAATTACCCAATTGGAGATAAAATACTTACACTTATATATTCAAATAGTGTAAGTAGTCAAAATGATATAAATGATTTTATCTTAAGAAGATTAGATGAGGAAGGAAATAAACTTTTAGATAAAGATATCTTTTCATACGTTAAAAATTATATTCCAAATAATACTGCTATCTTAATAAGCACAATAAAAGATGCTTTATATTATCTTTTTAATGGTTTTACCATAGTTTTATTTGATGATGAGAAGAAAATAATTGCGTTTGAAAATAAAGCTAATCTAACAAGTAGTGTTCAAAGAAGTGAAAATGAAAAAAGTCTTAAAGGACCACTTGATGCCTTTACCGAAAATTATCAATCAAACATCGGAATGATAAGAAGAAGACTAAAAACGGAAGATTTATGGATTAAGGAAGTAACTGTTGGTGAAAAAAGTAAAACAAAAGTTGCTCTTTTTTATTTAAATGGTGTATGTGATAAAAAATTAGTTGATAAAATATATAAAAAAATTAAAAATATAAAAATCGATTACGTAGGAAATTCTAATTATATAATTGATGCCATAAGTAATTCTAATAGAGCGATATTTCCTATTACACTTCCAACTGAAAGACCTGATTTAGCGTGCCAAATGCTTCTTCAAGGAAGATGCGTTCTTATGTGTGAAAACTCAAATGAAGTTATAATATTACCTTGCACCTTTATTGATTTTTTTAAAACACCAGATGATTATTACGAAAAAAGTCTTAACGCATTTGCAAGCAGAGTAATAAGAATTGTATCTATGTTATTAAGTCTTCTAACGCCCGCTATTTACATTTCTCTTATGGCTTACAATCTAGAAGCTATACCAAGTGGTCTTTTAATTAATTTTTCAATTCAAAGAGATGGCGTTCCATTTACCACGGTATTTGAAATATTAGTTATGAGTTTTATGTTCCAAGTATTAAGAGAAAGTGATTTAAGATTTCCTGGTAAAGGTGGAAGTTCTATTTCAATAGTTGGTGCTTTAGTTTTAGGTCAAGCTGCTGTTGAAGCTGGAATAGTTTCACCTATTACGATTATAATAGTTGGTATTTCATCAGTTGCATCCCTTGCCTTTTCATCAATAGAATTAATAAATTCAATTAGATGGTGGCAACTTATATTAATTATTTTAGCATCCCTATTTGGTTTTATTGGAGTGATGTTTGGTCTTATTATAATGATTGCAATACTAGCATCACAAAAATCTTGTGGAAAGCCTTACCTCTCTCCTTTTGAACCATTTAATAAAGAAGCACAAAAAGATGCAATACTAGAGTTTAAAGATGTTAAACTAAATCCTAAAAACATATACACTAAGGAGGATCATGATGAAAAAGATATTTAATTCAATAATTTTTATAATTATCCTATTTACCTTAAGTGGTTGTTTTAATTACAAAGAAATAAATGATTATGCAATAGTATCCGGTATATCAATTGATGAAAATAAAGAAAAAAGTGTAAATAAATATAAAGTAGGAATACAAATAATGAATGCTAAAAAAGATGAAGAATCAGATAGTAGTTTAATAACATTTTATGAAGCTAGTGGAAAAACAATATATGATGCCCTTGAAAAAATAATGCTTGATTCTCCAAAAGAATTATACTTAGGTCATAATGAAGTTGTTGTAATAAGTGAAGAATTATTAAAAAAAGAAAATCCCCTTAATTATCTAGATTACTTTATGAGAGACCCAGGGTCCGAAAAAGATTCTGCAGTTATGGTTTCAAAAGAAAAAGATGCATCTAGCATTTTAAAGGTAATAACGCCACTTGAAACACTTCCATCTAAAAACCTAAGATCAACTTTGTCGGTTGCAGATAACTTTAGTGGTATTTTAACAGTTGTTACAATAGATGAATTTATATCTGATTTATCAAATTCAAAAACAGAAGCAATTATTCCATCTGTAAAAATAAAAGGAAAGATAAATAATGGTGAAAAGATGGATAATATAAAAGAAAGTAATCCTAATACCAAATTAACATTTGATACCCTTGGATACTTTAAAAATAATAAACTTAAAGGATATTTAACTACTAATGAAAGTGTTGGATATAATTTTTTAGCTAATGTTGCTAAAGAAACTTACGTAAATGTTAAATGTGACAGTAAAAATTACGCAACATTAAGACTTAATAACAGCAATTTTAAAGAAAATCTTTATTATGAAAATAATAATCCAATAGTAAATATTAAAACAAAAATTGATGCTGATCTTTTAGAATATAATTGTAAATCAGACTTTTTAAATAATGATAAAGTAATAAAAAAATTAGAGATTAAAGCAAAAAATAGAATTAATACCTTAATGAATAAAACAATAGATAAACTATATGTTAAAGAAAAAGCTGATGTACTTAAATATGCAGAAAAATTCTATAGTAAAAAATATAAAGAAACTAAAAAATTAGGTTATAAAAATAAAGATATATTAAATAAAATAAGTTTTAAATTTAATACTAATGTACAAATAAAATCAACTGAGCTTTCTATAAAATCAGTTAGAAAGGAAAATAGTTATGAATAATAAAGTATCAAGTACTCAAATAAGCATGCTTTTAACTTTAATATGTTTAAGTATGTATATAGGTCTAAGTGATGTAATATTGCTTAGAAAAGCTAATAATGGCGTTTTAATAGGAATTATAATTGGTGCTATAATAGGACTTATTCCCATACTAATGTATTTAAAAATAAATAATACACATACAAATCTTAATATATTTGAAAAAAATAAAAAACTTTTTAAAAAACCAATAGCAAATATATTTAATGCATTAATATTTTTATTTTACTTGTTTTTATTTATCGTATCAATTAGAGCATCAGTTATATTTGTAACAAGTAAATACCTACAAAACACACCATTTTATTTCGTTGGAATACTTATTTTAATAACCGTTTTTATAATCGGCTTAAAAGGCATAGAAGTAATATCTAGAATATCACAAATCTCATTTATAATAAGTTTAATCTTAGTAATTATAATAGAAGTTCTACTTTTTCATTATATAGAAATAGATAATATACTGCCTATTATAATAAATAAAAAATATGTATTTAAAATAATAGATGCCGCTATATATGAAGCTTGTTCCTCAGCTTTATTATCTATTTTACTTTTAACAATTAACAAAGATAAAATAATAGATAAAAAAAGATTTAATAAAACATTTTTAATTTTCTATTTAATATCTCAAATAGCTTTACTTGTTGTAATGTTTTATGTAGTTTCGTGTTTTGGATTTAATATGGCTACTTTATTTAGATATCCAGAATATATTTTACTTAAAAAAATTGGAATAACATCATCTGGGCTGCACATAGAAAACTTACTTGCATTTAGATGGTTACTTTATATACTTGCTCTTTGTTATACATCCTTTTTTGGAATTAATACATATTTAAAAACTTTTAAAATTTCTAAAAAAACTAACTATATTTTAATTATTTTAATAAGTATAATATCAATCATAATTGCTAATACATTATTTGGAAACATACCACACTCTATTATGATTATAAAAAATTATTATGTTCCTTTTATTGCTATTCCTATATTTACAATTTTAACAATTATTTTTATAAAGTGTTTAAAAGAAAAGAAAATATCAAATACAAATTGATATTTTTTTATATATTATGTCTAACTATTTTTCCACATCCTATTTTTCTTCCAAATGTTTTAGCATTATTATCACTTGTGGCCTCATGAATTATAACTAGTTTACCTTCTATATCATAAATTTTAAATCTAGTTGTATAAAACTTCATGTATGCATAACCACTATTAGAAAATAATAAAGGCATATCTCCAGCGTGATAAGGATGTTTAGCATTAGTTGGATTATAATGCTTTCCTACGTTTAAAAACGTACCATCACTTGATAAGTCGCAGTTTTTACCATCATGAATATGAATTGGAAAAAGTTCATATGATTTATATCCAGGAAGATTAGATACTTCTACTTCTACCATTACTCCATCTTTAAAAGGTTTAAAATATGCTATTCCATTTAAATTAGGTGAAGATATATCACCTTTTATATATGCGGTTAAATAAATATTTTCATCAGTCAAAAAAATCACCTAATTAAGTATATTTAAAAAGACATTAAAAAATGTCTTAGTTAAAAGTTTCTTTAAATAGTTTTCTAAATTTTTCTAAATCAAAATCGGTTGATACTTTAACGTTACTATTATCAGCAAGCGTTATAAAGCACTCTCCTTTTCCATTTCCATTAGATATAATTTTTACCTTACAAGGCTTAAACGTAACAATGCTTGGATCTATTACGCTAGCTATCGTTGTAGGGTCAGGTGTTCCAAGACCTATTGTTTTATAATGTTCATAACTAAATTCTATGTATTTTTCCGATATCAAACCAACAAATCTTGATAAAAGATTATTAGAATTACGTAAATTTAAAACATAGTCTTTTTCTATAAATGACTTAACTCCTATCTCATGAGTAACTAGTTTTATATCATCAAAAGGTGCTTTTAAAACACTTTTTGCAGCCTCTGGATCCACGTTAACATTAAATTCTAAGTATGGCTTTTTAACTTCCGGATCATAAGTTGTTCCCATTATAACTAAGTGTTTTACTCTATAAGCCAATTTAGGGTCTTTTTTTAAGGCATTTGCTATGTTCGTTAAAGGTCCAAGACAAATGATCGTTAAATCATCTTTGTACTTTTTAGATGCTTTGATTATCAAATCTTCAGCTTTCATTTTAGAAAACTTGCCCATTATCATAGAATCAGTAAAAACAGCATATCCTAATCCATCCTTACCATGTGCGTACTCAGCAGTTTCATGATTACATTTATTTTCTTTTTTGCCTCTATACATTTTTATATTAGTTCCTAAAAATTCTTGAATTATTTTTATGTTTTTTTCCGACTTAGAAGCTGGAATATTACCACTTGCTAAAGTAAATGCTATTACGTCTAATTTATTTTTTATTCCAAGCATAATTGCAATTGCATCATCCACTCCTGGATCTGTATCTATAATATATTTCATAAGTTTCATCTCCTATAATATTATTATATTATTTATTATGAATTTTTCAAATATTTAGTTACACATTTTTAAAATGAATGTCAAATAAAAAAACTTACTATCTTTTAGTAATAAGTCCTTCTTCTCCCTTTTCATTATATAACCTAATTATTCTTCTAACAGTTGCAGGATAAGTATTAAAATATCTAGCTGTTGGTTTAATTCCCCTTTCTTTTGCCATAATAATCATTTGTTTTCGTATCTCAAATTTTTCCTTTGGCGACTTATTTCTATATAAATCTTCATCATCCACGTTGTATAATTTAAACTCTGTTGACATAACTTACCTCCAAAAAAGTTAACCTTACAAGGTTAATTATATCATATTTTTCTAATAAAAAAACTAAGTCTTTTAACTTAGTCATCTCTATCTATATTATCAAAAAGTTCATCGGAGAAAAATTCTTTTAAAGTAAGTCCCAATCCATCACATAATCTTACAATGGTTAATAGTTTAACATCCTTGTAACTTTTATCCATTATATGTTGAACAGTACTTTGGGTAAGACAACTTTTAGATGCTATCTTATTTACCGTAAGTTTTCCGTTACTTTCATTTACTATATTATTAATTTTCTCTGCAATAGCTTCTATTACCTTTCTTTTTTTCATATTTGTACCACCTATTACAATTTTATCTTTAATAAGCCAAAAACTATTAACCTTGCAAGGTTAAAATGATGTTATAAGCGAATTATTAGTAATATTATTTACAAAATATGAATTTTTTATTAGAAAAAATAGCAACTTGTTATATTTTTTTGCATAAAATATAAAAAATTACTATTGCTATTTACTGGTATTATATGTTATAATTTGGTTGCACGAAAAGAAATGGGGCTATAGCCAAGCTGGTAAGGCATTGGACTGCAACTCCACGATCGCCGGTTCAAATCCGGCTGGCCCCTCCAATTATTTGCAGGTGTAGTACAACGGCTAGTACGCGGCCTTGCCAAGGCTGAGACGGGAGTTCGATTCTCCTCACTTGCTCCATTGAGGAATCTGTTCGGAAAATCCGAACTTACATATATGAATCATTCGAAAGAATGATTTTTTTGTGTTTATAAATCATCCATCCAAAAAGAAAGGATGGTGAAAATAATGAGGCAATTTAATACTTATAAGTCAACAATGAAATATTTAACAGATGAAAACTTATCTTTAAATGCTAAGGGATTCCTAAGTATTGTTCTATTTAATGATGAAATTATTGGATTAGATATTCAAAAGTATTGTACTGATAATAAAGAAACAATAAAAGATGCTTTACTTGAACTAAGAATCAATAAGTACATTAAGTACGATTCAGAATCTAAAAAATTAATAGCTGCTCCTATTCCATATACTGAATGGGATGAAGATTTAAGATAAGAAAGGATTTTATTTATGTTAAATATTATTATAAAAGAAGTTCCAATTGATGAAGAACTTAAAACAAGAATTAAATTTATGTGTGATTTTTGTAATGTTAAACCAACTTTTATTAATGGTTCAGTTCGTAGAATTGAAAAAACTAATATTAATTATATTGAGCCAAATAAGATAATTATTAAAGATACTACTTTTTTAGCATTTAATCATGGAAAAGATATATTTGTAGAAAATTTACAGAAACATATTAAACTTAGTGAGTTTCAAGAATATATTAAAAGTCTATGAACTATTGACATTATTTTCAAAAGTGATATTATAAATAACCAATGAAAGAGGTATTCTCTAGAAAGAGAGGTACATCTATGATAAAATATATACGTAAACAAAAAAATTATAATATTGAAGATTTTGAGGAGTCAGTAGTATTTAGACTTTACTAATACTATTTTCTCCTCTTTTTTTATAAAAGGAGGAAAAATTATGAATGAAGAAAAGAAAATCAAAGAAAAATATTTTGATGGTAGTACGTATTTGCAAGCCTTGAATGAAAAAAAAGCTCAAGAGGCTTTAAAAATACTATGTAATATTGAACAATATGGAGATGAAAATAAAGGTCCTGATTTAATATCAAAAACAGACAATATAATTTATGGAATTGAACATTTTGAGTTTGATAGTACAAGAAATGATAAAAAAGGAAGTAAGTTTAAACATCAGATAGGAATTATAGATAATAAGGTTAATAATGAAATAAAAATCAAAGATAAGGTTCACAATACTTCTGTATTAGAATTGAGTCAAGATTTGAATAATTACATAAATAATTATAAAAAAATATACAGTTATCATTATTCAAGAATTCAAAGTTATTTAGAAAATCTTAATAAAGACTATCCTAATTTAAAAAAAGAAATTTGGNNAAAAAAAGAAATTTGGTTTTTTATAGAAGATGTAACTCCATTTGGGAATCACTATTTAGATAATGATTGTAAACCTTTACTTTTTCATCCAATGTTGTCAAGAGAATTAATTGAGCTATTTGAACAATCTTCGCAACTTCAAGGAATAATCTTTGCAACTAATTCGTTTGGAAATGAAAAGAAATTATTTGTATATCTTAAAAGCAAAAAAGAGATTAACTTACTAAAAAAAGAATGTTCAAAAGAATCTGTAAAAAGTTTATTAGTTCAAAATCCATTATGCTCTACAACTTTAATGAAAATAGATAATTTAGAAGAAGTTGAAAATAATGAATAATGGTATTAAAGTTCATGCTGGTCTTTATATGAGGGTATCAACTGAAGACCAAGCTCGTGAAGGATTTAGTTTACCAGAGCAAAAAGAACGATTAGAAGCTTACTGCAGGTTAAATAATTTTGAAATAGTAGATTATTATGAAGATGCTGGTATTAGTGCTAAAAAAGGAAACTATAGACCTGAATGGGAAAGATTAAAAGAAGATATTAAAAGTAAAAAAATAAATACAATGATTGCCTTAAAACAAGATAGAATCACTAGGAGTATTTATGATTGGGAAAATATATTAAGTTTTTTAGAAGAAAATGAAGCTTATTTAGATTTTGTATATGATGATATTAATACCACTACTTCAAATGGTAGAATGATTTCACGTATTCTGATGAGTGTATCTCAAAATGAAATAGAAAGAACTTCTGAAAGAACTAAAGTTGGACTTGCTGGGGCAATAAAACAAGGACACATTCCACATCAAGCACCAATTGGTTATAAACATGTAGATAAAATACTTGTTCCTGATGAATCAACTAAGGATATTGTTATTAGAATTTTTAATTTGTATCATAATGGATTATCATATCAAAAAATTGCTAATTTATTTAAAGAAGAAAAAGTTCTAGGTAAAGAAAATTGGAGAGATAATACAATTTTACATATTATTGAAAATGAAATATATAAAGGAGATTTCATTCATGGGAAAAGAACTAAAAATCCTACATATTATGAAAACGTTGTTGAACCAATTATTAGTAAAGAATTATGGGAAGAATGTCAACATCAAAAAAGAAATAACTCAAGAGCATATTCTAGAACTTTGACTTATATATTTTTACAAAAATGTCTATGCCCTAAATGTGGAAGAATTTTAGGTGGAAAAGCATGCAAGAAAAAAGGTAATGAATATTTCTATTATTATTGTAGGGATTGTAAATTAAATATAAAAGAATCAGAAATTGAAAGAGGTTTTAAAGAAGTTGTTGATCAACTAACCGAGTATGACTCAATTGTTAATCAGTTCTTTGTTCCAATGATAATTAAAAATTTTGATGAACCAAGAGACAAAATATATAAGGAAATTAATACGCAAAAGCAAAGATTAGAAAGAGCTAAGCTTGCTTACGTAGATGGTGCATTTACTCTTGATGATTATAAAGCAAAGGCAAAAATAATTGAAGATACAATTAAATCACTAGAAGAAAAAATAAATACAGCTGATAAATTTGAAGTATTTAATTATTCAGCAAAAGACATATTGATATCTCGTGATATCGCATTTATAAATAGTAAGCTTCACCCCGAAGAATATCAAGAAAGAATTAAAACTTGGAATAAAAGAACTCGTGAAGAAAAAGCAACTTTAGTTATGAATTATGTAGATACTATTGAACTTAAATTAATTGGAAAAGAATGTTTTGTTAAAAATATCAACTTTAGAGAATCAATTGCAAAACCATGCAACGAACTATATGATAAAGGTTATATTGATAGACCAACTCCTGCTGTATTTGGAAATGTTGTTGGAGAATTAAGGTTTAGTAATTACTTACCTGAAGAAGAAGTTGGAGAAATTGTTATGAGACTTAAAAATTTCTACAACGTATCTTATACTGAAGCAACATACTATGTTAAAAATCAAGTTTTCTTTTTTAATTTTATAAAAGATAATTCTGCTATTGTAAGAGTATTTCCATTAGAAGATTATTATAAAAAAGATCCAGAAGTAAAAATGGAAGAATATAGATTTGGAATTATATATATCAAGGAAGATAACATTGTTGTAACTAAAGATAAAGATGAGTTAGATAAATTATTTAACTACATTCCTACCGAAGCATCTTTTACACCTTTAAGGGATTTAAAAGATGTTCCTAGTAAACCGATTAAAATTGAATTAATAAAAAAATAAAATACGTGGCACGTTTTGTTGAACTTGTTCAATGAAAGTGGCGATAGTATTTTATGTCAATTCTTTATGTAGTTTTATTTCATTACAAAGTTTTGAAATATTACGAAATAAAGCAAACAGATTCTAAGGTGTTAAACCTTAGCCCACTGGTATCTTGTTAGTATGACAAGATACCTAGGGGGTTATATATTATGTCAAAACAAAATATACCTAAAAAAGGATGGTGATAAAATGGAAGAACTTTCTTACTCTTTCCATATTGGAAGTGATAAAAACAAGAAAAATAGTGTAAGGTTAACATCAAAAAATAATGTTAGTGGAACTAATTCTATGAGTAATAATGCTATTCAAAATGCTAAGCAATTATCAACAGCTGATAAACATAACTATAGAAAATATGATAATAGACAAGATGAAATTGTGGTTATAAAAGGAACTACTTCACTATATAATGATGTACTGCGTTTTTATAAAAATGAATTTGAAGAAGCAAGATTAGAATATAACAATAAGCAAACAAGAGATGATAGAAAAATAGATGATTATTTCAAAAAAATTAGTAATAATTCAAAAAGTGATTTAGCGGTACAAATAATAATTGAACTTGGAAATAAAAAATTTTGGGATACTAAATCAATGACATATAAACATAAAATGACCAATGTTTTTATAAAACAAGTTGATGATTTAGAACTATTACTTCCAAATTTTAAAATCTGTAGTGCTATTATTCATTATGATGAAACTTCTCCACACCTTCATATAGTTGGTGTACCCATAAAATACAATTGTAAAACTGGTATGTCTATTCAAGTTGGTAAAACTGATGTTTTTACGAGAAATTCCCTAAAAGAATTACAGGATAAAATGAGGATTTTATGTATTGAAGAATATAATAAAGAATATAATTTAGATGCTACTCTAAAGAAAAAATTAAAAGGTAGAAATAAAGATATTCATGTATCTGATATGATTAATTATCAAGATACTAAAGATTTGATTGAAAAAAATAAAAAGAATCTTGAAATCATTAATAAAAATTCTATTGAACTTGATAAAGACACAATCAATATAAAAGATAAAATATTAACTCTAAAAAAAGCTTCTTTAAAAAAAGATACTTACCTCCTATCAAACGAAGATAAAAAAGCATTAGAAAACTATATTGATAAAATTGATAAAACTAATAACGAATATAAAAAAATAAATGGTCTTTCTTCTTCACTTAATAGTTTAAATCAAACCATAAAAGAAGATAAAAAAGCAATTAAGGTACTTACAGAAAATAATAAAGCACTAGAACTGCGAGTTAAAAATCTCACTTTTAAAACAGAAAATCAAGAAGAATTAATTAGTGATTTAAAGCAAGATAATTTTAATCTTAAATACAGATTACAACAATTAGAAGAATTCTTTAAGAAACTAGTAAATTTATTTAAGAGAATGATTAAAAAAGATAGCAAAAAAGAATCTTATTTAGAAGTATTAGAAGATATGCACAACAATAGGATTATCAGTGATAATACCATAGATGACATTTTAAATAATAAAAATACTATAAAAGAAAAAGACGATTTCGAATTATGATAATCATCTTTTTTTATAAACATTATAATGACATTTCGGACAGCCAACACCATTTACAATATGATTAATTCGTTGATTCCATTCATTTTTACATTTTGGACAGATCCACCATACTTTTTGACAACTGCCATATGAATATTTTTCTGGTTTTACGTTTAGATCATTATTTTTTTTGTAATTCCACATTTGCAACAATTCTTTATGTGTAGTAGTTATATCATTTATTCCTTTAACGATTAAACTGTTCGAGCAAACTGGGCATCCTCTTATTAATCTATTCGATATTTTAGATTCCCATTCATGACCTTTTTTGCAAATCCACCATACTTTCTTACTGCTTCCTTTAAATACTTTGTTGGGAAAAATATTTAATTTATCATTTTTCTTATAATTCCATTCTTTTAATAGTTCAGGATTAGTTGTAGCTAAGTCATTAAATCCTTCTAACAGTTTTTGACTTGCACAATACGGACATGATGTTTTTCCTATTGTACGATGACTTATTGTAGCTTCATAGCTATGTCCAATAGGACAAATCCACCATACTTTTTTTGAAGAAGTTGAATAAAACTGATTTGGTTTCATATCTCCGTTTTTTTGATAATCCCATTCTTTTGCTATCTTTGGATATAAATTACTCAATGATTTTGTTTTAATTGTATATTCAACTAAACTATATATTTTCATTCTATCATAATTAACATCTATTTTTATCCTTTGATTATAAACATTTTTTATAAAACTAGCTATTAACATACTTAAGTTTTTATAATTATTGTCTGGTTTATAATATAGATCAATTGATGTATCATTTAATTCAGGACATCCTAATTCTCTTATTCTATATAAAATAATATTATTATCTTTACATAGCTTATTTTTTAATATATCTTTTTTCTTATCTCTATGCCACATTCTTCCATCATATTCGATACCAATATTTTTGTTCTTTATATATATATCAATTTCTTTTCCTTTCAAGAAATCTGGTTCATAACTTTCAATAATAGAATTATCGATTTTTTGTAAATAATATGCAAAAGCTTTTTCAGGAAATGATATTCTCATCTCTTTTGCACATCTAGGACATCCACTTCCACTAGCTCTATTTCCAACAGTCATATTATATGAATGTCCAACAGGACAAATCCACCATACCTTCTTATCTGAAGTTTTACTTACTTTGCTCGGATTTATATTACAATTTTTTTGATAATCCCATTCTTTTGACAATTCAGGGTAATTATCAAGAAAACTTCCATTATTTTTTATAACTGTTTCTATCTTCTTTTTTGTTCCTAAACTTGTAGCACATTTATTACATATTACATCATTTTTTATATGACAGGGGGATTTTTTAAATGATTCATTACATATAGAACAAATCCACCATACTTTTTCCTTTGAATTTCTACCTAATTTATATGGATTGATAATATTTTTTTGATAATCCCAAAAATGTGTCCAACTTGGTTCAATTGTAAAAATATCATTATATCCTTTAAGAATTTTAACACCTGTACAATAGGGACATCCATGTCCATTTAACCTAGTAGCAATTGTTGCATCCCATTCATGACCATTTTCACAAATCCACCATATTTTTTTCCCAGAACCCTTACCAATATTATATGGTGAAATTGAGATGTTTTTATGGTAATTCCACTCTTTCAACAATTCGGGATTAGTAGTAGCAACATCGTTAAAACCTTTTTCGATTCTCCGATTAGCACATATTGGACATTTAATACCACTTGACTTTAATATAATTGTTTGATCATATGAATGCCCAACAGGACAAGTCCACCATACTTTTTTCTTTGAACCATTTGATAATTCATCAGGGTAAATTCCTAGTTCATTATTTTTCTGATAATCCCATTCATCTAAAAGTTTAGGATTTGTTGTAGTTATGTCATTATATCCCTTTAATACTCTTTGGTTTGAACAATACGGACATCCAGTTCCTGATTTCCGATGATTAACTGTAGCCTCATAGTTATGTCCTTTTGAACAAATCCACCATACTTTTTTTCCAGAGCCTATAGCTATCTTGTTTAAATCAATATTTATATTTTTTTCGTAATCATATTCTTTCATTAAATCTTCATTATCTTTTAATAAATTACTTTTCATTAATACCATTCTCCTTAAACTTTGATTCGAATGAAGTTAACCTAAATACATATTTATAATTTTTACGAGGTGTTATTATATTAAAATTAAATTGATTACTTTCTATTTTATCCCAAAAAGGAAAAATAAAACTTAAATAGATTGAATCATAACAATCAATTCTTAATGGCAATTTTGCATTATCATATAGAGTGATTTCAGTAAATGAATTATTACTATATTTATGTGATTTATCAACTTGTATATTTTTATTAAAATATTTTATACAATGTTTTGACGAATTTATTTTAACTTCATCTAAAGTTATTGGTAAAGATGAACAATTACTAATCTTCAAAGAAATTACTCCAAAATATTTACATTTATATGAAGTTGAACCTGTTGTGTAAAATGATTTTTCGTCTATAAATTTTATTTTTAACCTTACCTGCGACTTTTTATATTCAATAAATTGAATAATTAATCCAATGATACCCGTTAAAGCACCAATAATAGCTATAATTAAAGTAATCATATTAACACCTCACAACATATTACATCTATTATATCATTTTTTTTGCATTTATTTAATCACTAGCAAAAAATACGTGGTATAATATAGTTGGATGATTTATATAACATCCTCTTGTGAGAAAAAGTTGTGTAATCACTCAACTATCGCTCCAGAAGTAAAAATCGTCGCACCAAGTGACGTTTAGATTAAAAGCTCAATTGAAAAATTGAGTTTTTTTGTTGTCTAAATGTAGAAAGGTTGTGATGATAAATGATTAAGACTATTGAAAACGAAATTAATTTAAGCCCTATTTTAAAGAAGAAACTTAATTGGGCAAAGAATTACACTAATACTACACTATCAATTAAAAAAGGTGCTTTAATAAGGCTAGAACCAACTAATATTGCCTATGTTAAACCACATGAAGTATTAGTTAATAATATAAAGTTTTTATTTTTTAATAATACTAATTTCTTTTGTATAAATGATTTAGATAATAGATATAAATTATCTGATTTAGAAGAAATATTAAAAT
>FR881466.1:0-14553 GCA_000434835.1 Clostridium sp. CAG:594
CATATCTATAGTTAGACACTTTTTTAAAATACCCCCTAAAAAAAGCTAAAAAACTATAAAATTTAAAAAGAAAAAAGAATTAGATGTTTTTTTCTAATTCTTTTATTCTATTTAATATTCTTTTCTTTCCAAGTAGCCTCATAATATCATAAAGATTAGGTGTCATACTCTTTGTTGTAAGAGAGATTCTAATTACCATTGAAACATCTCCTACATGTCCCTTATATTTATCAGGATTTGCTTTATATTCTTTAACTTCTCTTGCATAGCCTAAAGCCTCAGATAAATCTTTTATTTTTTCAAACCATTTGGACTGTTCATCTTCTTCATTATAATACTCATTTATGTATGTATTCATTATTTTTAGTATTTCATCTTTATCAGTTATGCCATTAAACTCATAATTTTTTTCCATTTTTTCAAATAATTCGTCATACATATACCAAACAAGATGTTTTACTTCACTAAAAGAGGCATAATCTTTTCTTGGCTTTTTTTGCTCTCTTTCGATATTTAAAAGACCTATTGTAAAATCTTTATACTTAGTTATTAATTCATAAAATTCTTCATCATATTCTTTAGAATAATTAACTAACATATCATAAAATTCTGTTGCTTTTATCCTTGCTAAATAATTCTTTGAAATGTTATGTAATTTTTCAACGTCAAACAAACCACCAGACTTACTAGTCTTCTTAAAATCATATTTAAAATCATCTAATGATTTATCTTTATTAGCATCCCACCACTGTTCAAAGTTAGTATTAGCAAGCGTCATTAAATATAACTCAACTGCTTTTACCGGAATTCCCTTTTCTCTATAGTAGCTCATTTGTGCTTCTGGATCTTTTCTCTTAGAAAGCTTTCTTTTAACTCCATTATCTTCCTTTAAAATTGGAGATATGTGAGCATATTTAGGAGGCTTAAAACCAAATACTTGGAATAATTGTATATGAGTTGGAAGTGATGATAACCATTCATCTCCCCTTATAATATGAGTTGTACGCATTAAATGATCATCTACTAAGTGTGCAAAATGATAAGTTGGAAGTCCATCTTGTTTCATTATTACAATATCCATATCATTTTCTGGGAAAGATATTTTTCCTTTTATTAAATCATTAACAATTATTTTCTTATTAAAATCACCTGGAGATTTTAATCTTAACGTAAAAGCCTCCCCATTTTTTACCCTTACATAAGCATCATTTACAGGAATCTTACGACATTTAGCATATCTTCCATAATATCCTATTCTATCTTTTCTTTTTTCCTGAGATGATGTCATCTCTTCTTTTTCTTCTTTAGTACAAAAGCATGGGTATGCAAGACCTTGTTCAACCAAATATTTCATAAATGTTTGGTAAATTTCTTTTCTATCGCTTTGCGTATAAGGACCATATGCACCTTTTTCTTCACTGCCTGATATTACTCCTTCATCTGGAGTTACCTCAAAATATTTTAAGTCAGTTGTGATAACATCTACCGCATCACTAACCAATCTTTCTCTATCAGTATCTTCTATTCTTATATAAAACACACCATTTGTATCTTTTGCAGCTTTCCTTGCAACAAAGGCCTGAAATAACGTTCCCATATGAGTATATCCTGTTGGAGATGGCGCAGCACGAGTTACTATCGCATCATCTGGCAAGTTTCTTTCTGGATACATTTTTTCATAATCTTCTATTGTTTTGGTAATATTAGGAAATATCAAGTTCGCTAAATCTTTATTAGTCATAAAATCATTCCTTTCTTAAGCACCTAAATTATATCAAAAATTTAAAATAAATAAAAGGCTAGTCTTTAAAAACTAACCTTTAAAATTTAAATTTGGTGACCCGTACGAGATTTGAACTCGTGAATGTCGCCTTGAGAGGGCGATGTGTTAAACCCCTTCACCAACGGGCCATACATATTTGGTTGCCCTGACTGGATTCGAACCAGTGCATGTCTGATTCAGAGTCAGATGCCTTACCACTTGGCTACAGGGCAATTTACAGAAATAATTATAATACATTTTCTTATATTTAACAACATTATATCAAAAAAAGAAAAAAGTTTTTATTTTCTTATTAAACTTTTTTTCTTTTTATTTTGATTATTTTCTAATTTTTCTTTTGATACCAAGTAAATATAAATAATATCATCTTTAAGCACATAAAACCATGTTTCTTCATCTTTTTTCATTTCATAATTCATTATTGGTAATAAAAGTTCTCTTGATAAATTAAGAATTTCTTTAAATTCATTTATTTCAATTATTTTATACCTACTAACATCTACAATGGTATTAGTATTTACTATAATATCATCATAATTTTTAAGAATTTTATTAAGTTCTCTTTGATATTCTGTTTTATTAGTAAAAGTAAATAACTTTTTAAGCAAGAAACAAATTATAATAAATGTAATTATATTTGCTATTACAATATAACTCATAACCGTTTTATTAGTTTTTATTAAATCACTTTCATAAACAGACTTTGTTTTTGGTTTTGAGTTTATATTTTCAATTTTTACAACAGAATTTGATAAAGGAATCTTTAATGTATTAGAATAGTTATCATTATAAGATGCACCACCAACAGTTCCAGAAAATTCACTTACCTGTGAAACCTCTAAATATCCATCAACTGCTATTTTAACTTGATTTTGAAAATCTTTTATCATATTTAAATAATCAGTTAAATATAAGTCATAAGACCCTACGCTAGCATAATTACTATCATTAAAACTTATTGTCTTCTCATCTAATACTTTTTCTTTAGTCATAACTTCTGGGTTATTATTTTTATCCGTTGATTCTTTATAATATACTTTTAATTTTGTAACTAATTTATTAGTTCCTGCAACATTTGTTTTTACTGTTGATTTAAAACTATATAAAGATGTTATTTTTATATAATCAATTAAATCCAAGATATAAGCTTTCCCTGTTTCTATCTGATCATTATCAATAAAATCATTTTGTTTTAAATATACTTTATAATCTAAATTTCCACTTGATGTATAATCCATTATTACGTTATTTCTATCTTTGTTTGGAGATATTGCTTTAAATAAGTAACTTAAAAAAGCAAACTGTACAACTAAAGCAATAACTAATAAAGTTGAAATTATTATTTTTTTAACTGTTTTAACTTCTAGTTTAAACTTTTTCATGGTTCATACCTCCTTATTCTTGAACGTAATTAAATCTTATATAAAATTCTATTTCACTAGAATCTTGTTTTAACTCATTTTCCCAGGATACTTTAATGAAAAACTTTTCCTCTTCTAACGGATTTAAAGCTTTATCCGTAACAGCAATACCATCATAAGTTATTTTAATAGCTTCATTATCATTTGTTCCATATTCATATATAGACTCTAACTTAGCAGGCAATTGTCCTACGTTTTTAACCGTTATTGGCACAACCGCATAAGCTCCCATATAAGATAATTTTGGAACGTTTATTAGAACCGTTTTTTTATCATCAGA
Source organism: Clostridium sp. CAG:594 (assembly GCA_000434835.1). Lineage (GTDB taxonomy): Bacteria > Bacillota_I > Bacilli_A > RF39 > UBA660 > Aphodocola. The sequence goes on from FR881466.1 coordinate 3,485, forward strand.
TATTTCTGCAGTAGCGTCATAACTACCATATTCTTCTAACTTACCAATGCTTTCAAATTCGACGTCTAAATCCTTTACAATAGATGTTTTTCCCTTAACATTAGTACTTATTCTAACCACAGAATACCCAACTGATACGCCAAGCAAAATCAAAATAACAATTACTATTAACAAGCTTTGTTTTTTCATATTTTATCCTACGCTCCCATTAAAGAATTATATCAATTAATAAAATAAAGTTCAATGATATTCTTAAAACATCGTCAAAATAAACCAATATTTGTCATTTTTTGACAATCAGTTTATTCTTCCTTTATCTATTGTTACCTTTTTATCAACATCGGTATGCAAAATTTTACTAAATATTAAAGTAGGATATCCAAGATAAGGTATATCTAATTTAACAATGCCATCTACTTGATATTCTTTTACTGAAAAAAGGTCAACATCATTATTATTATCTCCTTTTGTTACAAATTCTCTTTTTCCTTTTTCATCTGTTCTAATTAAAACAACTCTATGTACTACATAATAACCATCCATTTTATACCTAATTACATCGCCTTTTTTAATTTTGTTAACATCTATATCCTTAATTATTACAATGTCTCCTTTTCTTATTTTAGGAATCATACTATTACTTGCAATAACAAGTGGTTTAACGTTAAATACTCCAAGTCCAAATAAAACCATAAATATAATAAACAAAATCATTAAAATCCACCCTTTTATTCCAACGGTTTTATTATCTCTTCTATCAAGTGTCTTATCAAGCTTATTAATTAAATAATTAATATAAATATATGAAAAAAATGGTATTATGGAATTTAATAATGATATGGTTGCTAAATCAAGATCCGGAAGAATTGGCAAAACATACATTAAAAATTGAGGTATAAAAGTATAAATTAATGCTGCTTTATAGCTTGCATAATATGAAATATAAGTTAAGTATAAATTGGTTATTAAACTTGGTATAAGTGTTTGAATTACAAATTCAAAAGCATTTAAAGAGCTAGAAAAGTAAGAACCAAATTTATAAATATTTAAATCAATTAAAGTAAATAAAATGGATATTAATAAAGCATTAAGTAAAATTCTTTTTTGACTACTATTATTAATCATGTAGTATCTTACGTATTCTTTTACAATAACTATTGGTACAAATATCCATAAGTTATTTATTACGCCTTTAAGCGTGTAATCATATGGATTATGTGCAAAACCTTTAACATATCCCATACAAAAATATATAGCAAAATAAATAAGGGTAGTTACTATAACGCAAAATGAAACTTCCTTTTTATGCTTTAAATTTGGAATAACATCGTCTTTAAAAAAGAAGTAAGTTATTATTCCAATAAATATCCAAATAAGTGGTTTTACTACATATGAATAAAAAGAGCCAAATGAAGTTGACATACCAATAACTTCAAAAGTCATTGATGCTAAAACAATTATAGAAAGTATAATTATTTTTAAATTCCTTTTCATTTTATCACCCCTTTTAAATTATTATTCATTATCCCAGCCTCTATATTTTATTATAAAGTAAAAATATCTAGTTTCACCTTGAAGTTCATAGGAAACAGTCGCAATTACATCTTGATCTTCCCATCTAGACGGAAAAGTTGATGTAATAGCCAAATTTATTTCTACTGCTTCGCCAGGTTTTAATTCTGTTTTTGATATTGTTGCATCCGCACTTCTAACATATCCATATTTGTTATTTTCTATTCTTGTACTTACCTGTCCGTTAGTATAAGGAAGTTCAGTTGGATTAGAAAATGAAACTGTATATGTAATTGTTTTTTTAGAATATACAATACCAGCTCCTTTATTCCATACCGCTATAAAAGTATCACCAACCCAGTGTTCTACTCTTAAAGAAAGTTTACTTCTTGGAGTATCATAAGTGCTATATAAGTTATCATTTGGTTTTAACATAATAGGATTTGTAGGAAGCATCGTTCCGCTATAATAATCGACCGTTGATGCAACTCCGTTAATTGTTAAAGAATCGTTAAAAAATGCGTAACCAACACTTACTAAACAGATAAATATTGCCACTATAGCACTTATTATCTTTATTTTTTTATTATTTATTAATATATTTTTCAAAGTTATCACCTTTACATTAAGTGGTGTATTTTACTATAAAATACATATACCTTCTTTTTCCTTGAACATTATATGATATTGTTGCTTTAGCTTCTTCAGTATAATATCTCCAGCTTATATCAACATGGAAAGTCATTGTAACATCAACACTTTCACCAGGTTTTACCTCCCTTTTAGATATTGTTGTTGAAGCGTCTTTTAGCATACTACCAGTGTTACTTATTATCTCAGTTGCAACCTCACCAGATGAAAACGTAGTTTCAGTATTATTAGTAAACGTGATTGTATAATTTATTGTATAATCACCACCTGATGTTGCAAAGGCCTTTTTCATATTTAATGAGTACGTATCAGCTTGCCAAGATTCCGAAGAAAAACTAAGACCCTTTTGTGTAATATCCTGTGTATAATACCTATTATTACTTGAATCTCTTATGACAGCTGATACAGGCAATTTTTCACCTTCGTAATATTCAACCGTTGATGCAACTCCATTAATGGTTAATGAATCATTAAATAAAGCATAAGCCGTAGATAAAAAAATAATAAAAACAAGTATTGGAATAACTAAAAAATTCTTTTTTTGACCGACCTTTAACTTTTTATTTTTCATATCTTCACCTATCATATAAATACTATCATAAATACATAAAAATTTCAATTCAAAAAGTAGGTTTTATAACCTACCCATGTTTTATTATGACGTTATTTGTTTATAATTCATCTTTATAGAAAATTGTACGTTTTCTGATGACTTATTAGAGTTTTCATCCCATGATACCTTTATTGTAAATGTTTGAGTACCGTTTTGCTCTAATCTTTTATTTTTTAATTCTGTAAGATTAGTATACGTAACTTTAACCGTATCATCCGTTGTTAATCCAGATTCTGAGATACTTTCTAAAACTGCTGGAATAGAGCCCTTACTAGTTACCGTAACCGGAAATTCAACATAAGCTCCCGGAAATTCTAATTTGTTAACGGTTACGTTTAACGTGTTCTTATCAGATGAAATACTGGTTAATGTTGCTGCGTCACAAGTTCCTGTAAAACCAATACAAGTAGGAGTTCCAACCGAAGTAAATTCAACATCAAAAGTACCTTCTGCTGTTGCTGTACCACTAATTGTTAAAGTTTCACTAAAAAGTGCGTAACCAACCGCTACAGTTAAAATAAATGCTATAATTCCAACTACTATAATGTTTTGTTTTTTCATAAATATATTCCCTTCTATTTTTATAACAATAACATAATAACATTTTTTATTTTCCTAGTAAATAAATGAAGAAAGAATTATTATAATTAATTAAAAAAGTGTAAACAAAAAAAACAGGATAAATCCTATTTTTATTGTGCTTGTTCGTATTCCAATTGAATTTGGAAAGTTACGTCTGATGAACCAGTATTTACTGTTTTATCCCATTCTACTTTGATAATCATCTCTTGAGTACCATTTGTAGCAATTGGGGTATCACTTGCTGCAACACCAGTATATGTAACCTTTATAGCTCTACTATCTGCTGTTAGACCAGTTTCTTTAATGTTCTTTAACTTAGCTGATACTGAACCTTTATTAGTTATAGTAACAGGTATTTCAACATATGCACCTGGATAGTCTAACTTGTTTACTGTAACAGTTAAAGTGTTTTTATCATGTGAAATTGCTGCTATTTCACTATCACCAGCACCTGTATAACCTACCTTAGTAATTGTTCCTACCTTAGTAAATTCAACATCAAAATCACCAGTTGCTGTTGCAGTACCAGTAACAGTTAAAGTTTCACTAAAAAGTGCATAACCAACTGCAACTGCTAAAACAAATGCTATAACTCCAATGATTGCTATACTTTGCTTTTTCATTATAATCTCCTCTCCTTTATTGTCTAAATATAGAATACATTTATTTTTCATTAAAGTCAATATAAAACAAAAAAGTTAACACTAAGTAGTGTTAACCAAACTTATATTTTTAATACCATTCCTGGATATATTTTATTAGGATTTTTACCAATTACGTTTTTATTTTTTTCATATAACCTTTGCCAAGTAGTATTATATTTACTTGCAATAGCACTTAGCGTATCTTTCTTTTTTACAATGTAAGTTGTTGGAGCAGAAGCCTCTTTATTTGGTATTTTTATTATTTGTCCAGGATAAATTTTATTAGGATTTTTAATGTTGTTATACTCTGCTAAAGATTTATAACTAGTGTTATATTTACCCGCAATAGCACTTAGCGTATCTCCTTTTTTAACCACGTAATTTATAACATGACGACTATTTTCATTTCTATAACTAGGTGATGTATCTGACTTTTTATTGTTAATTATACTAGGATAGTCTTTATAAGCAATGTTTAAATCAACGTTTCCTACTATTCCAGGCATGCTTCCCTTAGATGAATACTGCCAGATGCCAAAGTTTTTATTATACGTAGGTTTACTACTCCACTCAGCAAGCCACTTATCATATCTATCTAATTTTGAACTATTTAATTTACCAGTAAAATAATCTTTATTAGCATATATCATTACGTAATATCCGGCACTTTCTATCATAGAGCATATGGTAGATGTTATATCAACTAAGGTATCATTCCTAACGTTAGATGTTCTGCTTGAGCTTTCTATATCAATTACAACTGGATATAAAGGATTATAATTTTTTATTATGTTTATAAAGCCTGTAGCCTCCTTTTTTGCAGACTCTACATTTGTTGCATAAGAAAAGTGATATAATCCGTACGGAATTTTTACTCTTTCTAACTCTTTTATGTTTCTTTTATATTTTTTATCCTCATAAAATGAACCATAACTTGTTCTTACCATTGCAAAATCTATGTTTCCTTTTAATTTGTCAAAGTCGATGTCTCCTTGATGGTGACTTATGTCAATTCCTTTTTTTTGCATAAATTTTCCCCCTTGTTTCACTAATATTTAATGCAATTAATCATTTTATGAATAATTATTAAACCACAAAAAAAGAGAATAAAATAAATTCTCTTAGTTATTAACCTTTTGATGTACAACCGGACTATCCATCGTAAGAGGTGCAAACGTATATCCATTAGAAAGACCAAACGTAATTATTCTTTCAATAGCATCTACCGTATAAGGTTTTATGTCGTGCATTAAAACAACGTTTAACCCATCTTCCGTAATTCCACCAGTTACGTTTGACACTATCTTATTTGAATCCTTAGTATCTCCAGCATCACCTGATACAATTGTCCAATCAAAGTATCTAAATCCAAGGGATTCTACCTTACTTGTTAAATCACTCATTATATGGGTCCTATATTTTCTACTTATCGTATTAGAACTACCTCCTGGAAATCTTATTATTTTGGATTCCTCGCCAGTATATTCCTTAACTTTATTTTGTATACTTAATAAATCTTCCATATAAGCATCAATTGATGTATAAATAAGACTATAATTATGTGAATAACTGTGAAGACCAATCGTGTGACCTTCTTCTTTTTCCCTTTTTAATAAATCATTGTAATTGTTATTATATCCCGTTACGAAAAAGGTTGCCTTAACATTATAATTTTTAAGTATGTCAAGTAGTCTTGCCGTATGTGCTCCAGGTCCATCATCAAACGTTAAATAAATTGTTTTAGCGGTATTAACTCCTGGTTTATAGTTATTTTTAGGGAAAATTTTTACGGTTCTTTTTGCTTCACTTAAATTTCCTTCTTCATCTTTTACGCTGTATGTCAAAACGTAAGTTCCAGGCTTTTTAGTATCAACTGCACCACTTACTAAAACTTGATCCGTTATGTTTCCATCACAATTATCAATTGCAACATAGCCTGGTTCTACGTATTTTGCACCCACACTTAAATATATAATAGATTCGTCATTTAAAATTAAACTAGGTTTTTCATTATCCATAATATTAACATCAAACTCTTTTCTTGCCATATTACCAGATGAATCTGATACTCTATATTTAATTTTATTTTTTTCTATTTTATATTTTACATTTTTTGTTATGTCACCATCATAATTATCAGTTGCACTTATCTTAACATCACTTGTTTTTCCGTTTGGACAAACGTTTAAAAAGGAACCTTCAATTACTAATTCTGGCTTTTTAGTATCAACTACAGTAACTTTTTTAATTTTAGATACATGCTTATCTTTATAATCTATCTTATAAGTTACGTTATAAGTACCAATTCTTTTAGTATTAACGCTACCCTTTATTTTGTAAGTAATTTTCTTGCATCTTATTCTAGTTCCATAACAAGCGGTTATCTTACTGTTTTTATATTTTTTAAACACTTCTATTTTCTCGGTACTTTTAAAGTCTTTAACATAAATATTACTTGCGTAAAAGTTTACGTATACAAGTGAAAATATCAAAGAAAAAGAAAAAATAATCATTAAGATTAATCCCTTGTTTTTTATAATATCATTTTTATTTTTCATTTCTTACTCCTTACAATTTATTATAACACGTGTTTTTGAAACTATAAATAAAAGCGTAAAATAAATTACTTTTTATCTAATAATTCTGTAACCGCACGCATTACTGCTAATTTACCATATGGATAAGTAAGACTTCCTTGTTGATATGCTATATAAGGAGGCCTTATAGGTCCGTCACAAGAAAGTTCTATTGAAGAACCTTGCGTAAAAGTGCCCGCTGCCATAACTACTTTATCATCATATCCTGGCATATCCCAAGGTAATGGTTTTGAAAATGAATCAACAGGAGATGCAGCCTGAATACCTGCACAATATTTAACTAAATCTTCTTCGTTATTAAATACTATGTTTTGAACAATGTCTGCTCTTTCTTCATTGTATTTAGGTTCCACGTTATATCCTAAATCTTCTAGTACTTTACTTGTTAAAACAGCCGTTTTAAGAGCTGATGCAACAACAGAAGGAGACATAAAAATACCTTGTAATATTTGTTTATTTATTCCAAGAGTTGGGCCAACTTCTCTTCCCTCACCAGGAAGTGTTAGTCTTTCGCCTACCAAATCAATAAGTTTCCTTTTCCCTGCTACGTAAGCTCCATTAGGAGCTATTCCGCCCCCTAAGTTTTTAATTAACGAACCAACTATTATGTCCGCTCCAACTTTTGTTGGCGTTTTATCACCAACAAACTCACAATAACAATTATCAACCATTATTATTATGTTACCATCTATTTTTTTTATTAATTTAATTACTTTTTCAAGCTTTTCTATAACGATACTTTTTCTAGTAGAATATCCCTTACTTCTTTGAATTTCTATTAATTTTACTTTATTATTCTTGATATAATTTTCTATTTTTTCATAATCAAAGTCATTATCTAATAAATCTATTTCATCATATTTAATGCCAAATGATTTTAAAGAACTTTTATTTTCTTTTATTCCTATTACCTCATGAAGAGTGTCATACGGAGTACCTGTTATACTTAGCATTAAGTCCCCAGGCCTTAAAAACGCGAATAAACAAACACATAGTGCATGTGACCCAGAGATAAACTGACTTCTAACAATGGCATCTTCTGATTCTAATACGGACGAAAAAACACGTTCTATTGCATCACGACCTATATCATCATAACCATATCCTGTTGTACTTCCAAAATGTACTTCTGATATCTTATTATCACTAAATGCTTTTAAAACTTTCAAACTATTTATATCACACATATCATCTATTTTTTTAAATTCTTCAGTTAGGCTTTTTTCTGCTTTTAATACCAAGTTTTTTGCTTTATCACTTATACCAAATTCATTATACATATTATATCAACTCCTATTTTTATATAATTTACCCGTGATTATATCCGCCATCTACCCTTATTACTTCGTTTGTTATATAACTTGCATCATCACTTGCTAAAAAGTATATAACTTTAGCTATTTCTTTAGCTTCTGCAAATCTCTTTAAGTAAATGTTTTTTTCCTCTTCTTTTATGTAGTCTTCATCTAGGTTTTTATTCATATCAGTGTTAACCCAACCAGGTGCCACTGCATTTACTCTTACGTAAGGCGCAAAATGCTTAGATAGATTATGATTAAGGGAAATAAGTGCTGCCTTTGATGCATCATAATCTAAGCCATATTCATAATATGTATCAATCGCGTTAGTAGAAGATACGTTTATAATTACACCACTTTTATTTTTAAGCATATGTTTACCAACTTCTCTTGATAAAGTAAATGGACCAATTAAATTAACATCTAATACTCTTTTAAAATCACTTACCTTTTTATCTTCAAACACGCAATCTAAAGCAATAGCAGCATTATTAATAAGTACATCTATCTTTCCATAATAATTAATTACATCGTTTACCATTTTTTTTATGTCTATCTCATTTGATACATCACACCTACATAGCATAACATCAGAATCATATTTTTCTTCTAATTCTTCTTTTAAGGAAAGTGCAGACTTTTCGTCACTCACATAATTTATTACAACGTTATATCCGTTTTTTGCAAATTCTTTAGCTGTTTCCTTACCTATTCCTCTAGAACCTCCTGTTATAAGTACCGTTTTTTTCAAAGTTAACACCTCATCTCAATGATATTATAGAAAAAAAATACACTATTTACAAGTGTATTTACCATTTAAATCATTTATATTAAGTATCGTATTTATCTTTTAACTCACTTATTTTCTCTTTAATAACTTTCTTTTTATCATTTATTATATTCGTACCCACTTCACCAATTAACATCTTCATATAATTATTAAATAAAGTTCTTGATTCCTTTGAAAAACCATTTAAATTTTTTAAAAGCATGTTTACAGCTTTTATCTTGTTTTCCTTTATATCATCAGTTGTTTTTATACCAGACTTAACAAAGATATCAAAAACTTCATCAATTATTTGTCTTCGCTCTTCACGAGTTGTTTTTGTAAGCCAAACTTTTATTGAAACATCAAGTTCCTTGCTCAAACTAGATTCTTCACATCTTAGTAAGTGGTCATCTTCTACTTTCCAACTTGATATTTCATGTTGCATAATTCCTATTGCATCACTTTTTATTACATTTAAGTTTTCCTGATAAAGTAAGACTCCAACTATGCTATAATTAGGTATTATGTTAATAAGTCTATCTTTAATCATATTGTAATCCATGGATTTAAATATGTCATCTGGAATCCCTGGCCCATCAAATGAGTATATTTTCTTTACCTTACCCTTTTTAGACGGAAGAAGTCTAAGTGCTGATACCAAAGCTAAATTCCCGCCTTTAGAATGTCCACATAAATAAATGTTACAATTATTTTTATTTAATGTATCACTTACGTATTTGCTTGCAATTAGATGTGACTTAGTTGGATATTCATAAGATAGTGCAAAGTCTTCCTTCCAACCTATAAATGTGTTATCAGTTCCTTCAAAACTTATTATAATATCATTATTTAAAAGTCTTAAAGATAATATGCCAACTTGAACATCATCTGTTAATATGTATTTATAGTTAAACATGGTTATGTTTTTATATCTTTTTTTATCATATATTAAGGATAATAACTTATAGGCCGTCTTTACCGAATCACCTAAATTAGATGCGTCATAATTTTTTAAACTTGATCCTATATCATAGATTAATCCATCCTTAAAGTTTGATAAGTCAAGGTAAGAAAGATGAGAAAATATAAGCATATCAAGTTCGCCAAGTACTTTTTCATCAAAATCATAATTTCCATATTTATTAACGTAATCAAATATTTTTTCCATAACATTCTCCTATTAATATTATATAATAGAACTTAAAAAAGTTAAGCACAAACTTAACTTTAATCATTGAAATTAACTTTCACATTATTTCTTTTTTCTTCATCAATTTTAAATAATTCTTTTCTTTTAAAAGAAAACATTTTAGCTATTATATTAGATGGTACAGATTCAACTAAATTATTGTATGAGGTTACAGCATCATTATAACTAGTTCTAGCATAATTAAGCTTATTTTCTATATCATTTAAACTATTTTGAAGACTTAAAAACTGAGTATTAGCCTTTAAATCAGGATAATTTTCTGCAAGCATCATTATGTTATTAAATTTTTTATCTACTTTTTCTGTCTCTTCAATACTAAATCCTTTATTGTTATACGATGATCTTAAGTTAACTAATTCTTCTAAAGTACCCTTCTCGTGTTTTGCATAACCCTTTACTGTTTCTACTATGTTTGGTATTAAATCAAATCTTTGATTAAGTAAAACATCAATATGTGACTGTCTTTCTTTAACCCTATTATTCTTTCTTACAAAACGGTTATAATCTATTAGTAAAATTCCCGTTATTATTATAACTATTATTAAACATATATTTATTATCATTGCTATTCCACCTCGCTATCTAGTTTCTATGGTTACTTTATTTACATAACCATTATCATCATAATCCATAGATACCTCATAATACTGAATATCATAACCTTTAAAGGTTTGAATCATATTTTTTGTCTGTTTAATATTATCTGAATCAGTTCCATATGATGTATTATCAAATATAAGTTCGACTAAATGATCTTTCTCAGTTTTATTTTTATTTATTATATTATCGATTAACATTGATACATTTTGTCCTGGCTGAGTTCCCGAATAAAAAGTATAATTACTATTAAAACTATTTTTATCAAATTTTAAATCTGATTCTTCCATATCTTTATTAAATTTATCTTTAAATTCTTTTTCCTCTTTTTCAGCCTTTTCTTTTTCTTTTCTTAATTCTTCTTTTATCTCATCTTTTTTAGTTTTTATATCAGTTCCTACTCTATATGCTAAAAGTGCTAGTGATGCTATAAAAATAATTATTAATATATATAGAATAAACTTTCTATCACCATCTTCTTTTTTATTATTTTTATCTTCTTTTGTTTCAACCTTATCTTCTAAAGATATATCTTCATTAGTAAGTGTATTAACATCAACTTCAAATAACTTACTCATCATTTGTAATTTATCAAT
>FR881466.1:14570-34569 GCA_000434835.1 Clostridium sp. CAG:594
AATATCAGGCTTTGATTGACCAAGTTCCCATTTTGAAATGGTTTGCCTTGTAACATCAAGTTTTTCAGCAAGTTCTTCTTGAGATAACAAAGCTTTCTTTCTTAATATAATTAACTTTTCATAAAATTTCATATAAAACACTTTCTCCTTTTTTCAAATTTAAATTTGATGACAATAGATTACCATTTAGTCTTATTTAAGTCTAGCAATTTAAGGTGGAATTTTGTCAATTTATTTTAACATTTGTGTTAAAACCTCCAATTTCTTATTTCCTCTAAATCTTCTCCATATTCTTTAATATAATTATTATGTTCTTCTATCTTTTTATTCATATCACTAATTATTTTTTCACCTATACTACCTAAATCTAGGTTATTTACAGCATCTATTACTAGGTTAAATCTATCTATCTTATTTTTAACTCTCATATCAAATGCAGTTGTAATAGTTCCTTCCTCAATATATCCATGAACATGTATATTATGATTATGTCTAAAGTAAGTTAATTCATGAATTAATGTAGGGTAACCATGAAATGCAAAAATAATTGGTTTATCTTTAGTAAATAAATAATCGTATGCTATATCATTTAAAGCATGTGGATGGTTAGTTGTAGAATCTAACTTCATTAAGTCAACAACATTTATAAATCTTATTTTTAAATCTGGTAAATAAGACTTTAGTATCTTTGTTGCTGCGATTGCTTCAATAGTTGGCGTATCACCTGCACAAGCCATTATTAAATCTGGATTAGCATCATCACTAACAAAATTCCATATACCAATACCATTAGTACAATGTCTTACGGCATCATCCATATTAAGCCACTGATAAGATGGATGTTTTGATGCTATAACAACATTTACGTAATTCTTGCTTTTTAAACAGTGGTCCATACAAGATAACAAACAGTTAGCATCTGGTGGTAAATATATTCTAATAACATCTACCTTTTTATTTGCAATATGATCCATAAAACCTGGATCTTGGTGAGTAAAACCATTATGATCTTGTTGCCATACGTTTGATGCTAACAAAAAGTTAAGTGATGAAATAGGTTTTCTCCAAGAAATTTCATTACATACTTTAAGCCATTTAGCATGTTGTGCTGCCATTGAATCAACAATTCTTATAAACGCTTCGTAGCTAGCAAAAAATCCGTGTCTACCAGTTAAAAGGTAACCTTCTAGCATTCCCTCACACATATGTTCTGAAAGCATTGAATCCATTACCCTACCATCTTTAGATAAATATTCATCATTTTCTTTTATGTCTAATTGCCAATCTCTATTAGTTACATCAAAAACATCATATAACCTGTTTGACATGGTTTCATCTGGTCCAAAAATTCTAAAGTTTTTGTTTTCATTATTAAGAGAAAATATATCTTTTATAAATGAACTTAATACAAGCATATCTTGATTTTTAACACTACCTGGATAAGGAACATCAACTTTATAATTTCTAAAGTCAGGCATAATTAAATCTTTTCTTAAGTAACCTCCGTTAGTATATAAACTTGAACCCATACGTTTATCACCTTTTGGGCAAACACTTTCATACTCTTTTTTTAATTTTCCATTAGAATCAAACAATTCTTCTGGTTTATAACTTCTAAGCCAATCTTCAAGTATTTTAATATGTTCTTTTTTGTCCATAGAAACAGGAACTTGATGTGCTCTAAAAGAGCCTTCTATATTTTTACCATCAACTTCTTTTGGACCCGTCCAACCTTTAGGAGTTCTTAAAATGATCATTGGCCACCTTGGCTTTTCATCATCATTTGATTTCTTAATTTCTTTAATATCATTAATTACCGCATCCATTGTTGATGCCATTTTTTTATGCATTAAAAGTTCGTCAGAGCCTTCTACTAAATAAGCTTTATATCCACATCCATAAAAGAAACTAGCAAGTTCTTCGTTGCTCATTCTAGAGAAAATAGTTGGATTACTTATTTTATAACCATTTAAATGAAGTATAGGAAGTACTGCACCATCAGTCTTCTTATTTAAAAATTTTATTCCGTGCCAACTTGTTGCAAGTGGCCCTGTTTCTGCTTCTCCATCTCCTACTACGCACGCTGCAATTAAATTTGGATTATCAAAAACTGCTCCAAAAGCATGACTAAGTGAGTAACCCAATTCTCCTCCTTCATGAATTGAACCCGGAGTTTCTGGTGCAACATGACTTGGAACACCACCTGGAAATGAAAATTGTTTAAATAACTTTTGCAAACCTGCTTCATCCTGAGTAATATTAGGATACTTTTCGGTATAACTACCTTCTAAGTAGGTATTAGCAATCATAAAGTTACCACCATGACCTGGGCCTGATATATAAATCATATCTAAATCATATTTATTAATTACCCTGTCTATATGAGTATAAATAAAGTTTTGTCCTGGAACAGTTCCCCAGTGACCTACTATTTTCTTTTTAATGTCTGATGCTTTAAGCGGTCTTTTTAAAAGTGGATTATCAAGTAAATAAAGTTGACAAGCCGATATATAATTAGCCGCTCTAAAATAACCATCTAATCTTTCTAGTTCTGTCATAACCTAACCTCTTTTCCTATTCTATAATGATTATATCATAACAAAAGAAAAAATAAGATACTAAAAGCACCTTATTTATATATATTTTTTTATTACTTTATCGAAATCTTCTTCTAGATTTTGTTTTCTTATGTAATTACTAAATCCATCCTCAACATAATGATCCTTTATTGATTCTTTGTTCTTGTTTAGCATTATAACTGTTGGAACATTAAATCCTTCTTTTGCTTCTTGAAGTTTTCCAAGCGTACCAAAACCGCTTATAGGCTTCATATCATCTTCTAAAAGAATTAAGTCAAAACTCTCACCATCTTTTACTCTTTCTATAATATCACTACTATGCATTGTAGTTAAAAGTTCTATGTCATACTTGCTAGCTAAAGTATTTATATCTTTTAAAGTTTGTAATTTATCACTTACAACCATTACCTTTTTCTTATTAAAGATATACTCGCTATAATAATCTTTACTAACTTTTATTTTTTGGTCTAAAATTATAGTAAACGTACTTCCCTTTTCTTTTTCACTTCTAATATTTATAAAACCACCTAATTTTCTAATTATTTTAAAAGCAAGTTTTAAATCTACATCCAAACTATTAAGTTTTAAAAGGTCAGTATCTTCTAAATCAGTATTAGTTTTTAAAAGTTCATTTAATTTATCAACGCTCATTCCGCATCCGCTATCTTCTATCTCAATAATTAAACGACATACATCATACTTAACTATTTCATTAGCACTTACCTTTATGTAACCTTCCTTAGTATACTTAGAAGCATTAATTAAAATACTCATTATTACTTGTTTTAGCTTAACGCTATCACCATATAACTCATCTGGTATGTTCTTACTTATTTCTGTTTCTATTGTAACGTTCTTATTAACATCTTTTTCTATTTTCTTTATACATTCATTTAAAAGTGAAATAGCATTATAAGTTTCGGTTGAAACTGCTAACTTACTAGATGATATATTTGAAATATCTAATACGTTATTAATGATGTTTTTAAGACCTCTAGCATTATTTTCTATAACTTTAATACCCGTTTTCATATCTTCCTTATTTTTATCATCTAAAAGTATTTTGCTTACTTCCAAAATATTATCAATAGGCTTTTTAGTATCTTGCGTCATGCTAAATAAAAAGTTAGATTTTTCCTCACTCATGCTTTCTAGTAATTTTTTATTTCTGTTAAGCTCATATATCATTTTCAAATCTGGATTTTCTATTGTAAATATCATAATCAAATCAATATATGATAGCATAGCTGGAATTATCAACAATCCAGGAGTTACACTCCTTACTATAAAAATGATAAAAACCAATATAATTAACGCTAATAAAGGTAAAAATTTCTTATTTCTAATTCTCTTCAAATTACAAATAACACAAATTAATATCATAACAAAATAAAATGCACAAGTTCCATACAAAATATTAACAGATTCACCCGATGCAAACATAATGTCATTTTTAGTATGGATGTGAAGTGGCATAACAATTATGAAAGCAAATACAACTATATTAGATATAAAAGTTATTAACGGCATATTACTTTTCTTTTTCTTGCCAGTTCTAAAAGTAATTTCATAGAAATAAAGAAAGAAAAAGCTTGCCCAAAAAACATATTGTAAAAAATCAAGCCTATTTAAAATATATAATGATTTACTAGATGGGTTAACATATGCGATGTATATTATTGCAACCATTAATATAGAATCAAAAAAACTCGTTAATAGTAAACCTGAAAACCATTTTGTTTCATCATTTTTAATTCTTTTTTTACTAAAAAATACTGTAACAAGTAAACTTGCTATAAAAAAACCACACACAGGAAAATATAAATTTGTCATATAAGCCTCCTACTTTACGAAATAATTATAACACAATAAAAAAATAGTAACAACTTAATTACTATCTTCTATATCCTGTTATATTAGGATTAAATAAAAACATTGTCTTATCATTTATCTTTATATTGTTTAAATGTTCAAAAACTTCATCTGGTGAATCTTTATCTCTATAAATACATTTTGCCTCGAATTCTTTATCTAAACCAGGACACTCATTCCAGTTTTTCTCAACATTATCGTAAAACTCTTTTTTTGCGTTTTCTTTTACATTACGTAACTCATTTTCAAGATTAATTAATCTTTTCATCTTTGAAACTGGAAGTTTATCCCAATTATCTGCTAAAAGCTCTATTTCTTTTAAAATCTTTCTTTCTGGATAAAAATTAGTCTTTTCTTCTAAAAGTTCCAGCATCATGGTTGCCATAATATCTCTTAGTTCATCAGCTTGTAATCTTGAATCTTTATTTTTATCAACCTTTATAGGATTACCTATTTTGCAATAACATTTATCATCAACATATATAAATACCAATGGAACAATATCAGTACCCGTTACTTTTGATGCTTCTATAATCCCAGTATATAATTTATTCATTAGTTTTTCTTCTTTAACATTCCATGATGCCTCCGCAAAAACAAGTGTACACAACTTATTTTTTTGAGCCGAAATAAGTTTTAAAAGAGAATTTTTTCTACTTTTTTTATCATCTCTTTTTATAAATACCGGACCATTTAATAAAAATCCTATCTTTTGAATTAATGTTAATCCTTCTTTTGCTATCATAACATAAAAATGCTCTTTAACCGCCTTTGCAGCTACTGGAATATCATGTGAATTAGTATGATTTGCACAAAAACTAACCGGAATATTTTTATCAAAATAATTTTTCTTTATTTCATCTAGTTTTTCTGGATTCACTAAAATAGGAGTTTTATCCTCAACTAAATTCATAAGTTTCAAGTATAAGGGATGAAATTTTTTTCTAACTTTGGCACCATTTTTATTTATTTCACTTTTCATAAAAAATCACCTTATTTATATATTTTTACTACTTAATACTACATCAGCTACATATTCTAGCATAGTTTTTATCAAATTACAACAAAAAAAGATGCTACCTCTAGCACCTTCATGTTATTATTTAATTTCGATGTATTTTTTTTCAGTTGCTTCGTCTTTTTTAGGAACGGTAATTTTTAGTACTCCGTTAGTAAATTCTGCATCAACTTTGTCAGAATCTAAGTCGTGTAAGTAGAAAGATCTTTGATACTTACCATAACTTCTTTCACGATGAATGTAGTTTCTGTCCTTATCTTCATCATTTACTTCATCAGATTTCTCAGCAGTTATAGTTAAATAATCCTTCTTAGCTTCGATTTTTATTTCATCCTTATTAAAACCTGGAACGTCCATTTCAATATTGTAAGCACCATCCTTTTCATAGATATCGCACTTCATATTATCTTCCTTTGTACTTGGCATAAAGTCTTCAAAAATATCACCGAAATAATTTCTTGGGATTAAACTCATATATCTCATCTTCCTTTCTAATTATGTTATACCACTATTTTTAGCACTTGTCAATAGTGAGTGCTAAAAATATTTATACATTTTATTTTATGTAAAATAAAGCGTAAATATACAAAAAAACGAAGATTAATTTTTATCTTCGCTTTCATATAAACTCTTATATATTTTACTTGTTTTTAAAAGACTTTCATGCGTTCCAAAGCAACTTACCCTTCCATCATCAACAACGTATATAATATCTGAATCAATTATCGTTGATAGTCTGTGTGCAATTATTATTATCGTATGATCTTTTACTAAAGAATCTATAACTTTCTTTATGTAGCCTTGTGATTCATTATCTAGTGCACTTGTCGCTTCATCAAATAAGATTACTTTACTTTCTTTAGCAAGTGCTCTTGCAATCGAAAGCCTTTGTTTTTGACCACCTGATAAGTTAACACCACCTTCACCTAACTTAGTATCATATTTATCAGGAAGACTTTCAATATAATCATCTAAGTATGCCATCTTACAATATTTTTTTATTTCCTTTAACGTAATATCAGGCTTAACAATTGTAAAATTTTCTTTAATGGTTCTATTAAATAAAAATGGTTCTTGTCTTATTATAGATATGTTTCTTCTTAAGGACTCCTCACTTAAATCTTTTAAATTAACATCATCTAAGTATATATTTCCACTTGTTGCATCAAATATTCTGGTTATTAAGTTAAATAGTGTTGACTTACCTTGTCCAGATTTACCTACTACCGCTATCTTCTTATTAGGCGCAAACGAAACAGAAAAATCCTTTAAAGTAGCCTCTTCATTAGGATAACCAAAAGATACGTTATCAAACCTTATCTCACCTTTTATGTTTTTTAAAGATAAAGTGCCAAATTTATCATCTTCGTATAACGTGTTATCTATTATCTCATTTATTCTTCTTATTGATACAAATAATCTTTGATACATTCTATTCATATTAGTTAAATTATCAATTAGCCAAGTAAATTTGTAAACATACCAAGTCATAGCCATAAAAAATCCAAGTGATGTTTTACCTAGGTAAATACCAATAACACAAGTTGCAAATATAAGTGACTCTAATAATATTTTGATTGCCCACATAATAATTGAATAAGTTCTGTGTAAATTTATATCTTCAGTATCTTTCTTATAAATCAACTCTCTTAAAGATGATATTTCACTTATTAAATTTTTCTTTATACCTAAAGTTTTAATCTCCCTAATACCTCTTATAGATTCTGCAGAAAGTGCAGTATAATCATCTTTTTTAGCCTTTAATTCTTGATTTATTTTTTTAATCTTAGGATTAAATATTTTTGTTATTGCAAAAATAACTATTAAAAATATAACTATTTCCATTCCAACAACAACTGAATTAAAGAATATATAAATCAATATAAGCAAACACCCAAATGCATTTATAAGAGTTTGAATAATACTATTAAACGTATTTGATAAAGTTTCTGTATCAGATGTTATACGATTTATTAACTCACCACTTGTTTTTTCCTCAAAAGCATAAGCTGGCAAGTTAAGAGATTTTTTATAAACCATGATACTTAACTTTTTAGAGAGTTTTGCCTCTATCTTGCTTGAAATCATAACACCTATATTACTTAAAAAGTTATTAAATAATATGTCTATAATAAAATATATAAGCAAGAAAATAAGTGATGTTTTTAGGTTTTTAGCTACTATTTCTTCAGTTACTTTACCTTGCAACCATCCGTTTGTTATTGAAAGCATAGAGCTTAAAAACACACAAATAAATGCAAATATCAGCTTTCCTTTATCTTCTTTTATAAGTTTATATATATTTTTAAATTCTTTTATACTTTTTTTCTTATCTTTATTTTCCATCATTAAAATCACCTTCCTTTTTTAGGCAAGAAAAAATCTTGCTTTCTTTTTCTAAGCAAGATTAAACAAACACTCATATTTATAAAAAAGTTACATAAATAGTGCGTGATTAACCTTGCATAATATAAATTTGTTAGTAAATCTTATTTTCATATTAATCACATACCTTTCTTCATTTACTGAATTTAAATTAACATATTTAAATATTTAAGTCAATTAATTTTGTATTTATTAATTTAAATTATGTATTTTTTTTATACCAACATTTCCTGGTGTTTGTCTTATATCTAAACGCTTTACTTATAATTTATTAAATTATATAATAAAATTAGGTAGTGATAATTATGAATGATATAGAAAAAATAATAAAGATAATTAAAGAATCTAAAAAAACGGTATTTTTTGGTGGTGCCGGAGTATCAACAGAAAGTGGAATTAAGGACTTTCGAAGTAAGGATGGATTATATAGTGAACAATATGCCTTCCCTCCAGAAGAAATCTTATCCCATCATTTCTTTTATACTAATCCAAAATATTTCTACAAGTTTTATAGAGAAAAACTAAACCCAACAGGATATAAGCCAAACGTAGTTCATAAAACACTTGCAATTATGGAAGAAAAGGGATTACTATCTTCTATAATAACTCAAAATATAGATGGTTTGCATGAGATGGCACACTCCAAAAACGTTTTAAATCTTCACGGGACAGTTTACTCAAATACATGCACAAAGTGTCATAAAAAATATGATTTAAAATACGTTTTAGAAAGCAAAGAAATTCCATTATGCAGCTGTGGTGGCATAATCAAACCTGATGTTGTTTTGTATGAAGAACCACTCGATTATGAAACATTAGATAAGGCTATAAATGAGATAAAATCAGCTGACACGCTGATAATTGGAGGAACCAGTCTTTTGGTATACCCGGCAGCCTCTTTAATTAATTATTTTAATGGAAAACATATCATCTTAATTAATAAAGAAGAAACAAAAAGTGATTATAAAGCAGATATAGTAATCCATGATAAATTAGGCAACGTATTTAAAAAAATAAAAGATGCTATAACTAGTCTGTAGCATCTTTTTCGTTTAATAATTTTCTTTTCTTTCCTTATACCCCGTTATTTTATTTCCAACAACATAAATTATTATTAATAAAGCACATATAGCTAAAAATCCGTATCCTATATTAGTTAAAGCATTTACGTTTATATTAGATGCTTTTCCTATTACTTTTTCAGTTATACGATAAGATAAATCATCTGTTATTAAAGGGGTTAAAAGAGCTAAAACTATACCTGATAATAGGAAGCTTACGCCAAGGTTAAGAGTCCATCTATAATAAGTTTTCTTTAAAACCGCAATTAAGATGGTTGCAATTAAGATAATACTTATGATAATCCATCTAAATAAAGGTTTAGTCATCCTATCATACATTTTAACTAGTTCTATTTCCTTAGTACTTAAGTTTTTCTTAACACTATTTCTAACGTTTTTATATATCTTATCTAATTTTCCACCATCAGATAGCTCACTTGCAATTTCCTCTTTTTTAGAATCTGAAACTTCTATACCATTTCTTGTTAGTATACCCTCATTTTCATTTATTAAGTTTAATATTTCCTCTTTTGTTTTAGGAACGTCTACATCATCACCTTTAATAACAGATTCTATTATGTTATCAAAATACTTATCTGTTATATTATATACCTCACTACTAGTTTGGATGGAGTCTCCTACCTTGCTTAATGTATCATAATCTATATCAGTATATTCCTTTTTTATTTCACTTGTAACCTTTTCTTTTATTTCTAAAGAAACAACTTCTTTAGATAAAGTATCAACTATTATATCTTTAATACAAAAACTAACTGATAATAAACATATTAAAGCCGTGATTATAAGTGTTAATAATGCTATAAATATTTTTTTCATAAGTATTTTCCTTTCTATAAAAATATTATAACATATTACGTTAATTAGAATCAAAAAAAAGAAAACATACAAATTAATGTATGTAATTTCTCCTCTTTTTATTTGCGTTAATAATTGCCATGATAACAGATGCAAATAACATACCAGAAACTATTCCAAGTATTACCTCTATCGTTATTATTCCTTGATTAAGAGCTTCTTTACTATTATTTAATACAAGGTTTTGCATCATATAAAACAAACTACTTCCTGGAACTGATGGAATTAATCCTGTTAGTATAAAAATGGTTGTTGGACATTTTAAAAACAAAGCTAAAAGTTCCGAATATAAAGAAGTTGTAACAGCACACAATGCTGATGATAAAAATATGTTATTGGTAAGTTTAAAAGTAATATAGTAAGCTAAATAATTTAAGAATCCACCTATCATAACGAGAAATAATTTATCTTTATTAACGTTAAATATAATACCAAACCCTAGTGTACCTAGCATCGCCCATAATAATTTAATCATAACGTACCTCCAATAAGAAGAGATAATCCAACACCTGCCGCAATGGTAAGTGCTAAAAATATGCCTTCAGTAAATCTTCCAAGTCCTGAAAGTGTATCTCCTTTAAATATATCATCAATTGATATAAACATAGATAACCCGGGGATCAAAAGCATAATATCACCTATTATTATCTTATCATAATTATTTCCAATATTAATTTTAGTAAATAAAATGGATATAATTCCAATTACGAAACTACTCATAAAGTTTATTATCAAATCATTGATTTTGTTTTTGCTTGCATACAAATTAAGAAAGAATATAACGATTGCAATAAATCCGCTTACTAAAGAATCTTTTAAGTTACCGCCAAAAAACAAAGTAAATGAAGATGCTGCAAGTACTTGACCTAAAATAATAAGTTTGTTATTTTTTCTTTTTTTACATTCATCTATTTTTGATAAAACAATTTTTCTAGAAACGTTTTTCTTACATATACTTCTTGATAGATCATTTAATCTTTCTAATTGACCTAAATCATTTTCGTGATAAGCAATTCTTCTTGATTCTGTAACAGAATCATTTTCATTCCTTAAGGTTGCAACAATTAAAGAATTCATTGCAAAAACTTCCCTATATTTAACACCATAACTCTCACATATAATAGTTATTGTTTTTTCAACACGTGATACTTCTGCTCCACATTTTAGCATTCTTTCACCAACGTCTAAAGATATGCTTAATATTTCTTTTAAACTAAATTTTTTCATAAAGCCTCCATAGAAACAAAAAAAGGACACAGTGGGTAAGATCCATGTCCTTTAAGCAATAAGGGAAGCTCTTATTGAGTACTTCCACTAATAAGATACTATATTTCGAACAATAAATCAAGTCTTTTTTCGACTTTTTTCGATTTTTTGTGCATTTTTTTATTTTTCACAAGTATAATCAGATTTTTCTAATATTTTTCTGATATTTTTATCACTATATCTTTTAGATAAGTTAAACGTAGCATAATTGCCTTCCCTATCCTCACTTAATAAGTTAATACCTATTCCATCGCTTTTCTTTTCTATGGATAAATTATCTAGTATGTATTCTTTCTTATCAGTGTATTTTAACTTTAACACTAATTTTTCATTTTCTTTTGATATTTCATAAGTAATACCATCTTTTTTGTAGCTTTCTTCCAAAGCTGTTTTAATAGCATCTAAATAATTATCAATATTATCATCTTTTAAATCAATTGTTTTAGTAACTTCTATGTTTTCTATTTTATCTTTTTTCTTACTTATAGTAACGTAACTATTTATGGAAACACCATCTTTATTATTTTCTTTTTTACAAGTAAGCTTAGCATTCTCAAAGCTAAAAGTTATAACAGAAATAACTGCTGCAATAACTATAAGTGTTATTCCTATCATAAGATACATCTTACTATTATCTTTTTTCATTTTTACTTTAACATTTTGTTTTTTATTATTACTTTTTTTCTTTTTGCTTTTAAAATTATCATTTTTAGCTTTAGCCATTTTTCCACCTCTTTTATAAAGTATAACAGTTAAATGTAATTTGTCAAATTAATGTTTAATAAGACTTTCACCAGTCATTTCGGCAGGTTTTGAAAGCCCTAATAATTCTAACATAGTAGGTGCTATATCCGCTAGTTTTCCATTTTTTAATGTTATATCATTTTTTGTTACTATAAATGGAACAGGCATAGTTGTATGTGATGTTACAGGAACATGGTTTATATCCCACATTGTATCACAGTTTCCGTGATCTGCTGTAACTATTAAAGTACCATCTAGCTTTAATAGTTTATCATATAATCTCTTTAAGCATCCATCTAAAAATTCAACAGCTATTTTAGCGGCATCATAAACCCCAGTATGTCCTACCATATCACCATTTGCATAATTTAATATCACAACGTCATAATAATCCTTATCTAACTCTTCTAACAATTTATCAGTAACTTCTTTAGCACTCATCTCTGGTTTTAAATCATAAGTTGCAACTTTAGGTGATGGTATTAATATTTTTTTCATACCATCAAAGTTTTCCTCTAAACCACCATCATAAAAGTAAGTAACATGTGCATATTTTTCAGTTTCTGCGATTCTTAACTGATTTAACTTGTTTTCCGATAAATATCTTCCCATAGTTTCAGATAGATCCACATGATTAAAAGCATGAGGACAAAGTACAGTATTTACAACCGGCATCATGGTAACGACTGATAAATCACTAACCTTTTTAGTTTCCATAGGACTATTTTCCGGATTAGTTAATGCGGTAAATAACTGTCTTAATCTATCCGGTCTAAAGTTAAATGTTATTACTCCATCACCATCTTCTAAAATACCATCATTTATAACGCAAGGTTCTACGAATTCATCGGTTATACCATTTTTATAGCTTTCATTTATTGCAATTTCTGCGGTATCATATTTATTTCCAGAACCATATGCTATTGCATCATATGCCTTCTTTAATCTATCATAATTATTATCACGATCCATTGCATAATATCTTCCGGATAAAGTTACTATTTTTCCAACATTAGTTTCCTTTATTTTATTATTTAACATACAGATGAATTTTTTAGCACTTTTAGGTTCAACATCTCTTCCATCCAAAAACAAATGATAACATACATTTTTTACTTTAAAGTTCTTTATCATGTCTATTAATGCCATCAAATGGTTAATATGTGAGTGTACCCCTCCAGATGATAAAAGTCCCATGACGTGTAACTTTGAATTATTTTTATTAACGTGATTTATAACGTTTATAATTTTTTTGTTTGAATAAAATGTCTTATCGTTAATTGCTCGGTTAATAATTTCGAGAGGTTGATAAACTATTCTACCCGCTCCTATATTCATATGACCAACTTCACTATTACCCATTTGGCCTGCTGGCAAGCCAACTTGTTTTCCACTAGCTTCTAAAAGACTATGAGGAAAATTATTCCATAAATAATCAAATGTTGGTTTATTAGCATTTTTAAATGCATTACCATCACTTTCTTCTCTTATTCCACATCCATCTAAAATGCATAATACTAAAGGTTTTTTCAACTATATCATCTCCTATAGTTATTATAGCATAAAAAAAACTTCTTATATAAAGAAGTTAAAATAAAGAGCATACCAATTCCATTATAAAACCTGATAAAGCACCAATTAAATAAACGGTTAATAATATTTTAAGGTTCTCTTTTTTATTTTCATTTACCTTAAATAGTAAAAGTAATGCAACTCCGCTTGACGTAAGAAGTCCAGCTAAGCAAGAATAAAAAGAAATAACGCCTTCTAAATAAAGTTTAGTTAACATAACACTAGATGCGCAATTTGGTATAAGTCCAATAAGACTAGATATAAATGATCCAAACAAATTATCTTTTAAAAATAATTTACTTATTTTATCATAACCCAAGTAGTGAAATCCTAAGTTTAAAATAAACGTTATAGCAAGCAAAAATAGCGTTATGCTAACAGTATGTTTTATGGCTGACTTTATTATACTATGTGAACAATTACAATGATGTTCTTCACAAAAATCTTTAATTTTATCTTTTTTATAATTCTTTTTCTTCCTTAAAATAAAATCTATTAATACACCACATAACATACCAATTATTATCTTAATAATTAAAAACTTAATTATTATAAGCACGTCCGCCTTTTCCGATATTAAAATAGGAAGCATCTCATCAGAAGTTGATAAGTAAATAGAAATAAGTGTTCCAACACTTATTATTCTAGTAGCATAAAGATTAGTTGCCATAACAGAAAAACCACACTGTGGGATAGCTCCTAAAAAGCTTCCTACAATAGGCCCATATTTTCCTGCTTTAGAAATTTTTTCTTTACTTTTCTTACTAAATTTGTGTTCTATATACTCCATTATTAAAAATGTAATAAACAAAAATGGTAATAGTTTAACAGAATCTAACAAAGTATCTAATATAATATCTTTCATTAATAATCATTCCTTTTTATTGCAACTAGATAATATCACAATTTTATTTTTATATCAAGAAAAGACATAAACCAATCAATTTATGCCTATAATGTTTCATCTTGCTTAGTGATTTCTTTTTGATTTATATACTCATTATTATCCTCTATTTTTGATAATAGTATTCCAAATTCACTTAGTTTTTCCTTTGAATCAAAAATAATTGTATCATTTGATATCAACCAATGACTTTTATTATCAGATAAATAATTTAACGTATCACTAATTAAACTAACAAGTTCTTTTAGTTCATTAACATTTTTTCTAAAACTCTTTTCTGAACCAAAGTAGTCAAATGATAAAGTAAGCTCATTATATAAGTCTTTATAATATGAATCTAATTTATATTTTTTAAAATATTTATTTCTATTTTTGTCTGATAATTGTTCACTAACCTCATTTACTACTTCATCTAAATTATTATTTATATCATTAATATAATTTTTTGAAATATTAAAATCTTTTCCATCAAACATAAAATTATTTATTGATACAAGATTACTTATCTTTTCTACATTGACTATATTATTATATTTTTTAACTAAGTCATAAGAATCTAAATAATACCTTTTAACAGCTTTTTCTAGTGATAAGTTGTCTCCTGTTGTAACATAAGTTTTTAGTTTTTTGTTAATTAATTTATCATCAGGATTATCACTATTTATAAGTTCATTTATGCTAGAAATATCATCTCTTAATTTATCTTCTTCTTTTAAGTCCTTTACTACCATAACACCTATTAAAAACATAATTATAAATATTATAGCCAAAATTATTAGAAATATCTTTTTACCTTTTTTCATACACTACCTCTTCTATAATCTATTATTAATATAACATCTTATATAAAAAAAGTAAAACACATTATAAAGCAAACATAATAAGCAATATTACTTTAAGTTCATATTATACTTTGAAAGGAGAAAAAAATATGAATAATGAATGTTATGAAGGTAATATTTTAAATGCTGCCTTATTAGAAATGAAAAAAAATAAATGTTGCTGTTGTCCAAGATATATTATAGGTCCTACTGGACCTACCGGTCCTTCAGGTGGAGCTACTGGTCCTACTGGAGCAACTGGACCTACCGGACCTACTGGTCCTACCGGTCCTGCTGGTACAAACGGAGAAACACCAACACTAACAATAGGCACAGTAAATACAGGAGCTCCTGGATCTCAAGCTTCTGCAACTATTACTGGTGCTGCACCTAACTACACATTGAATTTAACCATTCCTCAAGGTCCTACTGGTCCACAAGCTTAAAAATACAAAAAAACTAAGCAAATATAAAAGTTAATTGCTTAGTTTTTTATATTTATAACAATCTTTTTCATGGGAGTTTATAATTCCTATTGCCTGTAAATAAGAATAAATAATTACGCTTCCTATAAATTTCATTCCACGAGACTTTAAATCACTTGAAATAGTATCAGATAATTCAGAAGTTGTTTTATCATTTTCATATATTACTTTATCATTTGTAAAAGTCTTTAAATAATTATGAAATGAACCATATTCATTTTTTATATTATTAAATATTTTAGCATTATTTATACTAGCTTCTATTTTACGTTTATTCCTGATTATATTTTTATTATTCATAAGTTCATTTATCTTATTTTCATCATATAAAGAAACTTTATTAACATCAAAATTATCATATGCTTCTTTAAAATACTCTCTTTTATTTAATACACATTCAAAAGATAAACCTGCTTGAAATAATTCTAATATAAGCATTTCAAATAAATAAGCATCATCAAGATTTAAAACTCCCCACTCTTTATCATGATAATTAACATAAATTTCATTATTTAAATTACACCATGTGCATCTTTTCATAATTTATTACTCCAAAATTAATATTAAATTTACTTTTTAACTAGTTTGCATCTTTATTTAATAGTAAATTCAGTAGATACATAAAAACTATCAAATAATCCATCTTCTTTTTCTTTATCAATTTTCTTTATAACTCTATAGGTCCCAGATGGTAATTTTCCGTATCCATCTTCAAAGTTAAGTTCAAATTCATTTTTTTCTTTAGATTCAAGAATAAATAATTGTAAAGTAAAGTTTAATTCGGCATTTATTTTATGCCATTCATCGTTTTTTTTAATCTCTATTTCGTAAGGACTTCCATATTGAATCTTTCTATCACTATTATTAGTTAAAATTAAAGTTACACTTTTATTTGTTAATGTTCCATCTTTAATAGTCATTATAACATCATTTTTTAAAGCCTTAATATCAGACTTATTTCCTATATCAAGTTTATTTTTTGTTTTTACACAACCTGTCATTGTTAAAATTAAAACTCCACATAATAAAATAACAAATACCATCTTTTTCATAATAAATTCTCCTTTTATTTTAACTATAAATACTTTTTATAATTTTTTCTAATTTTTTTAAATCTTTTTCATTTGGGTGTGATAAAGCTTTATCAAAGTTTGTAATTAAGTTATCTACGTTTATTGATAAGTTGTTTTGTTGCTTCATCTTTTCATACCTTGCTCTAACTGACAAAGGCATTTTACCTTGGCACATAAAAGTTCCTATTATTATATTGCTACTATCAATGTTTCTTTTTACATTATTTATAATATTTTTAAAGTATTTTTCACTTTCACCATATCCCGCTGTTCCAAATAAAAATATTTTTTTGTTTTTTAATTGCTTTAAAAATTCTATTGTTAAAGAATCAGCATCTCCTTTTTCTGTCCAAAATCCGATATAAATCACATCACTTAATTCATAATCAATTTTATCTGCTGCACAATAATAATCACACTCATTTCGAGGTAAAATTTTATAAATTGTTTCTGCAAGTTTTTTTGTGTTTCCTGTTTTACTACTATAAATTATTGAATATCTTTCATCTTTCATAATACATAATCACCTTTTCAATTTTTTTCTATGTTCAATTAATCACATTAAATCATTAATATTAATTTCTGCCCATGTCACTAAAAATGAAGCCCTTTCTTTTAAAATATCTATTTTCTTGATTGATAAATCATCATAATCCAAATCGGGAGAATAATATAAAAAATCCACCATTAATTCTTTGTACGCTTGAATATATTGCTCATATTTTTCGTTTCATCCCTTATCTGGATAATTAACAACGCATCTTTTATATCCACAAATTTACCTATAATTGGGTTTGAATTCTAGTTTTTTTATATTTTTTTTAATCTTGTTTGGTTCTTTAATAAATTCACTTAATTTTACTATATATTCATTATACATTTTTATTAATAAATCATTTGTTATATCTTTATCAGTTTTATTATACATATTACTTTTTGGTTCCCAATTAATATAATAATCATAACTCAATTTTTCTCTGATTAACATTATCAATTTCACCACCTTCCTCAACTACCGCACCACCTAGTAAATTATCATTACATATATTTTAACAAATTTATAACGAAAAGTCATTAAAGCGTAAATTATTTTAGCTATGCCACAATTATTAACATAGGAGGATAGGTAAATGGAAAGAAATAAAAAGACAAAGGTAATAGCTTCCTTTAATTATTGGAGTTATTGATTTATCTATTGGTTTTGCAGCATTTTCTAGTATTTTAAACGTTCAATCTAGTGCAAATGTAAAACCATATAATAGTACTATGAATGTTATTTTTTCAAATGATCAAGATAAAGCAGAAGTTGCTGAAATTACCCCAACTGTTACACCAAATAGCCTTGTTGCAACAAATGGTATAATTGATAATAGTAACAATCCAACTATTTCAAATTTAAGTACAACCTTTACTGAACCTGGTCAAACAGCTGTGTATAAATTTTATGCATATAATGCTGGTGAATTAGTTCAAAAAGCTTGTGAAAAGATTTCTGTTAAAGTAAAAGTAGGAAATGAATTAGAAACATCAACTGGTAAAGCTTCTATAACTGGTCATTCTTTAGCTAAAGAAAATGGCGAAGCAGTAGTTGTTACTCTAGAATATGAAGCTGGTGCAAATAGAGCAGATGGTAACTTTAACGTTGCATTTGGTAATATTACTTTAAATTACAGTTCTGCTGATTAAGAAATGATAATGGTAATATAATCATTATTTATAAGGTGGGATATAAAAATGGAGAATTAGATAATCATCTTTATATTGTTGAGAATACTAACTTTTCAAAAAAGGATAATTCTAAGTTTGATATAAACCCCGTTTCTTAAACATAGAAACGAGGTTTTATTTTGAAAAAATTAAGTTAATAAGATAAAAAAACATTCATAAATAATTTTTTTTCATAAATTAATATAGATAGAAGAAAGGATATTTTTATGAAAAAGAAAAAAATATATGTTTATGCAATAAGTAAAAATGAAGAAAAATTTGCTAAAAGATGGTATGAGTCCGTTAAGAGTGCTGACGGCATATACGTTTTAGATACTGGTTCAACTGATAATACTGTTAAAATATTAAAAGAATTAGGAGCTAAAGTAACTACTAAAGAAATAAAACCTTGGAGGTTTGATGTTGCAAGAAATGAATCTTTAAAGCTAGTACCACTTGATGCTGATATATGTGTATGTATAGATATTGATGAAGTAATAAGTCCTAATTGGAGAGAAAAACTAGAAGAAATATTAAAAAATGAAAAAGTAAATCACGTAAGATATATTTATAACTGGAGTCATGATGAAAATAAGAATCCTAAGGTAAGTTTTTACTATGAAAAAATACATGCAAGAAAAAATTTTAAATGGGCAAATCCAGTTCACGAAGTTTTAAAATATACTGGAAGCAATGAAGTTTGGGCTACTACAAATGACATAATAGTTGATCATTATCCAGATAGTTCTAAATCAAGAAGTAGTTATCTTCCTTTATTAGAATTATCTGTAAAAGAAGATCCTTATAATGATAGAAACGTTCATTATTTAGGAAGAGAATATATGTATTATGGAAAATTAAATGAAGCAATAGATACACTTATTTATCATCTTTCTCTAAAGTCCGCAACATGGAAAGATGAAAGAGCAGCTTCTATGCGTTTTATAGCAAGATGCTACAAATATTTAAAAAGATATGAAGAAGCTAAAATGTGGCTTAATAAGGCAATTAATGAAGCTCCTTATTTAAGAGATGCATATGTTGAAATGGCATTTTTAGAGTATGAGCTTAATAACTTTAGTGCTGTTAAAAAATATTGCCTTTTGGCACTAAATATTAAGACTCATGAAAAAACATACATAAATGAACCCTTTAGTTTTGATTACACAATATATGACTTACTTTCTATAAGTACGTTTTACTTAGGAGAAATAGACGAATCTTTAAAATGGGTTGATATAGCAATAAAGATGGAACCTAATAATAAAAGATTACTAAACAATAAGAAGCTTATTTTAAGAAGCAAAAAAGAATTCTAAAATAGTTAGAATTCTTTTATCTTATAAAGTTAGTTTTAATTTTTTCTTCCAAAAGAGGCATATCTATGTTGTTTTTCTTACCGTTTTCTATTAACTTTAACACCCAAGACATATTGTTTCCTAAAATACGCATTGTTTGAAGTCCCTCTAAATCTTTTTCACACTCTTCTTTATTATTACCATGTACTTGATTCCAATAATTACTTCCAACAACTATCATGTTAGACATTAGAAAGTATTTATTTAAATCATCAAAAGAACTTACGCACCCACCTCTTCTTGCTGATACAACCGCTGCTGCTGGCTTATACTTAAAG
>FR881466.1:34576-64373 GCA_000434835.1 Clostridium sp. CAG:594
GCTTATACTTAAAGATATCTGTTTTAGCATAAAAACACCTATCCATAAATGACTTTATAAAACCAGTAGGTCCAGCATAATGAACGGGACTTGCAAAAACAAATCCATCTGCACACTTTGCCTTTTCTAAAAACTCATTTACCTTATCATTTATAAAACATCTTTTACTTTTAATACAAGAACCGCATCCCAAGCATCCTCTTATAGCATCATTTCCTATCCAAAAAACTTCAGTTTCTATGCCGTTTTTACTAAGAGAACTTTTAACTTCTTCTAATGCTCTATTTGTAGAACCAAATTCATGTGGACTTCCATTTACTAATAATACTTTCATTTGCACACTCCTATTTCTTTTAAATTTGATAAAATATAATCTACTGATGTTTTTATAAACTTATTAACTAAGTTCATATCAAATATATAAGACTTACTTTCTTTTGTATTTTCTAATATTATACCAGCCTGATCTATAATTACATATATTTTATTCATAGGTATTTCCTTAATAATATCTTTAAGTTTTGGTATATCTTCATAAAAAATACTAAGATCTAAATTATATTCATCTATAAGTTTAATATTTAAATTAGTATAATCATTATAAAAATAATTAATTTTTCTATCAACTGAAATATTTTCTATGGTACCATCTAATTTATATATAATACCATTTTCATAAAAATCAGGTACAAAATATTTAAACCATAGATAATCTGTAAAAATATGAATATAATAACCCAGAACAAAATCATCTAACAAATCAGACTTATATTTGCTTAAAAATTTATTTAAATTAGGCAAATCATCATCTTTATCTTGAAAGTGAGAAACTATTTTAGTTCTACCAATTAATTTTGCAATGTCAGGTGCAATACTACCAATTAATAGTTTTTTATTATCTCTATTTAACGTTTTATTTAGCTCATTTGCAACTGCAATATGAATCATACTACTTGCCATATTATCAACCTTCTATTATAATTATATCATAGATTAATTATTTAATTTTAACAAATAAATGAAGGTGTAAATATGGATGATAGACCAATATGTTTTTTTGACTCGGGAATTGGTGGCTCTACAATATTAAAAGAAGTAATTAAAAAGTTGCCAAATGAAGACTATATTTATTATGCAGATAGCAAAAATAATCCTTACGGTAATAAAACTAAAAAAGAATTATTTGATATAGTATGTTGTGCTGTGGATAATTTAATTAAGTATAATCCTAAACTAATAGTTTGTGCTTGTAATACCGCAACCGAAGTTGTATTAAATGATATTAGAAAGAAATATAAGGACATTACTTTTGTTGGAACAGAACCTGCTGTTAAAGTGGTTCATGATTATTACAAAGATAAAAAAGCAATTATATTAACTACTAAAGGTACTGGAGAAAGTAAAAGATTTAAAGAGTTATTTAAAAATTATAAAACAAAAAACTGTGTTTTAGTTGAAGCTCCACTACTTGCTTCATTAATAGAAAATAATAAGGATACTTATAGCTATTTAAATGATTTATTAAAAGACTACAAAGGATATGAAGTTGTGGTTTTAGGATGTACTCATTTCCCACTTGCAAAAAATGCCATTACAAAGGTTTTAGGTAATGTTACATTTGTTGATGGAAGTCGTGGTATTAAAAACAGAGTATATGACCTTATAAAAGATAAGTTAAATAAAAAAGGCGGAAAAATAAATATCATATCAACAAAAGACGATGTAAGTAAAATAATATTAGACATAGTAAAAGGGAATAAATAATCAAATTTATTTCCTTTTTTAATTTATTATTTTTTATATACTATAGGATAAGGATAATAACAGTTTTTATCTAAATATGAAACACCTACGTTATAAGAATCATTTTTAGTACTATTAATCAACTCTAAAAGATCATCCAATTCTTCATCATACTTACTACTTTTTTTAATATTAGGACACATTAAAATACTAAATGGCTTTTTATATTTATTAGCAGTTCTAACTATTACCTCAGTAGCACCCCTAGGTGCCATTCCTATTAATAAATCTTTATCTTTTGCCTTTTTATCATCTTCAAATAATGATTTGTTAGCAATTATATTACCTAAATTCATCGTGACAAGTAGAGGATCATATATTTCTATACTTCCACTTTCTTTTACTTGCTGTTCTTTATCTATATAGTGAGCTAAAGTAGGAAACGTACCTGCTCCTATCTCTAAAATATTACCGGTGAGATCAAAGTTCTCCTTTAAAAATTTAAAATATGCTTTATATCTATCTTTCTCTTCTAAATCAAGATTTAAAAACGATCTTACACAAGCTACATAGTCATCTTTCTTATGCTTAGAATCAGAAAAACTCATACCTAAATTCTGTAAAAGAAGTGGACTATAGCCATCACTATATTCCATTATAAACTTAACATATTCTATATCTTCCTTATCCATATTTCTTGAAAATTCCATTAAAAACACCCCCTTTTTTAATGTTAGGTATAATAGCAAAAACAAATAAAAAAGTCAAATTAGACTTTTAAATTATGCAAAATAGTTTAAATAAAGAATATAAAAAAGAAGTCATTATTCAAAAGACTTCTTATATATAAAATCTTATTATTTTTTATTAATCATATCAATTATTAAGTTTGCAGTATTTTCTACACCTATTTCATCTACGTTTAAACAAATATCATAGTTAGAAAAATCCTTCCAGTTATGTTCAGTATAATACTTATAATGTTTTTCCCTTTGTTTATTAATCTTTTTAATTTGTTTTTCTGCCTTATCTTTAGATAAACCATAATATTTAACTGCACGTTTTATTTCATTATCTAAAGAGCTATATAAAAATACTTTATAAACGTTTTTCTTACCACTTAATATGTAATTTGCACATCTACCAACTATTACGCAAGATGACTTTGAAGCAAGCTTTTTAATTGCTTTATCTTCCGCGATAAATAAAGCATCTTCATTATTATATATAGAGCTTCCTAGGGAATGTTTCTTTTGTTCATTTTCTTCTATGTATTTTTTAGATAATCCACTTTCCTTTGATATTTCATTTATTAACTCTTTATCATAAAATGGTATACCTAACTTATCTGCTATTATTTTTCCTACAAATCTACCACCAGAACCATATTCTCTGTTTATGGTAATAATTATTTTGCTTTTACCCTTAAATGTAATTTTTTCATTTGTATCTTTTTCTGATTCCTCGCTCATATTGCCAAGCTTTTTATACTCACTAAAAAATATAAATATAACGCATATAAAGCATATAGTATCTGCAATTGGTCCAGCATATAATGCTCCATATAAACCTATCTTACTAGTTAATAAAATGGCAAGTGGAATAAAAAGCATAATTTGTCTAATAAATGATACTGCAGTTGATTTTTTTACGTTTCCAAGTGACTGAATAACTATACTAGTAGTCATTTCAAACGCATTTAAAAAGCACACCATAAGAAATATTTTTAATGTATCACATGCAAACGTAACATATAAACTATTATTTGCACTACCAAATATTCCTATTAAAAACTTTGGAAATAATTGAAATGATAAATTAAATATAATTCCTATTAAAAAGTTAATTATTAGTACTTTTCTAAGAGTTTCTTTAACTCTTTTATAGTTACCTGCTCCATAGTTATATCCAATAATTGGTTGTGCCCCTATTGAAACGCCAAGAACAGAAGAGACAAATAAACTATTTAATTTAGATACTATTCCGTATGCTGAAAGTGGTATGTCACTACCAAATTTAGATAATGCTCCATATTTTGTCATTATGTTATTCATGAATATAAATAAAACTAAGATAGTCATTTGAGTAATAAAACTAGATAATCCATATCCCATTACCTTAAATATACTTTTATTTATCCTAAAATCTTTTTTATCTATTTTTACTTGTTTAAATCTTTTAATATACATAAGTGCCATAATAGCTGATGCTATCTGACCTATTATTGTTGCAATAGCTCCACCTTTAACACCCATATTAAATCCCATTATTAAAATTGGATCTAATATTAAGTTTATAACTGCTCCTAAAACTAGTAATACCATTGAGTATTTAGGAGAACCATCCGCTCTTATTATTTGTGATAATACTGAGTATATAATCATAAAAGGAGCACCTAAAAGTATTATTTTACCGTAAGAAATAGCATATGGAAGTACTTTTTCTGTGCATCCAAAAAATAAAACTAATTTATCTAGCAATAAGTATAAAATTAAGCTTATTACTACTCCTAATATAATTGTAAATACAATTGTTGATGCAACTGACTTACTAGCTTCTTTTTCCTTTTTTTCTCCAAGTCTTAAACTCAAGTTAGCAGCACATCCATTTCCTATTAAACCTGCCACTGCGTTACAAAAAATTACAATTGGAAATATTACGTTAGTTGCAGCATTTCCTAAGTATCCAACTCCTTGACCAATAAAGATTTGATCCACTATGTTATAAATAGAGTTTATAAGCATACTTATTATGCAAGGAACTGAAAACGCAAGTAAAAGACTACCAATTTTATCCTTTCCTAGATTTAATTCTTTTTTCATAAGAAATTCCTCCTTTACATAAAAAAAATTGCTAAACAAACCGGATTTACGCTTTTTTAGCAACTCATTTGCGAAGTTAATTATAACACATTTTTTATTTTTGTGTAAGTTTTTTATCATCTTTTAATTTTTTGTTCCACTTTATTATTCCGTAAACATTAATGATTAAGTATATTAGCGAGGATGTAAACATACTAAAAGCAGCCATACCATTATTTTTAAATGTTACAGACCATATAATTAAATCTATTATATTATTAAATAACCATATCCACCAAGACTCATTAAATCTTAATATCATTAATATAACAGCGCATAAATTAATTATGTTACTTGACGCATCTAAAAAAGCTAATTTTTGATTAGGTATTAAAGTTAGCAAATAACCAAGCAAGAAACTACCAATAATGCAAGCAAAAATTATTATTAAACTATTCTTAAGAGTAAAAGCTCTTATTTTAACGTTTTTAGAGTCATCTTCATTATTTTTCCAATTAATGTATCCATAAACTTGCATGGGTGCAAAAATAACTAAATAGAAGAAGAAAAGCCCATATAAATTATTCTTTAAGGAAACGTATGAAGTTAAGATAGAACTAATAAGTCCTGTTATATAGCTTTCTTTTTTACCTATACTTGCTAGGTAAGAGTTCATTATACTAGTAAATAAAATTAAACTTCCTATTATAGCATTCTTTGATATAATCCCAATAATAATAGATATTATAGCACTTACTATAATTACAATCATATTTTTCCTATTTTTCATAATTTAATCCTTCCTTTTGATTAAATATACTTTAAATATCTAACGATAAAGTTATTTTTCTTAGTACTTTTTACTATTCCAACAAATTTATATTTTCCGTATCTTCTTATACTAAATATATCATTTTCTTTTAATATGTATGAGTTTTTATTCATAACATCATAATTAACTATTACTTCTTTATTTTTTATCTTATCAAGTGCAACTTTTCTTGATGTGTTAATTATACCTGATATAATATTATCAATTCTTAAACTTGATACTATTATTTCTTTTTCTTCATACTTTCTTTCATAATTATCTAACACACTTAAATCTACTTCTTCTAATGAAACTTTTTTATTACCTACCATTTTTAAATTATCTTTTATGTATAATGCCAAATCTTCGCTAACAAAAACATAATAGTAATCATTATAAAGTACTATATCACCAAAGTATGATGAATCTATGTTAAGTGCAAATAAGCTACCTAAAATATCTTGATGTCTAATACTTTCCACAGTATAAATTTTAAATAACTTAACTTTTGGAACTTTTCCTGTGTATAACATTACTTTTTCACTATCTTTATAAGGATAATATACGTTATACTCACTTTTTTTTAACTTTCCTGTTACTATTTTAAGTTCTCTTCCATCCAAAAACTGTGTATTTTTACCTGTTTTGATTTTTTCCACAGCATTATTTATTTTATAAACATCCGATTTCATTTATTTCACCTTTTTTATTATACAAAAAAGTTCACTTAATGTGAACCTTGCTTTTTTGCTTTTTTTATTTCGCTAATTATTATTAACACTATATCTATAAATGGAGGTATAAGAAATATAAAACTACTTTAAACCTGACCTTCATGGTGTGAACAACAACCTCTTCCTGCTAAAACTTTATCTATACTAAAAAATATACAGATAAAAATAAATACTCCTATTACTACTTTTTTCACTTCAATTACTCCTTTACACTACCAAAAAGAGCTAATACAAACTAAAGTCTGTACTAGCCCTTTAACCAGTAATATCATAGCATATTTTTTTAAAATCTACAACGAATTATCTATTAAAATGCTTATTAAGTCTTTATATTCTATTCCTATACTTTCAATAAGTTTAGGATACATGCTAATAGTTGTAAAGCCAGGCATAGTATTAGCTTCATTTAAATATAAAGCATTATTTTCTTCATCATAGAAAAAATCTATTCTTGATAGACCAGAACAATCTAAGCTTTTAAATAATCTAAGTGAATATTCCTTTATTTTTTTTAATATATCTTCTGGTAAATCATTAGGAATTAAAGTATATGAATCCTTATTATCATATTTTGCATCATAATCATAAAATTCATTTGCAGATTTTATTTCACCTGGATTAGAACAAATTATATTTTTATTATCTTTAAGTACGGCAACTTCAAGTTCTCTAGCATTAATAAATTTTTCTACCAATAATTTATCATCATATTTCTTTGCAAGTTTTATTGCTTTTATAAGCTCTTTTTTATTATTTACTTTACTTATTCCTATAGATGAGCCTCCATTAGAAGGCTTTACTATCATTGGAAATTTAATATTTTCTATTAAATCACATATTTCATAATTATCTTTAATTACTTTAAATGGAACACTTGGTATATCAAGAGACTTAAGGATTAATTTAGTTATAGCCTTATCCATTAATAAAGCACTTGATAATGTTTTGCATCCCACATATTTAATATTAAATAAATCTAAAAAGCCTTGCATCCTGCCATCTTCAGCATTTGTTCCATGCATTACGGGGAATACAACATCAAATTTTCTTAAATAATTTATAATATTATCTATTTCTAATATATTAGAATCTTTCCAAGAACCATCTTCCAAATAAAAGAGATCATCACTAAATTTATACCAAATATTATTCTTTGAAATACCAGCAACTTCTATATCATACCTTTTTCTATCTATGTTTTTTAATACACTCACACAAGATTTACACGAAATATAATGTTCACTTGAATTACCCCCAAACAGTATTAATACTTTTTTTATAAAAAACACCTCATTAAATTATATTTTAATAAGGTTATAGTATTCTATAATTTACTCTAAAATGTAACAAATTTATTGTAAGATTTATGACATAAAAAGTTCATTAAAAAAATAATTCTAAAGTAAAATTGGTTTAAATAAATAATTTCATTATACAAAGCAAAAGGAAGAGATAATTAATGGTATTACTCACAAAATATTTGAAGGTTATTTGTCTTACAAACCTAAATATTGCCATAAATGTGGCATTTTATTTGATGAAAAGTTTGAAAAAAATGGTTTTATTACTTCTGATATTAAAATACCAAAAGTTTCTGGTTTTAAATCTATACTAAGATTACATAAACAAAGATATCTATGTAAGCATTGTTATAAAGCCTTCACTTTAACTTCTGACATCACTGATTATGGTTGTTTTATTTCTAATAATGCTAAGTATAGCATTGCTCTTGATTTAACTAAAAAGCGTTCTGAAAAAGATATTGCAATTGATAATAATATACCGCAGAACAGGTTATGGATTCTTATTATAATCTTGAAAAAACATTTAAAAATTATTTACCTGAAGTTTTATTATTTGATGAGTTTAAGTCTGTTAAATCTGCTGATGGTCACATGAGTTTTCATTTATGTAATGGATTGACTGGACAAACTATTGATATTGTAGAAGATAAAAAATTATTAAGTTTAATAAGATATTTTGGTAGATATTCTCACAATGCTATTAAACGTGTTAAATATATTGTTATTGATATGTATTCCCCTTATATTTCTTTAATTAAAAAAATATTTCCTAATGCTTTAATTATCATTTATACTTTCCATATTATTCAATTGATATCCCGTACTTTAAATAAAACTAGAATAATGATTATGAAAAATGATAAAGTAAATTATAACAAACTAAAAAGATATTGGAGATTTTTATTAAAATCTAGAGATGAATTAAACTATGAAAAATGGAAGAAATACACCTGTTTTAATAAATTTATAACAGAATCTGATGTTGTTAATTATATTATTAATACTAATATAGAATTAAAGAACACATATGATGTTTATCAAAGTTTACTTTCATCTATTAAGAATAAAAATTATAATTTGTTTATTCGTATTTTAAATAATCATTCTGATAATATTTCTTCTTATATGAAAACTTCTATTAAGACTTTAAACGAATTTAAAGATAAAATTAAAAATACATTTAATAATAATTATCACAATGGTTATATAGAGGGTAATAACAACTTCATTAAATTTATTAAAAGAATAGCATTTGGATTTAGATCATTTATTAGATTTAAAATTAGAATTCTTATTTGTAAGAATCTACTTAAAATAAAAAAAACGAACAACGGAGTCTCCGTTATTCGCTTAAATAATTATCACTTATTTTGTGTAACACACACTATTTGACAATTATCCAAATTTAAATACTACTAGTTTCATTAAATATATATTATATGTTTTAAAACTAATCTTAATAGATCAGTTTTTTTATTAAAACTCAATAAATGAGCAAAATTTCTTAAATAGGACAATAAACTAACGAGTTTTGCACCCAAGTAGTAAAAGTATTTAATATACTTGGTAAATTAATTATTTTATACTAGTTTTTATTACTTAAAATGATTATTAAATTCGCTTAGTTTTACTACTTCACCATATTTGCTAAGCATTTTAATAAAGGTATTTATCTTCTCATCAGATACTTGTTCATTTATAACAAAGACTAATTCCTCTTTTTTTTCATTAAGTTCTAATGCATTCATCATCCACATTTTTATAGTAGGAACATAGGTATCTATATTTGAATCATTAAAATTAATTATTTTATAATACTTATCTTTAATTTTTAAATCGACATTTATTTTTTCATCATATGTTCCAATTAAAGAATTTTTGCTACCAATTAATTCATAAGAAATATTTTTTCCTCGCAATAATTCACCAAAGAATTCAATACTCTCTTTTTTAGAAATTCTTTTTTTCTTCTCTGTATCATAATATAAATAATTGTCCTTTAATTTCATTAAAAATTCTTCACAATTTGATTCGATTACTATGTTAGAAATTACAAATACAAATTGATTAATATAAAATTGTGTCATTTTTTCTAAAAGACATTCATCTTCTATATTTATTGCTTGTGAATTAATAAAATTATAATTAAATTGTTCTTCAACTGTTTTTAAATATGATTTCATAAAATCAATATCTAATTCATCATCAAACTCTTTAAGTCTACGCCAATTTTCAATAATTTTTATAGACATAAATTTATCTTCAGGGGAATGAAGTACTACGGCAACATTAATACGCTCATCTCTTTCATAATTAGGAACATATTTCATAATTGCAAATTTAACATTTCTTTTCATATTAATCACCACCTTCTATATTTAATAATCTACATATTTCATTTATTCTATGCAATCTATCTAATAAAAATGCTTTTAAACATTTTTTTTCTTGTTTAGTAATAATCCAATCACTTGGTATTGAATTTATAATACATTCAATTTTATCATCATCAATATTTCTTATACATTGAATGTATTCAGAAATTACTGGCTTGTAATTCACATCATTTAAGCATAAGGATAAATTATCAAAATGAAATTTATTCATTTTTGATAAATCAATTTCTCCACCAATAAGTTCGGATAAATTTCTTTCATTCCATACAGCTTGATGAACAAACACATGAGAATGATCTATCATTATTAATGAATTATTTCTAAAATTAATCAAAAGATTTCCAGGATTTCTATCATTATTACCTATAATAACATCAAAAATCAAGATTTTAATTGCATCATATTTATTTGAAAGTTTTGTTAAAACGTAATAACCTGGAACTGATGTTGATTTATCAACAAACTCACTGCAAAACACTGTCCCATTAATTAAATTTATATCTGGCAACAAATCTTTAAACCTATCAATTTCTTGTACATTTATTAATTTAAAATTTGGAATTGGTAACCCTAATAATTTTGCTAATTCTGCACAAACGTATTCATTTATTAAAACTCTTGTTCCTTCTGGATTCCCAGGAAATTTTGCAACGTATTTTTTTTCATTACTACATTTTACAATATAAGGATTAGTACTCCCTA
Source organism: Clostridium sp. CAG:594 (assembly GCA_000434835.1). Taxonomy (GTDB): domain Bacteria; phylum Bacillota_I; class Bacilli_A; order RF39; family UBA660; genus Aphodocola. The sequence goes on from FR881466.1 coordinate 45,068, forward strand.
ATGGAATTTTTCTTTCAATATCAACAATTGTTACATTATCCAATACCATCACCACCATTTAATAAAGTGACACTATGATATTATATTTTTATTATACCATAGTATCAAAATTAAAAATTCTTTTACAAACAAACATTATAAAATTTTACATATAATTTTACAATTTGCATATTATATCACATTTTAATAATTTATCAATTAAAAAGCCAGCACAAAACCATTAAAGTCTGTACTAGCCCTTTAAAATTATCATTATTATATCAAATAATTCTACGAATTACTACACATCTATTATTTTTTGAAATATTAAATTGTAGGGTTACAATTGATGTGAAACATTATATATAGTAAAAAAGCAATAAGTCTAGTAAAATGTAATTATCAACAAAACATTTTTATTAGAAAGGACTTATCGCTATGACAAGTATACCACATTATCCACATAGTTTAAATACTAAATATTATGTAGTTTTATTATATAGAAATTGAAACTCTATATCTTTTGTTTGTAGAAGATATAAATGTTCTAAAGCCTCTCTTATGCGTTGGAACAAAAAATTCGATGGTACTAGAGACTCCTTAGTTGATAAATCTCATAGGCCTCTTACGTCTCATCCTAATTCTCACAACAAAGAAGAACTTACTTGGATTAAAAATTATATCAGAAGAAATCCTAATATTTCTCTTTATGAATTATATGGTAAATTGAGAACCGAAAAAGGTTATTCTAGGCATGCCTGCTCTTTATTTAGAATTATTAGAAAAATGAAATATCCTGTTAATACTGAAAGTCATTCTAAATATGTTCCTAAAAAATGTGACACGCCTACTAATATCGGTGTTAAATGACAAATGGATGTTAAAGTTGTCCCTAAACAATGCTATGTTGGAGAATTGCCTGATAAATTCATCAATATGCTGTCATCGATGAAGCCTCTCATGAATGTTTTATCCATCCATATAAAGAACAATTCTCTTATTCAACTGTCAACTTTGTTAAAAGATTCATTGTATATTTCGGTTATAAACCCAAAATAATTCAAACAGATAATAATCAAGAATTCACTTATATTAGAAAAACTGACAAAATACATCCGTTAGATACACTATTAAATTAATTAGATATAATCCATAAACTTATTAAACCTAGAACTCCTAGATATAATGGTAAGGGCGAGGAAAGTCATAGAAATAATCAACAAAGGTTTTATTCATATCTTAAATTTTATTCTAATGATGATTTAAAAAAGCAAAGGAAAGCTTATTTAAAACGTTCTAACAATATTCCTATACAATCGTTAAACTGGCTTTCTCCTCTTGAAATGAGACAAAATATTATAGATGCTAACGCATCTATTGATAATGAAAATAGTTAAATACGATTTTAGCCATATAAATAAAAAAACAAACTATAATTTTTTCCCTAAAAACATATTAACTATGTTTGTTAGTTCTGATAAAGTAACAATAGCATTTAGTTCTTCATTATATAGATTTGTATCATCATAGCATAGTAAAACTAGTTTATCTATACCATTACTAATAATAATTTTATATGGTTCTTTTAATTCCAAATTAGAGTTATTAAAGACAATATTCTTTCCTGCAATATATCCTATATTTAATTTAGTAATATCTTTAATCCTTAATATCTTGTTTTTTACGCACAAAGGAAATTCTAAAATTTCTATGGACACATTCATTTTATTATTCACCACCTTTATTATAAGAAAAAAGCCCATAATACCAAGTATTACGAACTTTACTTGTCTCGCACAAAGGTGTGCGTAAACTTCAATATGGGGCGGAGTAAGGGAATCGAACCCTTGAATGCTGGTGCCACAAACCAGTGTGTTAACCACTTCACCAACTCCGCCAAAATATAAATTGTTAGCATTTTTTTCTAAAACGCTAATAGTATTCTAACAAACAAATAAGATAAAATCAAGTATAAGTTAAAATATTTATACCAATTTAATCATCTTCATCAAATAAAGCCGCACTTTTAATCGTGTTATTACCATATTTTTTATTGATTTTATCCATTGCTCTTTGAACCTTATCTCTTTCATTTGATTTTCCTACCCTTTCAAATAACGATACTTGTTCATATGATTTATCAGTAAAATCACTTACTCTTAAACCTACTAACCTTATAGGGTCCCCATTCCACATTTCCTTTAGTAAAACACAAGCATTCTCATATATATCATCATCTGAAGATACCGGATTAACCAATTTTTTTTGATGAACAAAATTCATAAAATTATTATTTTTAAGTTGAACTGCTATAACAGTTGCATACTTTTCCTCTTCCCTTAACCTTATTCCAACCATAAAAGATAATTTCTTTACTACCTTCTTAAGCGTCATAATATCAGTTGCATCTTTAGGAAGTGTCGTCGAGTTTCCTATTCCTTTATTTTTAGGAAGTGGTCTTTCAACCGGTGAATCATCTATACCATTTGCGTACTCATGCATCATGCGTCCCATAGATTTAAAATGTCTAGTAAGCATATTTATATCTGCTTTTGCTAAATCTTCTACTGTATTAATATTTAGTTCATGCAACTTTTTACTAGAACTTTTACCAACCATAAATAAATCATCTACTTTTAAAGGCCACATTTTTTTCTTTACCTCATAATCAAACAAAGTATGAACTTTATTTGGTTTTTCAAAGTCACTAGCCATCTTTGCACACACTTTAGAATTTGCAACACCTACGTTTACCGTAAATCCAAGTGTATCATAAATCTCATCTTTTATTTTATAAGCCAATTTAACAGGATCACCAAACATCATTTCCATTCCTGTCATATCCATAAAGCATTCATCTATTGAATACCTTTCTATTACAGGAGTATATTTACATAGTATATTATAAAAAGCATCAGAATATTTTATGTAGTTTTGCCTTTCAGATTTTACAACGTATAGCTTATCAACCTTTCTTCTTGCCATATAAAGTGGCTCTCCGGATACTATTCCAGCCTTTTTCGCAGGAAAACTTTTTGCAACAACAACCCCTCTTCTTTTTTTCTCATCACCAGAAACTACCGCGGGTATTGTTCTTATGTCTAATTTGCTACCATTTTTTAGCATTTCAACCGCAGACCAAGATAGAAATGCATTATTAACATCTATGTGAAATATTATTCTTTTCATTTCTATCACCTCTACTTTTATTATACTAAAAAAATCCCTATTTGGGACTATTTTTTAAAACAAATGTACGCAACTACTAAAAGAAGAATAAATAATGCTGCTAGAATGATAACTAATATATAATCGTTATTCTTAGTTTCCTTTGTATCTATTTTAACTTCCATATTACTTATGCTTTCCCTTATAACTTTCAAAACACTTTCATCACTTATTTTACTTAATAAGTACATTGTTTCATCTGTTGGATTACCAATTCTTTTTTCTTTAGTTTCTTTATCCGCTAAAATAAATTCTGGGCTCATTATTCTTATTTTTTGTTTAGAAAAATTAATTAATCTTATTACGCTACTTTTTTTAACGTCAGGAATAATTTTCTTCTTAAGACTTATCTTCGTATTATCCTTATTTATTGCATATGTTTTTATAGTTAAATTATTATCAATTAAAGAATATGGAAAGAAGCCAACCGTTGTACCTTGATACTTAACTTTAAAACCGTAATCTTCCTTTGAATACTTTTTAGAATCAGATATAAAGTCAAATTCATACTCCTTTGTTAGTTTTTTTATCTTATCTCTAACTAAGTTTATTTTCTTGTTCTTAACTAGTATATAAAAATCAGAGTGATACTCCATAGATTCCTTGTTAGTTACTAAGTAAGGCACTATACTACCTGATACCGCAATATCGCCTGAAAGTTCCTCATCACTCGTAAACGTTAAAATAATATCAATTATATCATTGTAATTACTGTTCATATAATATCTCCTATCTTAATCTTATACTTTAATTATATAACAAAGTTATTAAAATGCAATTAAAATTATGAATAATAGTAAACAAAATATAGTTATGAAGTAGTGAAGTAGTGGCTTTATTTTGATTTCTAAATTAAATTCTATCATGCTTGGAACAAAAATTAAGCTGATTATTCCGAGTGAATAAACAAATTTAACATCTTGCCTTTCAAAGAATAAATTAGATGATATAAAAAGAATAATAAGTTGAACTAAAAAATTAAAAAAAATATATTTCCTCATATTACATTATATGACAAAAAAAATAACTTGACAGTGTTAGTATAATTGTGTTATTATTTTTCACGTTCGCCTAAAAAAGGAGATGACAAAAGTGTCTTACACAAATGAGTGTAGTAAATATTTTAAAGGAAGTTTAAATAAATCTGAATTAGAAAAATTAAAGGAAGAAAAAATCATTTTATCAAATCTTTTATATAGCATAATTGAAACTGATATGATAACTGAATTTAACGATGAATTAAGATATGTAAATAGTTCCGGAAAATGGGTATTATCACCTACCATTTCACAATGCTATACAGATAAAGATAGGACTGCTAATATAATAACACCTAATATAAAAGAAGATAAAACTTTAGGTAGATTAACAATTACTAAAACCACATATAATAACCCATATGGCATATATGATTATTTAATAACACCAAAAATGATAAAAGAGATTAATAATGCAGGATGTTTTATAACTACTAAAAAATTAAATGGTCTTGACAAAAGATTTAAAGCTTGGGCTGGCATGGGTGTTCCTTGTTGTTTTTTAATTTCTGGCGAAAATAATAAAGAAACATTAAAAAGAGATGAAAATGTCCAAAAATTTATGGATAGTTTAGTTAAAAATAATCAGTTATCTATCGAAGAGGGATTTATTGACGACAATTTAAATAATATGTTTTATAAAGCATATGTATTAAAAAGATAGCATTTTTGCTATCTTTTTAGTATGTTTTTTAAATTTAAACTTGCATTATATATATCTTTTTTGCTAAAATCTTTATTTTCTTCATTTAAAAGTTTTATTGCTTCTTTTAATGAGCATTTATTTTTAATAATTAAATCAACTAATAATGCTTCAACTGATACGTCACTTTCATTTTCTTTTTCTCTTTCATTATTAATTAAAACTACGTATTCACCCTTAAGACTATTAGGATCATCCTTCATTTTTTCATATACTTCTTCAATTTTACCATGAATAGTGTGTTCATGAACCTTAGTAAGTTCAGTGCATACGCTAACCACACATCCTGGTATTTCTTTTTTTATATACTCTAATAACTTTATTATTCTTTTTGGTGACTCATAAATTACTTTAGTTTTAACAGATGCGTGTTTTATACGTTCAAATAATTCTTTTTTTGCCTTATTTTCAGTTGGAACAAAGCCATAAAAAGCAAACGATGAAGTATCAAGTCCGCTTACTGATAAAGATGTTATAACAGCACTACAACCCGGAATGCCAATTACTTTAATATCATTTTCTAAAGCTTCTTTTATTAATATATAGCCTGGATCTGATATGCAAGGTGTTCCAGCATCAGAAACTAATGATATATCATTACCTTCATTTAAAAGATTTATTATCTCTGATACTCTTTCTCTTTCGTTAAATTTATGATAAGAAAGCATTTTTACCTTAATATCAAAATGGTTAAGTAATTTTATAGTTTGTCTTGTATCTTCTACTAATATCAAATTACTTTGTCTTAATGTTTCCTCTGCTCTTTTTGAAAAATCGTTTAAATTCCCAATTGGAGTTGCAACAACAAATAAAGTTCCCATATAAATCACTTCCTTAAACATATTTTTAATACTTAACAATCATAAGAATTCCTATTATGAAAAATAGTATTCCACTAATTAATTTAGATGCTTTAGATATTTTAGTTTTATCAAATAATTTTACCAATAATAACAATATCAAAAACATCATAATATTTACAATAAACGAAAATAATACATATAAAGATATAGCTGACATCTTATTTAACGAACCATTTAACTTTAATAAATCACTAAATAAAATGGATGCATCACTTACGTTTAATATTCTAACAAAATTAGATAATACACCAAATATTATCATGATGATAGATAATATTAACAAACTATTATTTTTTAAAAGGCTTTTCATCTTACTTTCTTTTACGTTTGGTTTTTCATCTAAACAATTTGCATAAAGTATAAGTTTTACTGTACCAAAACAAATTAGTATTATGGATAATAAAAGTCTTGCTAATGAAGCATAGTTAATAACATTATCAAAACTACCATTATTAATAAATATAATATAAGATGCATTTAAAGAGAATAATAAAACGGCCGATAAAATAATCTTATTTTTATTATTTTTTTCATCTAGTATAATAGCTAGTATGACAGCAAAAATCCACAACATTAAAGGATTTATTCCGTCTATTAGTCCTAATATAATGCTTGATAAATAAATGTTTATATTTTCAAAATCTATGGTTTTATCCTGAAAAATGGAAAGTTCATAACTCTTTTTTTGCGTGCTATTATCTGTTATTTTATCTTCCGTTAAACTTCCCTTTACAATACCTAATTTTATTCCTACTTTATCTTTGAAATTTTTTCTTTTAGCTAATTTAATATGATATTTATATGTATCATCTGTAACGCCAGAAGAATATCCAAAAATAGGAGTATTATCTATTATAACAAACGGAACTCCGCTTGCATTAACATCTAAAAAGTCTGCTATTTCATCCATTAATGCTTGATTATCTTGATCATACCAAACCTCATATTTAATGATGTTTAAATCATATTTATTTTTAATCTTATCCAAATATTTCATTGCTTCTTCACAGTGAGGACAAGTCTTTCCATAAAATATATACACGTTTGCCTCTTTTGCATAAGCTTTTATATTAAACGAAAAAAACAATGTTAATGAAAAAATAAAAATAAATAAAATATTCTTAACGCTTTTCAAAAATATCACTTCCTTGTATATTATAGCATTTATTTTTTATATGCAAAAGAAAAAAGCATCAATGATGCTTATTTACTTACACTTATAGTCTTTGTTTTAATAGCTGGTATTACCCTAGTTACCGTTCCGTCTGAATTTATTTTTTTAGTTTCTGCATGCTCTGCTGGTATAACTTTTACTTTAGATGCTGGTATAACTTTTCTATAAGTTATTGTTTTAGCTACACTGCCTTGTAATTTATTTGGATTTTGAAAAGTTAACACTTGTAGTGGAGTTCTAGCTGTTAGAACACCTACTCCGCATATTGTAAGTACAAAAACAATTACTAAACTAGCAGCTATCTTGCACCAAGAATCTTTTATTAATTCAGAATCAGCTAACTTTGGTCTTCCAACTGGATTTTTTTCTTCCTTTTTAGCCATATTATCAACTCCTTTATCATAACTATTATAATAATAACATAAAAAAGTGTAATTAAAACATTTTTTAAAAATTACTTTACACTGCTTTTACTATTAAGGTTATGGTCTAGATAATAAAAATCTATTCAAAAAAAGAGTTACCTTTTTAAGTAACTCTTATTTTTTTATAACTAATTCATCATTTGATATATCAATCGTTAAATTATCACCTGATATAACATCACCTGAAATAAGTTTTTTAGCAAGTAATGTTTCTAGATTTTTAGATAGATATCTCTTAAGTGGTCTTGCACCATAATTGTGATCATATCCGTTTTCAACAATAAATTCTTTAGCTTTTTCTGTTAAAGATATACTTATTCTTTGATGTTTTATTTTTTTATTTAAATCATCTACTAACTTATCTAATATTTCATAAATAACTTTTTTACTTAATGCATTAAAGACAATTATTTCATCAATACGGTTTAGAAATTCTGGTCTAAAGTAGTTTTTTAATTCAGCATTCATCATATCTTCATCTACTTTACCATCTAAGACATACTGACTACCTATATTTGATGTCATTATTATAATAGTGTTTTTAAAATCAACTACTCTTCCATGTCCATCAGTTATTCTTCCGTCATCTAGTATTTGAAGAAGAATGTTTAAAACATCTCTATGAGCTTTTTCTATTTCATCAAATAAAACTATACTATAAGGATTTCTTCTTACTTTTTCAGTTAATTGTCCTCCTTCATCATAACCAACATATCCTGGAGGCGCTCCTATAAGACGAGATACAGAATGACTTTCCATATACTCACTCATATCAATTCTAACCATGTGTTTTTCATCATCAAATAATTCATAAGCAAGTGTTCTTGCAACTTCTGTTTTACCAACACCAGTAGGTCCTAAAAACATAAATGAACCAATTGGTCTATTCTCATCTTTAATACCAGATCTTGACCTTATAATAGCATCACTAACTAATTTTAGAGCCTCATCTTGTCCCTTGACTCTTAATTTCATGTTTTCTTCAAGATTTAAAACCTTTTCTTTTTCACCCTTAGTAAGTTTTGAAATTGGAATATTAGTCCATCTTGAAATAACAGATGCAACTAACTCCTCAGTTACTCTATCACTTAGTATTTTATTATTATTAGATTTCTTTAAATTATCAAGTTTTTTCTCTAATTCTGGAATAGTACCATGTCTTAATACAGCAGCCTTTTCTAAATCATAATTATTTTCAGCCATTTCAAGTTTAAATCTTGCTTCTTCCAACTCTTTTTTAGTCTTTTTAATATCTACTTGAACAGCCTTTTCCTTTTCCCAATTACCTCTTAAATAAGATTCTTCACTCTTCATCTCTTTTATTTTAGAATCAAGTTCTTTTACTCTTTCACGGCTAATATCATCCTTATCTTTTTTAATAGCTTCTCTTTCTATTTGAAGTTTCATAATTCTTCTTGTTAAACTATCTATGTTTTCTGGAACTGAATCCATTTGAACACGAATTGTTGCACAAGCCTCATCTATTAAATCAATTGCTTTATCTGGTAAATATCTATCTGTTATATACCTATTTGAAAGCGTTGCAGCAGAAACTAATGCAGCATCAGAAATAGATACACCATGATGAACTTCAAACCTAGACTTTAAACCTCTAAGTATTGTAATTGTATCTGATACAGTTGGTTCTTTTACTAGTACCTTTTGAAATCTACGCTCTAAGGCACCGTCATCTTCAATATATTTACGATATTCATTTAAAGTTGTTGCACCAATTAAGTGAATTTCTCCTCTAGCTAACATTGGTTTTAACATATTTCCAGCATCCATTGCACCATCTAATTTACCAGCACCTACTATCATATGAATTTCATCAATAAACATAATTATGTTACCTTCTGACTTTTTAACTTCATTTAAAACGTTTTTAAGTCTTTCTTCAAATTCACCACGATATTTAGCACCCGCAATTAAAGCTGCCATATCAAGTTCCCAAATGGTTTTATCCTTTAAACTACTTGGCACATCACCTTTTATAATACGACCAGCAAGGCCTTCTATAATAGCGGTTTTACCAACACCTGGTTCACCAATTAAAACTGGGTTATTCTTCGTCTTGCGAGATAAAATACGTGTTATAGAACGTATCTCATCATCCCTACCAATTACTGGGTCAACCTTTCCATCTTTAACATATTGAGTAATATCTCTACCATATTTTTCTAAAACATTTTCTTCTTTTTCTTCGTTCATATTAAACATAAATATCACCCCTTATAAATAATATTATGCATCTTTTATTTGCACTAGATACATTATATATCCATAATTAGCACTTGTCAAGTAAGAGTGCTAATTATTTATTTAAATTATTTGCATTTTTTAATATTCATTTATATTAAACTTGTAAAGCACTAAAAAAAGGAACATTATATTCCTTCTTAATTACTTAATATTATCATCAATAATATTCTCCTGTGTATTTTTATATTTATCATCATAAGGATTATATTCAGAATCACTATAAATCATCCAATTAAAGTATTCACATATGTATTTTGCATCGTTATTTTCATTCGATTTTTCTATTATTTCTTTTTTATTATTAGATAAATAGCTTCCTATCTTACCACCTGTTATTTGTATTTTATCAGAAATTATACTATAGCATGTTTTTTCAGGATGTTCTTCTAAATACTTTCTTATTTCTTTTAGGATATCTTCTTTTGTTGCCTTTTTTTCTAACCATCCAAAATAATCACATATGTGTTTTGCATCACTATTTTCATCTGACATCTTTATTATTTCTTCTTTATGTTTTTTCAAATAGTTTCCTATCTTACCACCTGTAGTTTGCATTTTAAAATCAATTATTCTAAAGTTTGTTATTCCAGAATGTTCTTCTAAATAATTTCTTATTTCCTTTAATATATCTTCAAAGGTGGTTTTTAAGTCCGTATCTACTTCTTTATCTATTTCAACAAAATCCTTTAACACTGGCGTTAATTCAAATAAATTATCGCCAAACTTTATATCTTTTAAATTATCTTTTTGTGATGTAATTTTTTCATCAAATATAGTATTCCATAAATCTATTACACTACCAAGTTCTAATATAGTTAATATTCTATTTTTTTCATCAGTAGGCAGATAATTTAACTCTTCATTATTTATATATTTACTATATTTTTCTTGTATCATTTTTAGGATAGATGAATATCTTGACTCTAATTTATCTTTACTATTTATGTCAGGTAACAAATTATTATGAATTTTACACCACTCTACTGCGTTTTTTAGTAATTCTAAATCATCTTGATACTTTTTCTCACCCTTTTGCATATTAACTCTTAAAACATTATTAACTAGGTCAATTGCAATTGTTCTTTCATTTTCATCATAATCTTTATTAGGATCAAGTCCAAAAATTATCCTACCAAATTGTTGCAAGAATAATATCTTAGAATTTTCATCTAACGCTCTAAACCAAATAAGTCCATTTACGCCTTTTATGTGAGTTCCTTCATTTAGCTTATTCATAACTAGCATGAACTTATATTTATTAGAATCATCCTTTTCAAAAGCCATTAATTCCCTATCATTATGTTTAGAACCATAAGAACCAAGCATTGAATAATTTTCAACATAATCTTTTGTTTTTTTGCTCAATAAAGCACCTTTTTTAGTTTCATCTAACTTTATAAAACGCATATATTTTATTATTGTATCTGCAATATCATTTTCTTTTGTAGTAACACTATCATCCTTTTTAATAACTCTTGATTTTATTTTTGATAATAATAATATGTTTTCTTTTTCTTTATTAATCCATAACAAATCTTCATTTGATAAAGAAATATTATTTGTTATTTTATAATATATGCTATTTAAGATTTCTTTATTTTCTTTTGCATATTTATAAGTAAACATATATTGATTCATCATATTCTTATATATTTTGATAATATGCTCTGCTTTACTATTAGATATTATGTTTCCATCTATATCCTCATACGTTCCATTATCTTTTCTACTAATTGGTAAAAATACTATGTAACGCTTACCTTCTTTTATATTATTTCCAATAATATCAGATATTCCTGACGCATCATTTAAATTTCTTCTTAAGATTTCAAACTTATTTAAATAATAGTTTCTTTTATCAGCATCTGTAATTTCATTAACTTTTTCTAATAATCTTTCTAAAGAACCATCGTTTATAAGATTATATTCACATTGGACTATTTTTGGATTCATTACATATCCTGCTTTTATTGCATCAATTAAATCTAGGTTATATGCCAAATGATTGTTATTTTTTATTTTCTCATAACTATAACCAAACTTTTTAGCAAGTTCATCTGCCATATTTACCAAATCCACATCTCTTTGTGGTGTTGCAGTAATACCTAAATATTTCGTTTTATTATCTTGATTATTTATCAAACTATTTATTTTATCATTCCAAATAGTTGCTCCTGTTCTATGCATTTCATCAAATACTACAAAATCATATTTATCATTTATAAATTCATTATTTTCTGATAATAAACTTTGATATGTTGTAAGTTTTAAATTAGGAAACACTTCTTTTACTATATCATCTAAACTCTTTCTCATTTTTTTACCATACATAGTATCTCTGATTAATCTTTTCATCTGATATAGTATTTCATCATTAGGTGCCAAATATATTATATTTTTATCTTTGTAATCTAGCATTTTTGATAGTGCAACATAGCTTTTTCCTGCTCCTGTTGGCATAACGCATGATGTAAATGTATTATTATTTAACTTTTTATCAATGTTTTTTAAAGCTATAGCTTGATAATCTCTTAGCTTTAAAGACGTTTCTTTTAGTTTGTAATATCCGATAAAATCTTCAAGTTCACTTACAGTAAAAGTATCTTTAATATCTATATTAGAAAAATCCTTATTTTTTATTAAACAAGTTAATAATGCATTTGAAATATCTTTTTCTTTAATACCTTGTTCTTTTAGTTTGTTATAAACGTTTACAACATCTTTTTCCTTTAGTTTTTTAATAATATCATTTCTTTTTTCTATATCTAAAGATTCAATACCCAACTTTTTAAAATCAAATAAATCAATTATTGCATTAGCATAATAATCTTCTTTAGATAAACTTCTTTCATCTAAATCTTTTATAAAATAGTTAATTGAACTTTTAGGATTATTTATTATATTTTCTAACTCTTCATAACTTAAACTTGTTATTTGTGAAAGCGTGTCATATTCTTTTGAATTAATGTTTAAATTAACAGACTCAGAAATTTTAAGTCCTCTATTATTTTGCCTTAGTACTATTTCTGGTTCTATTCCAAAACAATTATCGTTTATATAATTTTCTAATCCAAAGTAATCAGAATCATTTAAAGTTATTTCTCCAAGATTCTTAAGTGTGTTCTTACACCTAAGTTTAGACTTAGCTATAAAAAAGGATTTATAATAGCATGTATTTATATCATTATAAGATACTTTGCCATGAGTTAAATTATATGTTTCTTCTATGGATAAATCAGAATCTATCATATAATTTTCGTAATTAAAGTTTTTAATAAAAGAAAAATCCCCTTTATTAACATAATTTATTACTTCTTTTTTTAATCTTTTTACTAATTCTAAATCTTTAGGTAGTTGCTGAATAATAGATAAAATATCAATAACTTCCTTTGGAATATTTATTATTTCATCTTCATTTATAGTATCATAATGTATTAATTCCATAGATGATAACGCATTACCTATCGTTTGCATTAAAAATCTATTTGACATATTAGGTATTACGTTTTCACTTATTAAATTAATCTTTGCAATCAATTTATTCTTTTCTAAATTCTGAGTTTCATTTAAAGTTTGATAGTAAGTTGATGTATCAATAGGTTTTGTAAATTTTATTCCCTCTTCAAACTTAGAGCTATCATTATGTAATTCCGGTTTATAATACATACTTAATTCTTGTAATGTTTTTGCATTGTTAATTTTATTTATTAAATCAGTATTGATATTCTCATTTTTTATTATTTCATCTATTCTGTTATTTATGTTACTTATCATGTAAGAAGGTGCATTATAAACTGTTTTTCCTAAATTATTTTTTTTAACTTTAACTATTACATAATTATCTTTATAATAACCCCTACCATAGTTTAGAGAAACATTTGCATTACTAGATAATGAAATACATTTTGTATCTTTTCTGTAATGCATTTTAATATGATCTATCATCTCTTCTAACGTTATGTTTGAATTAGTGTTATACTTAGAATTACCATTAAATCTTGATAAATCAGTATTTACCCTTACAATATTACCGTTATCATCGGTAATTTCTTTTTCTTCTATTTGTTTATTATCAGCATTATTTAAAGCACGAAAAAAATAGTAATAATTATCATCGCTTAATACATTAAAATTTTCAATATCAAATATATTATCCATATCAATACTCCTATCATATTAAGTATATCAAAAATATGTATTCTTTACAATTTTTAAGCTTATACAAAGAAAAAAAGTCATAGACTTTTTCTATAATTTCTTCACAAAAATTAATATTAATACTTAATCTTTATATTTTTAACATCAACTAATTTTTCATCTTCATATTCTAGTTTAAATAATTCTGGAGCATCATACTTTCCGTCGAATATTAATTTGCCATTAAAATATATACCACGATTATAATTTTCTTCATCAGGAAAGAAAACATCTGCTATTTTAGAGAATAACACACTAATTGCAGTACCATGAGATACTATAAATATCTTTTTACCCTTATACTTTTTCAAAACAGACTGTAGTGCAAAATACATTCTTTCACATACTTCATTAAAGGATTCACCACCTTCAAATTTGTAATCCCAATCTTTAATTTGTTTATCAGAAAAACCTTCGGGAAGATCACTCCAAGAATTAATATTTCCAAATTTTCTTTCTCCAAATTCTGGTATAACTTCTATATTCTTTTTATTATTAAACGCAATATATTTAGCTGTTGCTATTGCTCTAACATAATTACTTGCAATTACATTATCAATATTATTTAACTCCGGTAATAAACTTAACTTTCTAGCTTTTTCCTCTCCTAAAACACTTAAAGATATCTTTTCATTTCTTAATTGCATTGTTTCATTTTTATTATCATACATGTCTATAGGCTCTGAATGTCTACATAAATATATAATTGTTTTCATTTTTAATTATTCTCCTTTTCTACTGTGTGAACTTTGTGATTTTTAATAATATCAACATTTGAGCGAGGAACTATATTATATTCATCAAGCTTATTTATATCTATAAAAGTAAACGTTTGACTATCATTATCTTTACTTACAAAAGAACTAGTATCCTCATCATAAATTGCTTCATATAAAAATACATATTGCATTATATCTTTATTATCTTTACTTAAAAAGTTTTCTTGCACTCCTTTAAAAGTAAAATTTAAATCATAACCAGTTTCTTCTTTTATTTCTCTTTTTATTGCATCTAAACTTGTTTCATTAAATTCTATTCTACCACCTGGAAGCATGTAATAATCTTTAAAATTAAACATTAAAACCTTAGTTTTATCTTTGTTATATATAATAGCAGCACATCTTGCTATAAATCTCTTATCATTATCTAATACTATATCTAAATCCATGTTAATTTTCTCCTTATTTAGTAAACAAAACTCCTACATAATAATTTTTTAATATCTCTATTATTGCATCTATTTTTTTTTCTGATATTTTTTTATCATTTAAATATTCATCAACTGTTCTATTAAATAATTCATCATAGTAATACGTAATAACAGAATATTTTGCCCTTGTTATTAGCTCTGACATTTTATCAGTAATATCTTCTATTAGACTAAGCGCTTCTTTTTCTAAATCAGCTTTTATATAATCACTTATATTTACGTATTTGTCATCAACTTTTATTTTATCATCAATTAATTTTGAATATTTTTCTTGCTTTATCATGCTTTCTTTTACTAAGTCATCCATAAAATATTTTTTATATTCTATTTTTTTGTTTATCATATACTTAGTAATTTCTTTTGCATCATCTCTATCAGCTTTTATAAAGTCTTTAGACAAATAACTTTTATCACTTGTCTTATTAAATTCTTCTATCTTTAAAGTTTTTATATTTAATACTACCCAGTAATCAGCTTTAATATTTTCTTTCATATCCCATACGTTATCTTCATCTTTAGTAAGCAAAACAAGTATTTTTAAATCATCATCTTTTCTTATAATACTTGGTAATAAAGGTGCATAATTATTTAAACCTTTTATCTTTTTTTCTTCATTTACAATGTTTAATATTTTATCTGTTAATTTAATCATCATATTTCTCCTTTATCTTACGTCTAGCATTATATAAATAATACTTTATGTTAGAACAACTACTATCTAATTTGATAGCAATATCCTTTATTGAAAGGTCTTTTAAGTAATAAAGTTTAAATGAGTCTATTTCTTTTTTAGTTAAATTATAATTTTCTAAATTACCTATTATTTCTTTATAAATTATCTTATCAATTTCATTAGGTTCATTTCCAATATCACAGCTATCTAAATTATCATTATTTTTATTTAAAATATACTCTTTAGCTTTCTTATTCCATATATTATGAGCTATTTTCCATATTAAGTTTTCTATACTCTTTATTTCTATATTTTTATTTAAGTACTCATAAATCGCCACAAATACGCTACTAGTAATATCTTCTGCATCTTCTTTATTTCTTGTTTTGCCAAGAGCCCAATTATATATTTTATAAAAATACTTATCATATATATTACTCATTTTTATCACCTTTCACTAATATAGTGCATTATTTTATGATTTGGTTAGTTATTTTATTTGTTTTTTATCTATAACAAAGTTATTTTTTATTTCATCTATAATATACGTTCCTAATTGTTTTAATGTATTTTCATCTTTAATTATTTCAAGAAATTTTTGTTTTTCAAAATTATCATGCAAATATTTTAATGCTATATAAGATAAATTGTAACCATTTTTATTACCGAAACTTTTATCTTTATGATCTAGTGTATTAAGATTAAAATTTTGCAAATCTTTTATGTTTTTAATAACAAATTCTTTAAATAAAGAATCATCTTGAAATTCATCTTTTTGACCAGATAGAAGCTGAGCAATTCCCTCATCTACCCAAACTATCCTATTTTTTTGAGCACCATAAACATAGTATTTATATAAGTAATGTACAATTTCATGCATTAAACCTTTAAACATATATTCTTTTGTCTTATCTTCATTTAAACTAATGTAAGCAAAAGCACCTGTATCAGTAAAAAAGCCAGAAAAAGAAGATTTACCATACACAAAGTTAGCTTCTTCTATTTTATCTGTTAAAGCAACTATTATTTTAATTTCTTCAGTAATATCTAAACTTTCTTTTATATTTTTTATATTTTTATAATAATATTCTTTGAATTCATATGCAAAATCTTCTAAATTATTCGAACAATATATTATTAAATTTTTATCTTTTATTTTTTTATCAAAATCCATTTCATCACCAACTTTTAAAACCATATTTTGATAACTATTCTTTAACTTAATTTATCTATTTTAATTAAAGAATCATTTAAACTATTATACCATCTATACATTCCTAATTTTTTATTTAAATATCCTTCTAGTTCTTCTTCTGTATAACTATTTTTTTGTTTTTTCCATCTATAAATCTACTTATAAGCAAGTCAGATTTAATTTCATGCAAATATTTTTCAATCTCATCAACAAAATTATTAACAGTTTTTCTATCATCTTTTCCTTTATGAAAAATAAAATCATTCCATTCTTCTAATACTTCGTCAATATTATTTTTATTAACTTTATCCTTAAGTATTGCATAAGCTGTCTTTTTATAATTCATAACACTTACGGCAGCTAAAGCTTTATAATAAGATCTTTGTGGTATTTTAGATATTTCATAAAAATATAAAGCCATATCATCAGTAACTTTTCTCGGATTTTTTACAATTATCTTATTGGTTCTATATACTATAGTTGCACCTTGCAGTTTAACAACTTCTGCGTCATCAGGAATCTCAACTTCATATATAGTATCTCCACGATGTAACCATCTTAATATAGAGTCTTCTGTTGTATAATTAAATCCACCAAAATCCTTTCCACATTTAGATGTAGGATTCCAATTATTAGCAATATTAACTTCATTTACTTTATATTCAAAATCTCCAGCATCACTTGTTGTTCCATTAATTACCTTAACAAATTTCATTAAAAGATTCACCAACTTTCTATTTTGATAATTACTATTTAACTTTAGTAATTTCATTATAATAATTGATAGCACAATTAAGCAAGTTATTTTTTTCCACTTCTAATTTTTTTTCATCTTTCAATAATTCTATAAGATAATCTTTACCTTTTGTATCTATTATATATGATACCATTAAGTACGCGTAAATATATGAATCATAATCATGCCATCCGAATTCATTTTCTATTTCATACTGGTTTGGTACCTCTTTATTATTAACATAGTTATCTAATAAATACTTAACACCATTTTCATATGTACCATCTAAATATTTTGCTATACCTTCATTCAGCCATTCAGGCGTTTTTCCAAATAATTGAAATTGAATCCCATGAATTAATTCGTGAAATATAACATTTTTATATTCTTCTTTCGACCATTCATTTCTATTAGGGTTATCCTTTGGTTCAAAAAAGTTAAGAGAATTATCTTCATCTTTTTGGCACGCACACATATAAGAAGGAATGTTATTAAATCCCCTTTCTTTTAAACCTTTAACTAAAGAATCTATATCTTTATAAACATATACATTGAAAGATAACTCTAAATCTGGGGAATTAAAAAAGTCAAATACATCTTCCTTATTACTTAGTATTATATTATTTATTTCGTCTTTATAATTAGATTTCTCATTTTCTACTATGTAATTTATCATTTTAGTAACACCTTCTTTAATTTTTTATTTGTTTTTAAGCAATTACCTTTCCATCCAAATTACAAATGTAGCAATCTGGTAATAGTTCTTTTATTTTGAATAGCATTTTTTCATCAAATTCATATTTTCTACCAACTAAAACCCCTTCTATAAAACATGAAGGAAGCCCAAATATAATTGCACTTTCTCTATCGGTAAAAAAGTCATCCTTATTCTTTCTATCATTTAAAAATCTTTCATAATACCATTCATTTATAAATGGTTTAACATCTGTATTGCTTATGTTGTTATTTAAAATATCACCATTTAATAATTCTTTAACATATTTATTATTACCATTAAAAATAATACCAATTTGTACTCTTTCTTGCTGATAACTAGGCATAAATCTAGCTTCTTTAGTCTGCTCCATAGACCACATATGATAATCATTTCTTGTAACAATATCCATAATATTATTCATTTTATCTTTTGGAATAACTTTTGTTTCCTTTAAGTTTTCACCTTTAAATATAATTGTTCCACCACTATAAAAATTTATATAATCTTTTAGCAAATAATCTTTCTTTAAATTCCAAACACCAACCGTCATAGGATATTTAGACTTTCTGCCACTTGAAAATAAATCACAAATTAAACCTTCTTTAGCTATCTTTTCTAAACCTTCAATATTTTTATAAGTTCCATGAAGAAGCGTTCCTTTATCTAACCTAACTAAATTTCCTTTTTTATAGTTATGAGGTGCTTGTTTAAAGTTATCTATAGCTTCATAAAACAAATCAACTTGTTTTAATAATATATCTTTTGCACTACCACTTATCTTTTCATTTATTGTTTTTATATAATCTTGCTTATTCATATGGTCTCCTACTTTTATAAAATTAAATTATTCTATTATCATAATAACATAAATAATATTTTAAAACTATATTTTGAAACTGTGCTTTA
>FR881466.1:64415-65016 GCA_000434835.1 Clostridium sp. CAG:594
TTTTTATAATTCGACAGATTTTTTATAAATGATTCGTATAATAGATGACTTAAGAAAGGAAAGTTTTATGAACTATTATAAAGAAATAAAAAATTTAATAGAAGAAAAAGAAGTAAATGATAAAGTTAGATACTTAGAAAGTAATAAAGAAACCATTAAGACTTATTATGAAATAGGAAGGCTTTTAATCGAAGCACAAGATGGCGAAGAAAAAGCTAAATATGGAGACGGATTAATAAAGAAGTGGTCAGAAAAATTAACTAAAGAATACGGAAATGGATATAAGATTGCTAATCTTAAAAACATGAGAAAATTCTATATTATGTTTAGAAAAAGCTACACAGCGTGTAGCCAATCTAATTTATCATGGTCACATTATAAGTATTTACTTAAGTTTGATAATGAAAACGAACGTAATTATTACATAAATAGAAGTATTCAAAATAATTTATCCGTAAGAGGATTAATAAATGAAATAAAAACAAAATCATTTGATAGATTATCTTATGCAGATAAGAAACACATAAAACTAATAACAGACAAAGAAACTAGTTTAGATATAAAAGATATGATACATGACCCAATATTAATAAATATAGAT
>FR881467.1 GCA_000434835.1 Clostridium sp. CAG:594
TCATTATTCAAGTATTTATTATTACCAAAGTACTTATCATTATAGTTATTTTTAAGAATATCGTACTTATTATCATAGTTATTGTTAAGATTATCGTACTTATTATCATAGTACTTATTAATATTATTTATGTAATTATCATTAAATAATATTCTATCATCTACATCATAATTGGCTGTTATTTCTTCCAAATATTCTCTATATGCTTTAGATAATTCTTTTGCATCTGGTTTTTCATCAACTTTTTCAATATAAAAAGAGATAGAATTTAATAATTCTATAGGAATAGAACATATTAATTTATAGGAATTATTTTCACAATTTGAATGATCATTATTAATTAATAAACTATCATTTTCTAAATCAATTGTATATTGTCCATGTGCCAATGAATCTCTTACTTTATTAAAGATCCATAATGATTCAGTCAATTTTTGAGAATCAATATTATTTTCTTTTAGCATTATTGATGTATTATCAATCTTATAGTCACCATTTTTCTTTATTTCGTCTGCAAATGACAATATTGCGGGTATATATTTAGCATATTTAACATTATTAAAATATAAAATTTTATTTGCAGAGTCCTTTTTTAAAATACTTTCTTTTAATAAAATAAATTTTGAAATAGTAAACATTAAATAATACTCTTTACCTAATTTTTTCTTATTTCCATCAAGTAGATTTTCTACTAGTTCTCTAGATAGTTTTATTAATTCTTTCATTTCTTCTCTCACTTTCATAACATCAATTCTTTACAAATAATTTTTTATTATCCATTTTATATCTTCTATAGCTTTATCTATGTTAAAAATGCCATTTCCAACCGGATAATATACTGGAAATATCTTATATAATTTTCCGTTTATTTCTTTTTCAAAGTACTTTTTTCTAACATCGGATACTGATATTTTTTTATCTAAAATAATAGAACTTACCTGATTGCCAAACGTAATAATTATTTTAGGATTTACTATATTAACTTCCTTTAATAATAATTCTAAATAGCTTTCTAAAATTTCGTCTGTTAAAGGTCTAGCATCAATTTGAGTACATTTTCCTAAGTTTGTTATAAAATAGTTCTTATTTTCTACTTCATGGTATACTTTCTCTGCGAAAGCATAATCCCAATCCTTTGGCTTCTTTTCTACTATTTCATTATATAAATCATCACTTAAAAGTTCTACGCTGTGAAATAACTTCCATATGTTTTTAGTACCAATCCAAGGAGATTTTATGCCTTTCCAAGTATTTTGACTTGCTATATTCCTTCCTGTCGGATTCATAAATACAAAACAAATATCTGGATTATTTATTTTTCCACCATTTGTAATCGCATTCAAACTTTTATCCCCATACTTTTTTTGCATTCTATTATATTTTTTATTAATTTTTAAAAGGCTTTCTTCCCTACTTTTTAATTCTGTCATAATTTTCTCCCAACTTACTTAAACACATAAAATCCAAATATAAATCCGCATAAAGCTCCAATTAAATGCCCAGTATGTGATATGTCATCCTTTTTAAATATTCCTGAAATAATTTCGTTTATAACGTAGAAAATGCAAATTAAAATTAGTGTTATTGGTACCTTTCCCGTTGTTATATTAACGAATGAAGAAAGAACTATAAGCATAAATACAATCCCACTTGCACCAAGAATTTTTTTGTTTGTAAAAATCATGTTAATTATTCCTGTTATAATAGCAGTTACTAAAATCATAATGGTTAAATTCTTACTACCATATTTTTCTTCTATCATAGGACCAATTAGAAGAATATATAAAAAATTATTCATAAAATGGTTCCAATCTGCGTGACCAAATATATGAGTTACTAATCTTACGTAAGTAAGTGGTTTTAGTAAACTACTTCTATAAGATGAAAATAAAACATTATTGCTCTTACCCTTGGTTATATAATTTAGTATAAGCGCTATTAAAGATATAAAGAAAAAGGTTAATATAACAACTGAGTTATAACCTAAATGATTAATAAATTCCATAACTATCATCCTCTTTTTAATTATATCATAACAAACTATTTATAACAAAAAAATTATGGCTTATAAATACCATAATTTCTCTCCGTTTTTCCTTACCTCTTTAATGATACCGCCACCTAAGCATATATCACCATCATAAAATACACATGCTTGTCCTGGTGTTACTGATTTAACACCTTGTGGATACTTAACTAATATTTCATCATCATTTAACCACTCTAGGCTAACTTCAACATCTTTTTGTCTATATCTAAATTTTGCTGTACATTTTTCTTCTTTTTTTTCATAAGTCCAGTTTATTTGGTCTACAACGCAAGAAGTTGTAATTAAATATTCATCATTACCTGATTCTATATACAAAATATTTTTATTTAAATCTTTACCAACTACAAACATCCTGTTTTTTGTTCCACCAATATCAAGGCCTCTTCTTTGACCTATTGTATAATGCATAAGTCCTATATGACTTCCTACTTTTTTACCAGTTTTTATATCAACTATGTCTCCTGGCTGATTTGGTAAGTAATTCTTTAAGAAGTTAGAAAAGTTTCTTTCTCCAATAAAACATATTCCGGTTGAATCTTTTTTCTTAGCTGTTACCAAATCATATTCTTCTGCTATTTTTCTAACGTCTGGCTTTATCATATCTCCTATCGGAAATAAGACGTTTTTAAGTTGCTCTTTAGATACTTGTGATAAAAAGTATGATTGGTCTTTATTGTCGTCTTTAGCGCGCATTAATTGCCCATCTTTTACCCTGCAGTAATGTCCTGTTGCAATATAGTCTGCTCCTAGTTTTTCTGCTTCTTTAGCAAACTGATCAAACTTAATATACTTATTACACATAATATCTGGATTAGGCGTTCTTCCCTTTTTTAATTCATCTAGAAAGTAAGTAAATACATAATCCCAATATTCTTTTATAAAGTCTTTGCGATAAAGTGGTATTCCAAGTTTGTCACATACTTTTTTAGCATCGTTATAATCAACTTCCTGAGGACATATTCCCTCATCAGTTGTTGGTGCACCTTCTACTTCACCATCTGCAAAAGAATCCCAGTTACGCATAAAAAGTCCAATTACTTCATAACCTTGTTTTTGAAGCATAATTGCAGCGACTGATGAATCAACACCACCACTCATTCCTATTACTACCTTTTTCTTCATAAGTACCACTTCCTTTTTTTATCTTTTATATTATAGCACAAACAAATATTTATTTAAATAAAAAAAGTCTTAAGCTTTAAGACTATTTCTTATTATTTTTATATCTAAATAAAGCTGATGGTCTATGTCCTCCACCTGTTTGAACTTTATCTGTTTTTTCTACCTTGTTTGCAATTATTCTTCTAAATGCCGGATCAAGTAATTTCTTACCTAAAATCACTTCATATACTTGTTGCAATTCCCCTAAAGTAAAATACTTAGGCATCATATTAAATACTATATCAGTATACTCTATTTTATTTTTTAATCTTTCAATGCCACTTACTATAACTAATGGGTGGTCAAAAGCTAGCTTATCATTTTTTATTATGTTAAAATCATATCTATCCGTTGTTTTATCCCTTAACTTTTTACCAACTACAAACTTAATTTCCTCTATTCCATTATCTAATGTAACGTTATATGACTTCTCATCTTCTAACATAAAAACATTGAACCAAGATGCATTGTCACTAAGCTTATCCATTAATCTATTTTTATCAACCAAGGCCATATATGATGTAGATATAACGCGCATTCTAGGATCTCTTTTTATATCACTAAAAGTATATAATTGTTCTATATAAATATCCTTTAAATTAGTTTCTGTTTTTAACACTCTTTTAGCAGCCTCATCTAAAGTTTCATCAATTCCAACAAAACCACCAGGTAAACACCATTTACCTTTAAAAGGATAATTATCTCTTTTTACAAGTAAAATACTAAACTTTTTTTCTGATAACTTTCTATAATTTCCAGTATCCTCGTTTGATACACTCATAATTAATATATCAGTTGTCATAGATAATTTTTCAAAGACACTAGAATCATAATCTTTTAAAAACATTTCTTCACTGTTATATACTTTTCCATCCATATTAACACCTCTTTTATATAATCTGATTATAACACATTATCAAATTCATAATCAAATATTACTTTAAAGACTTTCCATTAACTCTTCTTTCATATTCTTCTTTTAGGTAACTATTATTTTCGTCGGTCATTATTTCACCTCCAATATATTCTATATTACCCAAGTCTGTTACTTTAGAAAAGGGAAAGTATGCGGTTCTTCCTATACTTTGTAATTTTCCTAAATATATTATGTTAGAAGTATTAAAGTATGCATCTCCTCCGATATTTTGTAATTCTCCTAAGGTTGTTATTTTAGAATTAGCGAAGTCTGCATTTCCTCCTATGCTTTGTAATTCGCCTAAATTTGTTATTTCAGAATATCTAAAAGATGCAGAGCCTCCTATACTTTGTAATTTTCCTAGGTCTGTTATTTTAGAACTAGCAAAGTTTGCATCTCCGCCTATAATTTGTAATTTTCCTAAGTTTGTTATTTTAGAATCAGTAAAGAATGCATTTTCTCCTATGATTTTTAATTTTCCTAAGTCTGTTATTTTAGAATTAGCGAAGTCTGCATTTCCTAAATTTCCTAATATTATTTTATAAGGACATCTTGTTTCTTCTTTTGGAATATAATCACCTACACATATTTTTTCTTCAGTACAATTATAATATTCTGCTAAGTATTTTTTTATCTTAGGAAGTTTTTTTAACTCTTCTAAATTAGAATTTGTACCAAAATGACTTCTATAATCAGAATGCAATAAATCTTCTATGAGTTTTGGAGTCTCTTCACTGTTAAATGTACCATCCTCTATTTCTTTACTATATCTTATTAATCTTTTGTTCCATTCTTCTTTATCTAGCCAGTTCTTTCCATTTTTAATATCTTTATTATTTTCTAAAAATGATATTGCAACATCTCTATATTCTTCTTCTAATTCTTGTGCATTTCCGTTTTTTATTCCTCTTACTTCATCTATTTCATTTCCATTCATCTTAACCGCTATATGTGGTTTATTATCATTATCTATAAATACGTAAAAGTCTCCTTGTTCTAACTGCGATGATGCTAGTGTTTTTGTACACCATGGTGTATCTTGCACTAGTGTCTTTAGTTTTAGTACGTTTTCTGCGTAATTCTTGTTATCACTTGCTCTACCATCAAACTTAATCCATTTTCCCATTCCATATGTATTTACGTTTTTAAGAGTTATTTCAGATGTTTCTCTTACCACATTATTAAACTCTGCTACTCCTGCATAATATAGTTCTTTAAAGTTTTCATATGTATCTAAATTATTATATATTACGTTTAATACTTTTTCATTTAAAAGCATATGTCCTTCTATTGTTTCATTTAATTTTCTTTGTTTAACTATTACTTTAGTATCATCTTTTTTATATACTTTTAATAATGTTTCTCTAAGCATTAACGCTTTAAATGCATCTTCATAATTAGCGTTTTTTATAAAGTCTACTATGTGTTTATATTCTTCATATAATTTTTCACTATAAATATTAGATAATTCTTCTAAAGCCTTTATTTTATTATCTCTTATATAATTAGCCTTATCTTTTTCTCCTCTTTGTTCTAATGCTTTTAATTCACTTTCATATTCTCTTATTAGTGATTGGCTATCTAAACTTATTTTAAAAGTATCTTTATCTAAATTATATAGTTTATTTAGTTCTTTTTCTATATCTTCTTTTATTACTTGTTCTTTATTATTGCTTGGAAATAATGGCATTATTCCATCATAATTTTTATTTTTATAATAGTTTGATGCAAATATCTTTTCCCATTTTGTTAAGTTCATATTTCTTATATTATTATTCATATTTAATATAAGATACCTTCTACTATCAGTTTCTTTCTTTTCTGCTTTTAGTATTTCTTTACATAAGTCTTCTAACTCTTCTTTTTTAAAGTATGGAAAGTCTCCTACTAACACATCTATTACTATTTCGTTATCTATTATTCCTTTTTCTATTTCATCAAAACTATATATACCAAAGTATTTTAATTCGTATTCTTCTTTTAATTCATCAAAGATATTATTTTCTTTTAACCTTTTTATTACTCTTTCTTTTATTTTATTAAAAATTTCTGTTTCTTCAAAAAAGTGTAATAATTCATGCATATTTACATTTTTTAAGTCTTTCTTGCTATTTAAATTTAGGTATATTGTATTATTTTCTTCATATCCACAAATGCTTTTATCATCATAATAAAATACTGTTTCAATACCAAATGTTTTATTAAAGGTCTCTATTTCTTTATTTGTCATTTTTAAGTACCTCAAGCACTTCTTTTTGAGTCTTTCCTTCTTCTAATAATTTCTTTATTTTTGCTTGATTTTCTTTAAACTCTTCTAATTTTTCTCTTGGTATTCTAACTATTTTATTGTCATATGTTAGTGCTAATACTTTTTCTTCCATAATTTACATACCTTTCTTAATAAATTATAGCAAATTTATTACTTATTATCTATTTTTGGTAAATATTACTTTACACTTTTACTAATTCATTTTACTAACTATACCGTTCATAAGAACTAATGCGTTTATTATTTCTTCTTCCCTTTTTGCAAAGGTAAATCTTCCTATTAGATCATCTTTATTTGGCCAAGAAATTGATTTTCCCATTAAAAATCTTAATTTTATTTTCGAATAAAACAAAGTTACTAAATCTTCTTCTGTTTTTATCATAAAATCTTTATACATCTTATTTTTTAATTTAGTAAAATCTATTACAACAAAAAAGCCAGCTTCAGGTTCTAACCCATTTATTATATCTACATCTTTTATGCCTTCTTCTAATAATAATGCGCCATCTTTATTTATTTTTCTAACTCTTTTATTTATCTTTCTTTTTAGGTTTTCATCTTCTATACTACTTAGCCCCATAATTAGTGACTTAAGCAAATTATATCTATAATAATACTCTTTATTTAATTTATTAAAATATTTTTTATATGCATTATTTCTTTTTTTACTTGTATTAAAGGCCCCAATAAGTGCTTCACCTATTATTTGAGGAGCTGCATCCATCTGCTGGAAGATACGGTTTATTACTTCTCTTATTATTACTTCATCTGCTACAATAAACCCTGCTCTTAACGATGCAAGTCCATATGATTTTGATAACCCAAATAGTGAAATGGTGTTTTTAAATGCACCTTTTAAAGATGCAAGTGGTACTGCAATGTTAGAATTATCATAAGTTATATCTCTATATATAAGATCATCTATTATAAAAACATCGTTTTTTTTGCATACTTTTACTAAGTTATTTAAAATATTTAAATTCTTTTTACCCATTACTTTTCCAGATGGATTACACGGATTTCCATTAACATATGCAACAACTTTAGGTGTGTAGCTTAAATTAGTGTATTTTCTTTTAAGCTTTTCATTTATTTCTTTTATAAATTTATCTAATTTATTAGGGTTAATTATATATCCATCTTCTTTTTCTAAGGCAATTATTTCAACGTTAGCATTTATTCTTTCGGGCTTAAAACCAAATAAACCATAGTTAGGTCCAGTCATTATAACAACATCATAAGGGCGTGCTATAACATCTAAAATAAGTCCAAAAGCGTGTGAAGTTGATACCGTAAGCGTTATATTATGTATTGATAGTCCTTTACTATCTACATCATCATAAGAGTAAGGTTCATCATTAAAAAAGCCTTCTTGTTCTACGTAATCTAACAGTATTTTTCTTACTCTATCATCACCTTCAGAGTAAGGATATTTGTAAAGGTCTTTTCTTAAAATACTTTTTATCATACTATTAAGTGCTGGTTTAAATGCTGGATAATCAAGCGGGTTTCCACTTGTAAAGTTATAATCTTTAACATTTTTATCATAATACTTAGATAGTAACTCATCATAAAAATCAAATCCATCCGCAACATCTTTAACGTACCTAGAGTAATCTTTGTCATCTAGCCTTTTCCCTACGTATGGAAATCCAACTTTTCTTAAAGACAAATAGGGATATCTTTCGATAACCCTTTTAATTATATTATTTTGTTTCATATTACGCACCTACTTTAAAAACTTCTCATTTATTTTTTTAGCAAAATTATAATCTTTTCTTCTTATACATCTAATCCTTTTATCTTTAACAGTGGTTTCTATCTTATCAACGTCACTATATTTTTTTATTTCGCCATCAACTATTACCAATAAATCTTTGCTTCTTGATGGTTCTAATGTAACTTTCATATTATCTGGGAGTATAACCGACCTATTTAAATTACGATAACTTTTATTGCTAATTGGAGCGATTGGTGTTATTTGAAGTGTATGGAAAGTATTATATACTATACTTCCTCCTAAGCTTAAGTTATATGCAGTTGAACCAAATGATGTTGATATAAGAAGACCATCTCCAGAAAACTCTTCAAGCATAGAATCTTCTATGTATACTTTAAGCAATAACGTATTTAAATTTTCTTGCCTAATTACAACCTCATTTAACGAGTTATAATCATACTTACCATCTTTAGTATAAATACTGGTTTCTTGTATTCCTATGTTGTCCACTTTATATGTTTTATTTTTTAACTCTAAAATAAAGTCATCTAGTTCTTCTATTGCTACTTCCTGAGCAAAACCCAAAGTACCTGCATTTACTCCAACGTATAATGTATCAGAAGAAAAATGATTACTATTTACCATTCTAATAAATGAACCATCACCACCTATCGCAATTGCTAAATCATAGTTACTATCTTTATATACAAAACCATTTTCCGTTAGTTTATTATGTGCTAGTTCAGTTATTTTCAAAGACTTCTCATTATTATTTGAAAATAATTTGTAACTCCATAATTTTTTCATCTAAATCACCATTATATACTTAATATCATATTAATTATTTCATTTATAACTAACTCTTTATTTTCCTTTCTACTACCTTTAGTAGCCATTAATTTAGAAGTATAATACTTATCATTATCTTTATCAAATATAGAAATAAATACTACGTTATCTTCTCCGTAAGGATTATTCTTATCTACTCTGTTTAATTTACCGGTAATTCCAACTCCTAAGTTACTGTTTGCAAACTTTGCTATATTATAACTCATTTCATTTGCTGTTTGAATACTATAAACAGAGTATTTATCTATTACATCTTTTGATACACCCATCTTAATTTTGTATTCATTTGAGTAAGTTACCGCACTAAACTTAATTACGTCAGATGCACCTTCTATATTAGTAATAGCATTAGCTACCCCACCACCAGTGCAAGATTCCATTAAAGATATCGTTTTATTATTTTCTTTTAGTTTTTCTACTACTCTTTTCATATAACTAGTCTCCATTCTTGATAAATTATTTATTATATAAACCTTTTTCCTTTATATATTCTAACACAAAGTTATCTATATAACGATTGTTTTTACTTAATTTATTATTTTTGATCATGTTTCTAATCATTGTAGAAGATACATCTAAAATAGGTAAATCATATACAATTTTATAATTTTCTATTTTATATTTTTTTACATAGCATTTAATATTTATATCGCATCTGTTTATTATAATAAGTTCATGCTTTAATAAGCTCTTATAATCGTGCCATTTGTTAAAATTTACTATATTATCCGCTCCAATAATTAGTGAATAATAATTATCCCTTGATAAGTCATCAAAGATTAAAGAAGTATACGTATAATTATTATGTTTTTGATCTATAATGATGTTTTTATTTTGATACATCTTAAGCATATTTATTCTGTCATTTATACTTATTAGATCGTTTTTATTCCAATAATTACCAGTTGGAATTATAAGAACCTTATCTACGTATTTGTTTTCAATTAAATGATTAACTATTTTAATATGTCCTTTATGTACTGGATTAAAACTTCCTACGTATACTCCTATTTTCATAATTAGATGCTCCTTTTATATGTTGGAATGTTAAATTTATGCAAATTATTATTATGAAGTTTTTCTATCTTTTTTCTTGTTATTTCATCAACTTTCTTTTTATCTTCCATATAATCTGCAATTTTGCTATATTTAACCCCTATTTTATCCTCATCAGTTTGATTAGATAATCCATCACTTGGTGCTTTATAAAGCACTTTTTCTGGTACTTTTAAATACTTTCCAATTTTAATTACTTCATCAACCGTAAAATCTGCAATTGGTGAAATGTCGTGAACTGAATCCCCACCTTTAGTAAAGTATCCAACGTATAATTCACATTTATTTGAAGTACCCGCAACTATATATGGTTTTCCTTTTATGCTTGTATAAAGTGCTGCCAAATAATATAAAGTAGTCATTCTAAGTCTTGGTTTAGCATTTATATCACTGTTTTTAGTTTCATCACTATTAAATTTTCCTAATTTATCTGCTTCCTTTTTTAATGCATCAAAGGTACTTGTAATATCCATGTTAACTAGTTCGAATCCATAATAGTCGCTAATTAATTTTGCGTCAGACTTATCTTCTTTATTCGAATGGCAAGGCATTGTAACTCCTAACACATTTTCCTTTCCTAGTGCTTTTGTAAATAATGCTGATACAACAGCGCTATCTTTACCACCTGAAATACCAATAACGGCACCTTTCAAATTATTTTCCTTATAATAGTTTCTAATAAACTTAATTACGTTATCCGTTTCTCTTTTAACGTCAAATTCTTTTTTCATCTTTTTATTTTCCCTTCTTTATATATTTTTTTGCTTTATTAAGTGCGATTACCGCGTTACAACCTTCAATGTAATTCATATCAACAAGTTCTAGGGCCTCATCGTATGTACATTCAAAGTACTTTATATATTCGCTTTCATCTAGGTTTTGATTTTTAAGCCACTTGCACCCAGTTGCAAGAAACGTCTCGTTATATGCTGAAGAACATCCCATATCCTGATAAAAACCACCCATATTAGTTAACTTATCTGGAACTAAGCCTGTTTCTTCTTCTAACTCCCTTAATGCAGCAACATAAGAATCTTCACCATCTTCTATATATCCAGCTGGAACACCTATCCCAACAGTTCTTTTAGAAAACACTCTAGGTTCAATGGTTAATACAACGTTATTATCAGATGTAACAGGTAGTATTATTGCAGCACTGCCATCTTTATTATTTTTAAGTATCTTTTCTCTAGTTATTGTTTTATCGTTATTTAAATGGCACCTGTAAACTTCACTTTTGATGAATCTAGGTTCTTTAGTAAGTTTTTCTTTTTTTATTGTTTTTAAACTGTCAATTATTTTTTCTAACTCTTCTATTTTTTCTTCTCTCATTTTTTACCTCCTAAACCTTTAGCATATCCACTATTTTCTATTGCGGCTTCACTAACTTTTCTAGTTGCATCATAAAGCATATACTCTTTTAACTCTCGTTCCTTTTCACTTAAATCAACATAATATGTATGAGGATTAGAAACGTCAGTTATTCTATCAGTTAAAGTTTCAAACTCACTATCACAATATCTTTTTCTTTCTTCTATGCTAGGAGTGTTATAAACTAACTTACCATCTTTAAATATTGGAACCTGTAATTCTCTTACGTAATAATCTTCAATTTCCGTTTTCTTCCATGGATCCTTATCACTAACTAAAATATATTTATCAAGAGGAATTTTCTCATCACTTGTTGCTATTACATCTCCTAAAACCTTGTGTGTATCAGTATCATAAAACCTATATACCTTCTTGTATCCAGGGTTAGTAGTTTTAATCGTGTCTCCAGACACTTTTACTCTTGGTAATATTTTTCCATCTTTTTCTATTGCAACCAATTTATATACGCCGCCTACTCTTTCCTTTGCTGCCGCAATATTATCTCCAGCACCAATAGAATCTATTTTTGCTCCTTTATTTAAGTAATCTTTTATACTATATTCATCAAGACCATTAGATAAACAAATCTTTGCATCATTAAAGCCAGCATCATCAAGCATTTCTCTAGCTGCTTTTGATAAATAAATTAAGTCCCCAGAATCTATTCTTATTCCTTTTAATTTATAACCATTAGGTATTAAATACTCTTTTGCTACACGAATTGCATTTGGAATACCGCTTTTTAAAGTATCATAAGTATCGACTAAGAATACACAGTTATCAGGATTACTTTTAGCATATGCCATAAACGCTTCATATTCCGTATCAAAAGCCTCAATCATACTATGTGCCATTGTTCCCATTGCTGGGATGTTATACTCTTTAGCAGCATATACGTTTGACGTTCCAACACATCCTCCGATGTATGCATACTTACTTGCTTCGTTAGCTGATGATGTACCTCTTGCTCTTCTTGCTCCAAACTCCATTACTGGAATGTTTTTAGCTTCGTTTGTAATTCTTTTCGCAGCAGTTGTAACTAAAGATGCATGATTGAAGTGTGATAGTATTGCTGTTTCAATTATTTGTGCTTCTATTATAGGAGCTCTAACCGTAATTACTGGTTCATTTGGAAATACTGGAGTACCATCTAAAACAGCACTTATATCACCCGTAAATTTCAAATTCTTAAGGTATTTTAAGAATTCTTCACTAAGACCTTCCTTTCTTAAATAGTCTATGTCTTCATCAGTGAATTTAAAGTTTTTAATATGCTCTATTATGTTATCTAGACCATTTGATATAGTGTACCCACCTTTAAATGGATTTGTTCTAAAAAACACATCAAAGTATGCTATGTCATCTTTCTTTCCATTTTCAAAATAAGTTTGTGACATTGTAAGTTCATAAAAATCAGTCACCATAGTTTCGTTATTATTTTTCATTATTACCATCCTCTCTTTTTAATATTTTATTAATAACAATTTGTATTTTTTTAAGACCTATTTGGGGTCCTTACTATTTATATTTTTTTAATATTTTTACGCCAGCTTGACCCATAAATTTATAAGCCATACTGTTATACTCATCTCTGTTATGATTTATAGCATCATAAGTATCACAAACATTAGTTGGTACTACAACTTTAACATTCATATCATTTTCATCAAAGTAATTTACAAGCGGTATGGCAAGATTCATAACACATATATCAGTACATCCTCCAGCTAACACCACTTCCTTTAAGTTTTTCATACCACTTATATCACTCATAAAATTAGGAGCAAAAATAGCTGATGTTGAATTTTTCTTATAAACGTTATCTTCATCTACGTACCTATAAAATTCATCTACGATTAACGCTTCACTAGTACCTTCTATACAATGTTCAGGAAATTTTAAAAATTCCTTACTATTTTTATGGTGAGATTCTTTTATAAAAATTACTTTATCATCATTTTTTATGAATTTTTCTATCAGGCTTTCTATCTCTGGTATTAATGCTTTCATATAAGGTGTATGCATAACTCCTTCCTTTGTAAAACCATTAACCATATCAACAACAATTAACATTTTTTCAATATCTTCTACTTTCTTCATAATTTCTCCTTTCTTATGTTATTATCATTTTATTAATAACATAGTTTAAAAATAATTCAGACTTTTTTCTCATCTGTTACTAACATTATATTAATAACAGATGAGTTTGTCAACTGTTTTTTAAAAATTTTAAAAAAAAATATAATTTACTTTCGTAAACTATATTTATTACACTTTATTTTTTTATATATCATGGTAACTATCCAAGTTAAAATAATTTCTAAACCTGGTAAAATACATTTAAGAAAATTATCTTCTTCAGGTTTAATAGAATAAGCTGCGATAACTAAAGATGTTATTACGATAAATAATTTATTTGCAAAATTAAACTCTATTTTCATTAAAGATAACAGTTTATCAAGAAACGGAAAAAAGACAAAAGAAAAACTAAGTAAAAATAATCCTGTTACAATAGAATATGGTTCTTTAAAAGTAAAAGCTTCTACTGCAAGTGCTAAAAGCATTATAAATGCACCGTTTTTTAAAGCTCTTTTTATGTCTTTTTTAACGTTAAACGTTTTCAGCTTTTTCTTCTTTTCATCAATCTTATTCATAATACTACTTTAATATAATACCTTTTATATCGCTATCTAACTGACTAACGAAATTAGATGCGTTTTTATCTGATCCAACTTCACCATAATGAACTGGAACTGCATACTTAGGCTTTATCTCATTTACTAATTTAGATGCTTCACTATCAGTCATTGTATAAGTACCACCTACCGGAACAAATATAACATCACATTTTACATTTTTAAGTTCATCTGTTACATCACTATCACCTACTGTAAAATATGAAGTTCCATCAATTACAACGTTATATCCAACCCAATTATATGATTTTTTATGATAAGACTTACTTATGTTGTATGAAGGAATTGCATCAAATGTTAAGTCTCCTATTTCGTGTGTTTCATTAGGATATGTAACAAGTATGTTACTATCACTTACACCAAGTGCCTTAATATCACTTTCAATATCACTTGTAACTACAAACTTAGTATTATCATTCATAACCTTCTTTATATCTTCTTTAGAAAAATGATCATAATGTGAATGTGTTATGAATATATAGTTTGCATCATTTTTAGAATCCGTAATTTTATATGGATCAAAATAAATGATTTCATTATTTTTTTCTATTCTTATAGAAGATTGATAATTAAGTGTTACTCCGTCCATCATTCCATCATCCTTTTTATCTTGTTTTTCTTCCGTGTTTTTAGTTTCTTTTATGCTTGTTGTTTTTTCATCAATATTCTCCTCAATATCCTTATCTATCATAAGTTCATAAAAACCTGCTACTAAAGCTGCTATCAAAAATATTACTACAGCAATTATAATAGATGTTTTCTTTTCCATTATTTATTCTCCTTTTCATCTTTATATCTTTTTTTACAAGCCTCAATTAATTCTAAAGCATCTTCTTTATTATGGTATTTTCCTACCTTTACTTCTATCTTTTGAAGAGTTTTATAATTTTCAAAGAAGTTTTTTATCTCATCTAATATAAATGGAGATAAATCTTCTAATCTATTAACCTCGTTATATCTTGGGTCAACATCAACAACTGATATTAACTTATAATCTTCAAATCCATTATCAATTGCTTCTAAATATCCAATTACTCTTGCTGGAACTACGCATCCTGGATATGTTGGTTCTGTACCTATTACTAATATATCAAGTGGATCTCCATCAAGTGCTAATGTATTTTCTAAAAAACCATATTCTGCTGGATAACCCATCGCTGAATATAAAACTCTATCCAATTTTATCCTTTTAGTATCATGATCTACCTCGTACTTATTACGAGATCTAAAAGGTATTTCTATTATTGCTTCTACTACATCTTTTTTCATTAATAATTCCTCCTGTTATTAAAATTATTATATCACGAATAGAAAAAGATTAGAAGTTTTAATTCTAATCTCAATCATTATATAAAACAAAATTTACTCATTCCTATTTTTCTTTTACTCATTAGACCTTAAATATAAAATCTTTTTAACCATTCCAAGTAATTCTTCTTTATATTCTGGTATTTTCTTTTTTAATAATTCACTTTGTTTTCCATAGTTATATCTCCTGCAAAAATATAATACTCATTTATTGCCTTTTGTCAACAAATAAAATTAATTTTTTATTGACAATTTAATATATTTAAATATATAATCATTATGCTAATTTTATATAAGGAAGCGATTTTATGAAGAAAAAAACATACATAAGAATCGGAAGTTTAACAATGAGTGCTATGATGCTCTTTACGGCCTGCTCAAATACGAACGTTATGGATAAAAACGAAGTAAGCTTTTCTTACTCAGATTCAGATTTAAATAACTTTGTGACATTTGATAAAATGAATGATTTTAATTGGTATGTTATAGAAACATTGGATGGTGAAAAAACGGAAATAAAAATTACAAAAAGAACAATTTTATCAAAAAAATCATCCGATGTTACAGAGTATTATTACACCGACGTTTTAAAAGAAGATTATAAAGCATACGCTGTTTTGTATAACAAAGAAGATAAAACATACTGGGTAGAAACCGGGCCTGACATTATAAGTGCAGTGCCACTTACAAGTTACTTAGAAAAATATGATTTAATTAAGGCCAGCTACTCAAAAGAAGAAATAAAAGATATATACATAAGAATTAAAAATGATTATGAAAAAGAAAAAGAACTAGATAATAGTGGAAAAGTTTATATTAAAAACAATTCCATTTACTAGTTCTTTTAATTTATTCTTTTATTAGTGATAATGACACTTTTTCTTTATCTTTATCAATCGCTATTACGTAACAATCTACTATGTCACCTACGCTTAATAAATCAGATGGATGCTTAATGTAATCTTTAGAAATTTTAGAGATGTGAACTAAACCATCATTATGAAGTCCAATATCAATAAATGCCCCAAAATCAACAACGTTTCTTACGGTTCCTTGAAGTTTCATGCCTATGCTTAAATCGTCAATGGATAAAACATCACTCTTTAAAATAGGTTGTGCATAATCGTCCCTAGGATCCCTGTTTGGTTTTTGAAGACTTGATACAACATCACTTAAAGTATATACATCAGTACCTAACATACTAGCATATTTTTCTATATCTAATGAAGAAAGTTTATCAGATAAAGCATGCGTTCCAACGTCTTTTACATCAAATCCTAAACTTTTTAATAATGAAAGCGTAATATCATAACTTTCTGGGTGAATGCTTGTTGCATCAAGTATGTTTTCACCTTCAGGTATTCGTAAAAAACCAATTGCTTGTTCATATACTTTGTCACTTAAAAGTTTCTTTTTCTTAATTTCTTCCCTAGATGAAATCTTTCCGTTTGCCTTTCTGTACGAAAGTATTTTATCAATGTTATTTTTCTTAATTCCAGATACATATTTCAATAAAGATGGTGATGCAGTATTAATGTTTACACCCACACTATTAACTGCCTTTGATACAACAAAATCTAAACTTTCAGATAGCTTTTTACCTGCCACATCGTGCTGATATAACCCAACTCCAATACCTTCTGGAGGTACTTTAACAAGCTCTGATAATGGGTCTTGAAGACGTCTACCAATTGATACGGCACTTCTTTTTTCAACCGCTAAATCTGGAAACTCTTCTATCGCAATAGGAGATGCACTATAAATTGATGCCCCTGCTTCTGATACGATCACGTACTTACAAGGAACGTTGTATTCTCTAATTAAGTCTGCGCAGAATTTTTCAGATTCACGTGATGCTGTTCCGTTTCCAATTGCTATTACATCGACATTGTATTTTTTAATTAATGCCAAAATCTCGAGTTTACATTTTTTTATGCTTTCTTCATTAATGTTTTTTAAGAATGGCTTTATTACGCAAGAGTCTAAATAATCACCTGTTTTTGAGATAACCGCAATTTTGCAGCCATTAACGAATCCTGGGTCAAAAGCAAGAACAACTTTTTCTTTCATAGGCGGAGTAAGCAATAATGCTTCTAGGTTCTTTCCAAAGTTATCAATCGCAGAATCCGTTCCTTTTTCAGTTAAATCGCTTCTAATTTCTCTTTGAACTGAAGGAAAAATAAGTCTTTTATAACTATCTTCTATCGCCTCTTTTATATACGAAGCACAAAAACTCTTTTCGTTTTTTATATTCTTCTTTTCTAAATATTCTATTATTTTTTCTTCATTTACATCTATTTTAACAGTTATTACGTTTTCTTTTTCAGCTCTATTAATAGCAAGTATTCTGTGTGGTTTTATTTTGCTTACGGCTTCACTATAGTCATAATACATCTCATATGTTTTGTTTTCATCTTTAGCATTTTTCTTAATTTTAGTAACTAATGTGCCATATTTATACATGTTTGATCTTATGTATTTTCTGAAACTTGCATTGTCACTTATCCATTCGGCTATTATGTATTTAGCACCTTCTAATGCACTTGTTTCATCTTTTACGTTTTCATTAATAAATTTTTCGGATAATTTTTTAATATCACCATTTGAAGGACAAGACATAATCATTTTAGCTAGTGGTTCAAGTCCGTTTTTAATTGCCTCTGTTGCTTTGGTTTTCTTCTTTTCTTTGTACGGTCTATAAAGGTCTTCTACTTCAACTAATTTTGTAGCATTTGTTATTTGTGATTTTAATTCGTCAGTTAAAAGTCCCTTTTCATCAATTAGCCTTATTACGTCTTCTTTTCTTTTAAGTAAGTTTACTTGATAATCGTAAGCATCACCAATTACTTTTATTTCTTCTTCACTAAGGCCACCTGTTTTATCTTTTCTATATCTTGCGATAAAAGGTATGGTATTTCCTTCACTTAACATTTGAAGGGTTACATTTACCTGATTTTCAGTTATGTTTAAATTTGTACTTATTTCTTTTACAATGCTTTCGTTCATTTTTATTCCTCCACTCATATGATGTACCTATTTATTATAACAAAATAAGGTTTAAAAAACACTAACTTTTGGTGGTTAGTGTAAAATTAAATTATGCATATTATATCTTTTTTCGCTTTACAAATACTCTTACAATATAATATAAGAAAACGGCCATTATAACTATGTATACCCATATTAATACGGTGTTAAAAATTCCCGTTGTATAATGATTTATAACAGACGGAATTGATGCTGGAATATATGTATTTATAAAATTTTTTATCTCTTTTATTGGAATAAATCCATTTATTAAGTTAAGAATTCTAAATAAAATATCTATCATTCCAAATCCAAACATATAAGTTTGAAACCTTTTTGAATATATTATAACAAATACTAACAAAACAATTAGCACAACTAAATCTATGTAAGCCATAACATTATCCTCCATATACTATAAAAATAATAACATATTTTTAAAAAAGATACAATTTATTTTTACAGTTGGAGAGCAACTAAATTATTCGATTAGAAAAATAGTTTAAGCTGAAATGTAATAGTGGGTCTAGGGGTTTTGATTAAACAAAAAAACAAGCCTTTAAGTAAAGCTTGCTTATTTCTTTAAATGGTGGACTGTTAGGGATTCGAACCCTAGACCCACTGATTAAGAGTCAGTTGCTCTACCAACTGAGCTAACAGTCCATTTGAAAACTACTAATTCATTATAACACATTTTTTTAGTTTTGAAAATACTTTTTTTTAAAATGGTGGACGCTATAGGACTCGAACCTATGACCCCTTGCTTGTAAGGCAAGTGCTCTAACCAACTGAGCTAAGCATCCAAATGCAATAATATTTTACTACAATTACATCTAAATAGCAATAACTTTTTTAATAATGTTAGTAAAATAAGATTAACTTTAGTGGTTCTATATTTTTTAATTTCTTTCATTATCGTTAAAAAAAAATTATACAAAAGAAAAGATACGACTTTAATTAGTCATATCTCCAACATTTGGTATCCTAATAATCCATTTTGTATAACACTTAACGTATTCTTGCTTTTTTCCGTTTATAACAACGTCTTTGGTCGTTTTATAATAAGTAGTATCATTAGTTGAAATATCATCTTGCCTTTCCATACCAGTTGTATAAGCTATCAAAGGATGCCCAGATAAAGCTACAGAAAACCTTGCACAACCTTCTTCTGTAAAAAATGAATACCATACAAAAGCAAGCATAAGAACCATTATTAGAATGTTTACTATTTTCATCCCAGTTTTTATAACAAAAATGACAAGTGCAATAATTGCTATTAACGTAATCCATTTAGTTATATTTGCAACCAACATATAAATCAACTCCATATCTTCATTTATATTATACTAACATTGTATAAGTTTTACAACCAAAACTTTAATCTTCGTATGTGAAAACGTTATCAAATAATCTATTTATTCTGGTTTTAACTAACGAAAAGTTCATGTTTTTATTACCTCTTTTGGAAACTTTATCTTCATTTTTTACAGACCTTAACATAATATCTAGCTTAACAGTTCCATCTTCTAAAGACTTTAAAAACTGTTCAAATCCTTTATACTTAAGACATTTTATTTTGTAATATCTGTAAAATAAATTATCTTCGGTTTTCTTTTTACTTGCATATATAAGTGCTAGCCTGTCTAGTTTCACTTGTGCGCGGCTCTTTATGGTATTAAAATAGATAAAACACCTATCTTCTATGAAGTTCATGTTTATGTCATATATTTTTATAAAAATTTTTTCACCTTCATAGTCAATTTTTAATTCAAAATAATATTTTTCATTAACGAGTACTTTTTGGTTTAATTTTAAATTTGCATATAAAGTCTTTTTTTGAGGTAATAAATTATCTATTTTTCCATACGTTTCCAGCATATAGTTACTCTCAAATAAACTAGGGCCGTCAAAAGTTAATGAAAAAAGATTTATATTGTATCTGCTAAATCTAGTGGTGGTTTTAAGTTCTACGCCATTATAATCCGGAAAGAACATACTATCCGGTTCTTTTCCAAGTAGATGTTCTAAGGTTAAACCGCAAGAGTTTTTTTCTTTACTAATGCTTTCTACGTATCCCCTTTCATTAAGTTTTAAAAATTCTTCTATTATTTTAAAAAATTCTTGTCTCATAATGAATCTCCTTTTTTTAGGTGTTATATTACCAGTTGGTTAGAGCAAAAAAAGTCGAATTTTATGAAAATTATTAATTTTAATAATTTTTATTGGTCGTAGGTTCGTTCCACCACTAAAAAAACATCAGATTGCTCTGATGTTCTAATTCTTAATGGTGCGGGTAAAGGGACTTGAACCCCCACGGATTACTCCACTAGATCCTAAGTCTAGCGCGTCTGCCAATTTCGCCATACCCGCACTTAGTGGTGGACCCTGTAGGACTCGAACCTACGACCGCCCGGTTATGAGCCGGATGCTCTAACCAACTGAGCTAAGGGTCCATATAATTTTCTCATTGCTTTTATATATTATCATATTCTTTTAAGTTAATCAATATGATTAGATAAAAAAATTAATTTTTTTAACAAAAAAACGACGATTACTCGCCGTTTTGTAACATATTTAATAAATCAATCTTAAACTTATCCTTATCTCTGTTGGCTTTTGATATCATTACACCCTTATAAGCTTGAAGTTCTTGTCTATGACCTTCCGATAATAAAGATTCTGGAGTAATGGTTTCAAGAATTATTGTATGAGAATTTTCACATACAGAATAATGCAAAACTATCTCCCCATGTACCCTAATAAATAAGTCGTCGGTTGGTAACTTTAATTCATAATTCTTTGTGTTTTCTTTACTATTTACACTAACTAATTTACCTAAAAAGTTTCCTTCCTTCATTTCAGGATAAAATTCGAATACTAATTTTTTATAAGCAAGCATATTATACTTCTTAACAGAACGTTCAAGTTTTTTGAACTCATTTTCATTTAAGTATTCAAAAATATAAGATCCTTTCATAATTTAACCCCCTTCATCTAATTGGAATATCATCATTTATGCATATTACCCAATTGGTAGCAGTATTATAGCATAAACGACAAGAAATGTCAAATTTCTTTACACTTATGTTCTTTCATTTAAAATGATTTTTCAAAGAAAAGCAAAAAAATTATAAATGATATTTAATTAATATATATATCAACTATTAATATTTTTTCTGGCACTTAGAGCAATAATATGTTCCTCTGCCACCAACCTTTTCCTTTATTATAATGCTACCACAATTATAACACTTCTCACCTTGTCTTTTATGAACCATAAGATGTTCTTCAAAAGTACCTCTCTTACCATCTATATTTGGATAAGTTCCCTTATATTTTAATGAGTGTTCAAATACTTTCTTAGTATTATCAATTATTTCCTTTAATTTTGGCTTAGTAAGTCTATCCGCATAACTCTTCGGATTAATTTTGGAAGCAAATAATATTTCATCAGCATAAATATTGCCAATCCCAGTCACGTAGCTCTGGTCTAAAAGCATTTTTTTAATATCAGTGTGATGGGTTTTAAACTTTCCCTTCAAGTACTCTGGGGTTAAATTAGAATCAGTATACTCAAGTCCTAATTTTTTATCTAGAAAGAATTTTTCTAAATCATCTTTTTTAATAATTTCCATTTTTCCAAACAACCTTGGATCATTAAAGTGAAGAGAAAAATCATCAAAATAGAAAATAACATAATCATGTTTATCCCTCTTCTCATTAAGAGGTAATAGATAAAATCTTCCTTCCATTCTAAAATGAATTATTATGTAATTCGAATCAAGTTCAAATAAAAGCCACTTTCCTCTTCTTTTTACATCCAAAACCGTTTGTCCTTCTGAACTTTTAATAAACTCATCTTTTTTATTATAAACTATTTTATCTAAAAATACTTCTACCTTACAAATTCTTTTACCTATTAAAATCTTTTTTAAATCTCTTTTAGTTGTTTCAACCTCTGCTAATTCAGGCATCTAAACCCCACCTTTTTTATTTATTTTGCATCATACCAATTATCGCCGGTTTCAATATCTACCTTAAGTGGTACATCTAATTTATATGCGTCATCCATGCATCTGTCTACGATTTCCTTTACCACATCTTCTTCATCTTTTAAAACATTAAAAATAAGTTCATCGTGCACCTGTAAAAGCATTTTACTCTTAAGCTTTTTCTCATTAAATTCGTTATAAATATCAATCATTGCTTTTTTCAAAATATCGGCACTAGAGCCTTGAATTGGTGTGTTTAAAGCCATTCTCTCACCCTGCTGTCTTATCATATAATTAGTATTATTAAGTTCATCAATTCTTCGTTTTCTATTCATTATTGTTGTAACATAACCCTTTTCATAAGCATCTTTAACAACACTATCCATATATAGTTTAGTACCATTATAAGTTTCGAAATATTTATCGATGAAAGCCTTAGCTTCTTTAACTGATATCTTCAAATCTTCAGCAAGTCCGAAACTACTAATTCCGTATAAAATTCCAAAATTAACTGCTTTAGCTTGCCTTCTCATAAGAGGAGTTACCTCATCTTTTCCTACGTCAAAAATGTCCATCGCGGTGCGCGTATGAATATCCATATCATTTTTAAAAGCTTCTATCCAGTTTGGCACTTTTGAAAAGTGAGCGAAAACACGTAATTCTATTTGTGAATAATCGCTTGATAATAAAACTGAATTTTCTTCAGGAACAAATGCTTTTCTTATAAGTTTG
Organism: Clostridium sp. CAG:594; assembly: GCA_000434835.1. Taxonomy (GTDB): domain Bacteria; phylum Bacillota_I; class Bacilli_A; order RF39; family UBA660; genus Aphodocola. The sequence goes on from FR881467.1 coordinate 23,148, forward strand.
CCGTAAGTTGTTCTAATAGGAATATTTTGTAAATTAGGTTCAACAGATGATAGTCTTCCTGTTCTTGTAAGTGTTTGTGTATATATCGTATGAATCTTACCATCTTGTAAAATATTTCCTTCCAAACCAATTGTGTAAGTACTTTGAAGTTTTGTTAGCATCCTGTGTTCTAACACTAAAGGAACAATTGGGTGTCTATCACTATATTTTTCCAAAATTGATTTATCGGTTGAATAACCGTTTTTTGTTTTCTTTCCCTTACCAATCTCTAGTTTAACAAATAGTATTTCACCTAGTTGTCTTGGAGATGATATATTAAACTTTTCACCTGCAAGTTCGTATATTTTTTCACTTATTTCTTTAATTCTTCCTTCAATTTCGGTGTTCATACTATTAAGGACAGACTTATCTACTCTTATTCCAACATATTCCATATCACCTAAAACAATTGAAAGTGGCATCTCAATTTTTTCAAATAAGTATGTGCAATCTTCTTTTTTCATCTCTTCTTCAAGCTCGTTTTTTACTTCGTAGATAAACCTTGCTTTTGCACACACAAGTTCTTTTACTTTATTTTCATCAATTACTTTTGTCTTACTTATAATCTCATAAAATGGTATGTCATATCCAAACTGATTTGCCAAATATGCGATGTCATCTTTAACGTTATAGTTTAGAAGATAAGCCGCAATCATTGGGTCAAATGAAACATTATCCACTTGATAGCCAAGTTTTTTTAGTAAAACGTAGTGTTTCTTTAAATCGTATGTGTATTTTTCTACTTTTGATATCTTCTTGATTGCACTTACTACAAGATCTTTTTTTATGTAATAAACCGTATTACCATCATAAACAGACATTCCAAGTATTTGTCCTAAATGATAGTTTGTTTTGTCTATTTCTATATAAAATGAAACTGGAGATTTTAAGTTTTCCAACTCATTTACATCTTCTATTTCATTTATCAAAAGTTTCTCGTGACTTTTTTGAACTTTCATGTTTTTTAGAAAGGAATAAAACTCAAGATTTTCATACATTTTCTTTAAGGATTCCAAATTTCCATTTGTTATTTTTGTATCTTCAAGTCCAAAACCTAGTGGAACTTCTTTGTAAATAGTAACCAAATCCTTGCTTTCAAAAGCTTTGTCTCTTCCATTTATCAATTTGGTTGCAACAGCTCCTTTTATGTATGCCAAATTGTCATAAATAGCTTCTAAGCTTCCATATTCCTGCAAAAGTTTAAGAGCTGTTTTCTCACCAACTCCTTTAACACCAGGAATGTTGTCTGATGAATCTCCTTGAAGAGCTTTTATATCAATCATTTTTTCTGGTGTAAGACCATATACGTCAAAGAAAGTTTCTTTAGTCATCATTACATAGTCTTTAGGTTTAAGCATTTTCATAATAACTTTATCAGTTATAAGTTGAAGCAAGTCTTTGTCACTACTTACGATTAATCCTCTATAATCATCACAATCGTCTATCATTTTAGATAATGTACCTACAATATCGTCTGCTTCATAGTTATCTATTTCAAACCATTTAATACCTAAATTTGTAAGTATTTCTTTTGCAACTGGAAACTGCTGTTTTAATTCGTTTGGCATCTCTATTCTTCCAGCTTTATAATCCTCATATTTATCATGTCTAAACGTTTTTCCTTTATCAAATGCAACAAGCATATATTCTGGTTTTTCATCATTTATTATTTTATTTATCATATTAACAAAGCCATATAGCGCATTAGTCGGAAAACCTTTAGAATTTTTCATAAAGTTTCCTTGGTATGCCGTGGCGTAATAGCTTCTAAATAACAAATTATTTCCGTCTACTAATATTACCTTTTTCATATCAATTCTCCTATAAGTACATTATATCATGAATAGTGTTAAATTGAAATTTATTAAGGTTAGAAAAAGAAAAAAGAGCTTGTTTGCTCTTTTACATTTGTCCATTATTTTGATTGTTATTAGACCATAATGAAGTATGTTTTGAAGTATCTATATTATTTTCTAATGCTGCATCTGATTCGTCATTAATATCTAACATTTCTTCTTGATTAGAAGGCGACATATTCATAGTATTTTCTGCGTTAGATGAAACTTCTTCATTTATACTTTGGTTTGCGTTATTATTCGCGTTATCAAATGATGGAACCACATTATCAGTTGGCTGAGGCATAACAGGTTCATTCATAACCGTATTATTTTGAACGTTTTCTAAAGATTGCCTTATATTCTGCTCTACATTTACATTTTGTGCTGCATTCATAGTATTTGGCATAACAGGCGTTTGAACATTATCTTGCGCTACGTTATTAAACGTTGGAGATGTCACATTATCATTTGATTTAGGCATAACAGGTTCATTCATAACCGTATTATTTTGAACGTTTTCTAAAGATTGCCCTATATTCTGCCCTACATTTACATTTTGTGCTGCCTCCATAGTATTTGGCATAACAGGCGTTTGAACATTATCATGTGCTACGTTATCAAACGTTGGAGCTACATTATCATTTGATTTAGGCATAACAGATCCATCAATTGCAGAAATATTATGATTATTTTGAACACTTTCATTATTTTGTGAATTTAAACCTGATTCCACGCTAGTGTTGCCAAAAGGTACGTTACCTACTGGGTTACTCATAACCGGATTATTTGGTGTAACCATTTCGTTTGACGTCATAGTCTGTCCATTCATATTAGGTACTGCAGCAGCATTCGCACCTAACGTATTATCTGCCATATTATTTTCATTTGAAGTATTTGATTGATTGTTAACTATAGCCGCATCCTTTCCAAACGCTAGCATTGGGAAAAATATTATCGGCAACAAGATCATACCAGCAACAAATCCTCCGCTTTTTCCAAATCTCTTTGCCATACCATTATATAAAACTATCATTGCATATATATTTGCAAATGGAACACATGATAATAAAACATACCACCACTCTTTTTCTGCTATCTCACACATAATATATATGTTATATATTGGAATTATGGATGCCCAACCTGGTTTTCCGGCCTTCTTAAATATTTTCCATAATGATATAATCATCAAAACACTTAGTGCCATAGACAAAACCCAAAAAAATAATCCCATCGCTGCAAGTGCACCAGTTAATCCTGATGTAGTTGATACTCCATATGAAGTACCTGCATAATAACTTTCATTCATTTTTAATTCCTCCTTTATTTTACTTAATTATATAATTTTAATTAAACTTTATCAATAAAATGATGTATAAAATGTAAAGCATATGCTAAAACTAAACTGAAAGGATGGTTCACATGAAAGACGTAAGCATAAGAAAATACATTATAGATAATTTTAAAGGAGATAACGAAAGCGAAATAGAAGAATCCATAAATGATACTATTAAAGAAGGATTAGAAGAGGCGTTGCCTGGTCTTGGAGTATTTATGGAACTAATATGGAAAAATGCTAAAGACGAATTAAAAAAAGAACTTTTAGAAATTCTAAAAGCTCAGTTAAATTAGTTATCTCTTAAAGTTGCTGGAACTGTTTCAGTAACTTTTTTTATTATTTCATTAAATTTTTGCATTACTTCTTCTTCTGTTAAAGTTCTATCTTCTGCGTTAAACGTTAATGAATATGCTATTTGTTTTTCATCTTCTCCTACTTTATCACCAGTATAAACATCAAATACCTTTATGTCTTTAAGAAGTCTTCCGCCAGCTTTTTTAATGACTTTTTCTATCATTTCACAAGTAATATCCTTATTAACAATAAATGCTACGTCTTTTACAACCTCTGGATATTTAGGAGCTTCCTTAAACTTGAGTGGTTTAACCGGTTTCATTAATTTAGTCATAGAAAGTTCACATACATATATTTCATCTTTATTTGTCATTGGATGAACTCTTCCAAATACACCGACTACTTCTCTATCTATTAATACTTTAGCGCTCATGCCTGGATGGAAGTCATCATTTTCTAATACTTCATAGCTATATCTATTTTTAAAGCCTAGAAAATCTAAAAGGTTTTCTATAATACCCTTTACTAAATAGAAATTGGCCTTTACGTTATTGTTATTCCAACTATTTTGTACATAACAACCACTCATTAGCATTGCGATTTTTGTATCTTCTTCATAATTTACATCATAAGTTTTAGCAATTTCATAAATGTTAATGTCATCTACGTGACGCTTTTTATTATAAGCATAAGTATTCATAAGTGATGGAAGAATACTTGTTCTAATAACGGATTTATCACTACTCATTGGGTTTGGTAAATATTTGTTTTCCTTATCTTCATATTTAAACTTTTTAGCCATTTCTTCTGATGTTAAAGTGTATGTTTTAACTTCATTAAGGCCAAGTGCTCTAAGTCTTTTAGAAATAGTTTTTCTAATTAACACATCACCAACATATTTTCCTTGTTTTGTCTTGCAATTTGGTAGTGTTGAAACTAAGTTATGATATCCGTATAATTTACCTATTTCTTCTGCAATATCATTTACCCTTGGATCAACATCTAGTCTTCTTGGAGGAATAGTACATTTAAACTTTCCATCTTTATATTCATATGTAAAACCTAATCTATCAAGTTCTTTTTCCATATCACTATCAGAAACTTTTATTCCTAAGATATCGTTTATTTCATTGCTTTCAAACTCTACTATTTTAGGTGTTTTATCTACTTTATCATGCATAACTATTCCGCTTAATACTTCACCAGAAGCATATTTTTCAAGCAATGAGCAAGCTCTATTTATGGCGTCAAGTGTATATTCATAATTTAAACCTTTACCATATCTTATCGATGCTTCACTTCTTAAGTTTAGTTTACCTGAAGTATTTCTTATTTTGTAAGCATCAAATATTGCGCTTTCTATTAAAATATTTTTAGTGTTATCATCAACATCAGTGTTTTCAGCTCCCATAACACCTGCGATTGCAACTGGTTTTACTCCATCTGTTATAACAATATCGTTAGAAGTCAAAACCCTCTCTTTTCCATCAAGTGTCTTTATCGGTTCGTTATCATTAGCCATTCTAACAAGTATTTTATTACCTAATTTATCTTTATCGAAAAAGTGAAGAGGTTGTCCGTATTCAAGCATTACGTAATTAGATATATCAACAACGTTATTTATAGGTCTCATTCCTGCAGAAATTAGTCTTTTCTTAATGAAATCTGGTGACTCACCTATTTTTACACCTCTTACCATTTTAGCAGTGTAATAAGGGCAAGCATCTGTTTTTACATCTAGCTTAAAGTAATCGTTAACATCTTCTTTTATTTCATGTAACTCTATAGATGGAAGTGTTACCTTTTTATTTAAAACTGATGCAACGATATAGGCAAAACCAATGTGATAGAAACAGTCATTATTACGGTGCTTATGAATATCAAGTTCATATACCGTATCATCTAACCCTAAGTATGCTAGTGGATCTGTTCCAACTTCTGCATCACTTGCTAATTCAGTAATTCCCTTAGCATAAGTTTCTTCTGTTTTTTCTTCTAGGCCTAGCTCAAATAATGCACATATCATGCCGTTTGATTCTTCGCCTCTTATTTTTCCTTTTTTTATTTCAAAATTACCTGGTAAAACTGCACCTGGAAGTGCAACTATTACCTTTAATCCTTCTTTTACGTTACTTGCACCACATACTATTTGTACTACGTCATTTCCAGTATCTACCATACATAAATTTAAGTGGTCACTATCAGGATGTTTAGTTACTTTTTTTATTTGGCCTACCACTAAGTTATCAATTTTATTTGTAATAACTTTTTCAACGTTTACGCCAGATTTAGTTATTTTAACGGCCAATTCCTTTAAATCTTCACCAGCTATATCAACGTAATCCGAAACCCAGTTCATACTTATCATATTTATTCACCAGTCCTTCTATCAAAATTTTTAAGTTCTCTTAAATCAGTGTTGTAAAATGCTCTAATATCATTTATTCCGTATTTTAACATTGCAAGACGCTCTGCTCCAAATCCAAATGCAAATCCTTGCCATTTTTTAGGATCATATCCGCAATCTTCTAACACTTTAGGATTTACCATACCTGCTCCAGCAACAGTTATCCAACCTGTGTTTTTACATATAGAACAACCTTTTCCGTGACAATTAAAGCAAGAAATATCAGTTTCAACAGAAGGCTCTGTAAACGGATAATAACTAGGTCTAAAGCGAGTTTTGCAATCCTCTCCAAATAGTTTCTTAGCAATAACATCAAATGTTCCCTTAAGGTCTGATAAACTTACCTTTTCATCTATTAAAAGCCCCTCTATTTGCATAAATTGATGTGAATGAGTTGCATCATCATCATCTCTTCTATATGTTTTACCAGGACATATCATTCTAATTGGTTTTTCTCCCTTGTTAGCAAGCATAACGCGAGCTTGTACAGGAGATGTTTGGCTTCTTAAAAGCAGCTTATCATCTTCAACGTAAAAAGTATCTTGAGCATCACGTGCCGGATGATTTTTAGGAATGTTTAAAAGTTCAAAGTTATAGTGATCTTCTTCTATTTCAGGACCATCTACAACATCATATCCCATACTCATAAGTAAGTCTTCTACTTCTTCTATTATTCTTTCTAGAATATTAGCTGATCCACTAGGAACTTTAGTTCCAGGAAGTGTAATATCTATTTTTTCACTTTCCAATTTTTTATTTAAAGCTTCTTTTTCTAACTTTTCTTTTATTTCATCTAAGCTTTCAGTAACAAAGCTTCTTACTTCATTAACAAGCATTCCAAATTCCTTTTTTTGATCATTTGGAACATCTTTCATCATTTTAGAAAGTTCGGTTATCTTACCTTGTTTTCCTAAGTATTCTACCCTTACATCATTTAATGTTTTAATCGAAGTAATACTAGATTTTTTTTCTTCATATTCTTTTTTTATAACATTTACTTTATCCTTCATTTTTTTATTCCTCCTTAAATATAAAAAAATCCATGAGACAAGGGCGAATAAACTTATCCGTGGTACCACCTTGTTTCATAGATTTACTATGCACTTAATTTCTTGTAACGTAAGATATACGTGATAACTTTATGGTTATCCAGCTCCAAAGCGAATTCATAAGTTATTACTATTAGTTTCCACCAACCACTAACTCTCTATTAGCTTTTTACTTATTACTACTCTTTTTCATTGCTTTTTCTAAAAAATATTTTAACACAAAATAAAAAGTTAAGCAAGTTACTTAACTTCTTTTATTTTACTTATGTTACCAACACTATCTACGGCTCTTAAATATGTTCCTTTATCAAAAGTTTTAGTTATTGTAACTTCTCCGCCGGATACATTAATATCTTCCCAGTTTAATTTATCAGAAGAATACTGAATAGATGATACTTTATTTAAATCACTTGCTTTAATAGTAGTATCATTTTTATATTTACCAATGATTATTTTAGGAGCTGTTTTATCAATTTTTATAGCAGTCTTATATGCATAGCTTTGATATCCTTTTTCATTAGTTGCTTTTATGTATAATATTTTATCCATATCATCTTTAAATACTAATTTAACATTTACATTTTTTGTGTTATAACTACCATCTATTTTCTTCCAATTTTTTAAATCAAATGAATATTCCACTTTAGTTATGTTATAAATACTTGAAGCATTTATTATTATGGCAACATCAGTATTAACTAATACTTCACCACTTGAATTTATAACATTATTTATAATTGGTAAATCACCTTGGTTTGCATTTTCATTAATACTTGCACTAAGACCATTTACACTAGCCTTAAGTTTATTTGTTATGCCAGAAAAGAATAGTAAATAACTTAAAACTATAACACATATTATTACAATTATTAATATAAATAAATTCTTCTTATCCTTTTTCATATCATCTATCTCCTAGTCTACTTACATTATACAAGCAATTAAAGAAAAAAACAATAACTTAAGTGTTATTGTTAGATGCTCATTAATTCTTCTTCTTTTGCCTTTAATTTTTCATCTACTACTTTATTATACTTATTAATTAAATCTTGAACTTCTTCTTGAGCTCTTTTCCCTTCATCTTCTGGAAGTTCTTCTATTTTTTTGATGCTGCTATTAGCTTCTTGTCTTATGTTTCTTAAAGCAACTTTACCTTCTTCTGCGATAGTTTTAGCTTCTTTTACATACTCTTTTCTTCTTTCCTCAGTAAGTTCTGGAATTATAAGCATAACTGTTTCCCCATTATTATTTGGAGTAAGTCCTAAATCTGCTTCAAAAATAGCCTTTTCTATTGCACCAATTGAGTTTCTATCAAATGGTTTAATAACTATTTTTCTAGCTTCTGGAACTGATATATTAGCTAACTGTATTAAAGGTGTTGGAGTGCCATAATACTCAGGCATTACCTTGTCTAATATTCTTGGATTAGCACGTCCTGCACGAACGTTTAAAAATCTATTTTCCATCACTTCAATAGCTTTTTGCATCTTGTCTTCTGTTTCTAATAAAATCTCGTCTGTCATCATATCCCTCTTTCATATAAATATATTATATAATAAAAAAAGACTTTATGACAAGTCTTTTAGTTATTTATTCTGCACTTTCACTACTAGTTGTAGTTTCAAACGTAATCATTTTATCTACTAAGCTTTCAAAGTTTTGCTTTAGCGTATTTTTTTCTTCATCAGTCATAATTTCTTCCGAGTCAGAATTAATAGTACCAATATATACTGCTACTACATCTCCTTTGTTAACAAATATAACAGTAGGAGCTTGAATCCTCTTATTTCCTTCATCATCAGTTTTAATATAATCTGATAATTTATCTGCTAACTCCTGATATTCCGTAGTATTATTATCCCTCATATCTTTAAAGTTATAATAAAGGATCTCTTTAATTCCTTTTTCTTTTGCTACGTCATTTAAAATAGGAGTAATTTCTTTACATAAAGCACAACTAGGAAATCCTAAATAAATAATTCCCGTTTTATTTTCTAAAGTATTTATTACGTTAGAATACGTAGAATACTTATAAACATTATCTTTTTTTACCTTACTATATTCTAAATGAAATCTTATAGCATCAGTTTTAGTATCATCCTTAACCTTTGTTACAGAAACAGTACTACACCCCGTTAATATTAACAAAAAAGTTAGGACTAATGCCACTAACTTTTTCATGATTATTCACCATTCATTTGAGCAGCTACTTCTTCAGCAAAGTTTTCTTGACGTTTTTCAAGTCCTTCACCAACTTCATATCTTATAACGTCAACAATTTTACCACCATTATTGCTTACGTATTTAGCAACAGAAACTGAGTTGTCCTTAACAAACTCTTGTTCTTCCAAACAAATTTCTTTATAGAATTTGTTAATTCTTCCCATTACCATCTTCTCAGCAATATTAGCTGGTTTTCCTTCAGCGATAGCTTGTTCAGTTAAAATTTTCTTTTCATGTTCAACTTGTTCTTCTGGAACTTGTTCTTTCTTAACATATTCAGGGCGCATTGCAGCAGCGTGCATAGAAACGTCTTTAGCTACTTCTTCGTTTGCTCCGTCAAGTAATGTTAAAACAGAAATCTTACCACCCATATGGATGTATGCTCCAAAGTTTTGATCATCACTTTTTTCTAATAAAGTAAATCTTCTAAATGAAATCTTTTCTCCAATTGTTGCAGTCATATTTGTAACAGCATCATTTAAAGTGCCATCTTCACAAGGAAGTGCTAATGCTTCTTCATTAGTTTTTGCATTGCTGTTTAATATTGTTCTTGCAACTTCATTTACAAAGTTTTGGAACTTTTCATTTTTAGCAACAAAATCTGTTTCACAGTTAATTTCAAGGATAACTGCTTTATTACCTTCAGTTATAACAGTAGATAATCCTTCAGCAGCAATTCTTCCAGCCTTTTTAGCAGCTTTTGCAATTCCCTTTTCTCTTAACCATTCAGTTGCTTTTTTAATATCATTATCGTTTTCTTCTAAAGCTTTTTTACAATCCATCATTCCAGCTCCAGAAATGTCTCTTAATTCTTTGATTAACTTTGCATTCATTTTTCCATTCTCCTTTTTATAATTAAAGATGATTTATAAAATCATCTTTGTTTTAATAATTACTTTCTTAAAGCTTTAACTAATTCATCTTTCTTTAATTTTGAATATCCTTCAATACCGTTTTCCTTAGCTAATTTCTTTAATTCAGCAACTGTCTTCTTTGCTAAATCAGTTACTTCTTCTTTAACTTCTTCTACCTTTTTTTTAGCAGTTTCTTTTATTTCTTCTACTTTTGGTTCAGCTTTAGCAACAGTTTCCTTTACTTTTTTTACAGCAACTTTTTTAACGTCTTTAGCTAATTCTTTAACGTCACTTGCAACTTCTTTAGCAGAAGCTTTTACTCTATCTTCTTCAGTTACATATTCTTCCATAGGTTTTCCTGTAGCTTCACAGATAGCGTTATTTAAAACACCAAGTACGATTTTAACAGCACGAATAGCATCATCATTACCAGGAATAACATAGTCTACTAAATCTGGATCACAGTTAGTATCTACGATACCAAATACTGGAATGTTTAACTTGTGTGCTTCGTTTATTGCGTTAATTTCCTTTTTAGGATCAACAATAATCATAGCTTGTGGTAATTTCTTCATTTCTCTAAGTCCGCAGAAATAAGAATTTAATTTTTCATATTCTTTACGAATCTTAACTACTTCTTTTTTAGGTAACTTATCAAATGTACCATCTTTTTCCATTTTTTCAATTTGATCTAAACGGTTAATTCTTCTTCTTATTGTTCTAAAGTTAGTTAAAGTTCCACCTAACCAACGTTTTGAAACATAGTAACTATCTGATCTCTTAGCTTCTTCTAAAGTAGCTTCTTGAGCTTGTTTTTTAGTTCCTACGAAGATAACCTTTCCACCATTTGATGCGATTTCTTTTAAAGCAGCATATGCTTCTTCAATTTTCTTTACTGTCTTTTGTAAGTCGATAATATAAATATCATCTCTTGAAGTAAAGATATATTCTTTCATTTTTGGATTCCATCTTTTTGTTTGATGTCCAAAATGTACACCTGCTTCTAGCAAGTAACTCATTGATACAACTGGCATTTCTTTTTCCTCCTTCGTTTTAACCTCCAAGTTCTTCATCTTTATATTTCATCCTCTTCGGACACTCGAAACATAAATCCAAACTTGTGCGTATTTCCTTTCCTTGTTCGAAAAGCCGTATATATTATAACACACAATTATTATATGATACAAGGTGTTTTTTTATATTTTATAAAGAAAAAATGATAAAATTATCATTTTTTTAATACTTAAAATTATATAGTAAAACCGTTTTTTTCTTTTACTTCTGAAGACGTATAAAAAGGACTATTTACTATCTGTTTAAATCTCTCATAATTAGTTACCTCAGATGGTGTTAAAGACTCATTATTTTCTATCTTACTAACAATTGAATTTGATTTTTGGATTAATAAATCATAAACATAATCGAAAAACTCTTTTCCCGTATACTCTTTAATAAATAATTCCAACAAACTTTGATGCTTAAGCCAACTTCTCATAAACTCATCATCGTCAAAAGTTTTAGGACAAGGCCCATTAACAAAGGTAGGCTTAACCATTAATCCACAAGATGGCCTTTCATCTTCATCATAAAAACATCCATTTTCACCAAGCATTTTGCAAGGTCCACCACTGGTAAATAAATCAACTACGTCCTTATCTTTGTTTCTTGCCCTTAAAAACAAAATAAGAGTCCAAGCATCTTTATTAAAGCTTAAGTTTTTAACGGGAAAAGCATCTATTGAAATATTTCCTTTTAATAATTCTTTTTTTATAGTTATATATTTCATCTTTTTAAAGTCACTAGGCATGTACATACAACCAGAAACCTTACAACATGATCCCTTACACTTAGCACATAAATCTTTATTTATATAAATCTTTCCCATAATATTCACTCCTTAAAGCATAATGTCTGTAGTATTATACTTAAAACACTTTAAAAGTCAAGAAATTAATCTTGACTTACTTTTTAGAAAATTTTTTAACATAACAATTTTTAAATCCTACACAATAATAACCAGCTGGCTTACCATATTCATCATGCATTTTTTCAGAAGTAGGCACCTTACAACTATTATTAACGCATAAAAGACATCCCTTGTTTTCATCTATATAATTTTGATCACAAGTAGACTCTAAGTAAATTCTTTTATAAAAACCCCCACGTTTCTTTTTCTTACTTATTCTTAATTTTTCTACATCACTTACATCAATGTTTTTAAAATCAGCTATTGCTCGCACTACTTCTAAAAGATCTGCAAGTTCTTCTTCTGTTTCTTCTTTTTTATTAGCGTTTATAACTTCATTAGCTTCTTCTAATAATTTATCATATAAAGCCTTTTCATATTCTTTATCATTTAAAGTTCTAGTCAAACTATATTCGTCATTTTCTTCTATTATCTCTGGAATCTTATCCCTAACTAACTTGTTAAATACTTTTTTCATTTTAACTCCTTTATTTCTGATAGCTCTCTGCTTAACTTTTCAAATATTTCATTTTCTTTAAATTTTGGTCTATCATATAAGATCCAAAAATCACTAGCTGAAGAAGCATTTTCTTCTATTTCCTTTGCTCTATCACCATAAAATGGTAAATCTTCCCTTGCTTTTTCTAATGAAAAATATCCTTCTAAATCATAGACTTTAGCTTGCATATCACACTCTAACTTATCTACTAGATAGCAAAACTTAGCTTCCTTTGTTTTGCATTCATTAAACTCATCTATTATATTTGACAATTCTTCTTTAGAAGATAAAGAGTTTAATACGGTATCAACGCTTTCTTTTCCAATTTTTTCTTTTTCTTCCTTTGTAATACCTGATCTTATGGTAAAGTCTGGTTTTAAAACCTCATCTAATTCATGAATTGTAAGCATCTTTAAAACCTTGTACATATCGATATTTAAATCATATTCACTATCTATTGCAATAGATAACATAAGGCATCCATAAATATGCTCTGCAACTGATTCTAATCTATCTTTAGTTATTCCTATTTGAACAAAACCTTCTCTTAATTTATACTTTAACTTATTTACATATAGATAATAATTTATAATGTTTTTTGTTTTATCCATAATTTTTCTCCTTTTATAAATTAATTGGATTAAAGTCTAATTCCACTTTAATTTTACTATTTCCTTCATAAATTTTTAGCATTTCTTTTAATGCAGTATATAAGTTTTCATCCTTTTTATACTTTAAAATAACCTGAAAATTATAAGTATTATTTATCCTTAATACGTTTGCCATAGAAGGACCTAAAACAGTTGTATTAAAACTTAAATTTCTTCTTAAAAATAAACTTATTTTCTTAGCTTCTTCTATTCCGTATTTAAAGTCTTTTGAAGATATTTTAATTAACGTTAAAAAACAATACGGCGGATAACTTAAGTTTTTTCTAACCTTCATTTCCTTTTCATAAAATGATTTATAATCATGGTTTTGTGCACACAAAATGCTGTAATGATCCGGATTAAAGGTTTGTACTATAGCACACCCTTCTTTTTCTCCTCTGCCTGCTCTTCCAATTACTTGATCTAGCAAACTAAAAGTTACCTCACTACTTCTATAGTTTGGAATGTTTAAAGATGAATCAGCATTTATTACACCAACAAGCGTTACACAAGGAAAGTTAAGTCCCTTAGAAATCATTTGTGTTCCAACTAAAATATTATAATTACCACTATTAAATTCTTCTATTATTCTATTATGAGAACCTTTAGTAGTTGTTGTATCAGCATCCATTCTAAGTATCTTAGAAAGAGGAAATATTCGTTTTATTTCTTCTTCTAATCTTTCAGTACCAAGTCCCATACTTGTTATATCACGTTCTTTACAAGATGGACAAACATCTAATTTATTTTCGGCATAACCACAGTAATGGCATCTTAACATACCAGAAGTTTTATGATAAGTAAGCGTTATATCACAGTTAGGACATTTAAATGTGTATCCACAAGATTTACATGATAAATAAGTTGAATAGCCCCTTCTATTTAATAAGAGCATAACCTGTTCTTTTCTTTCTAATCTTTTTTCTATTTCATCCTTTAGTAAATCAGAAAAGATCATGTTACCCTTTCTTATTTCGTTTTTCATATCTACTATGGTAACTTTCGGAAGAGGTTTTTTATTTACTCTTTCTTCCATTTCCAAAAGATTATAATATCCTCTTTTAGCTCTTGCATAACTTTCTATGGTTGGTGTTGCACTGCCGAGTACTATAGGACACTTATGAGTAACCGATCTTTCTCGTGCTATATCAAGAGTGTTATACCTTGGATTATTTTCCTGTTTATAGCTTTCTGAATGTTCTTCATCTATAATTATTATTCCAATGTTTTTAAGAGGTGCAAAAATAGCAGACCTTGCCCCTATTACAACGTGAACTAATCCTTTTCTTATCTTTCTTATTTCATCAAACCTTTCACCATCTGATAAAGAAGAATGAAGAATAGCAATATTATCTTTAAAAATGCCTTTAAATCTAGCTGTTATCTGAGGAGTTAGACTTATTTCTGGAACAAGTATAATTGCATCTTTACCGTTTTTTATAACATCTTTTACAACGTCTATATAAACCTCTGTCTTACCTGATCCCGTTACTCCATATAAAAGATTTATAGAAGATTTATTTAAATAGGATTTTAATTTTTTAGATGTTTCTTCTTGCTTTTTAGTTAGCGTTATTTTTCTTTCATCTAAATTTGTTTTTACTTCTCTATATACTTCTTTATCATACTCTATAACTATTTTTTTATCTATTAGTTTCTTTAGTGAAGATTTACTTTTAATTTCACTTTTTAAAACCTCAGAATTATTTTTAAGTAAGTCTATAATATCCTTTTGTGCTTTTATTTTTATATCACTATCATCATAATTTTCATTTAATTTTACATAAGTTTTAGTTAAATAAGTTTTCTTAGACTTATGAGATGCCTTTAGTGCCTTTGGAAGCATTGCCTGATATGCATATATTAAAGGACATAAATATTTTTCACTCATAAACTTACCAAGTTTTAACAACTCTTCATTAAGCACAACTTCTTTATCTATTACACTTATTATGTCTTTCACCTCATATTTTTCTGGTTTATCACAATAAGATATTACAAAGCCCTCTATAATTCTATTATTAAAAGGAACTAAAACCCTTTTCCCAATAAGATCATGACCTAAATTATCTGGCACATGATATGTAAAAGTCATATCATTTTTACTTACTTTTGTTTCAATTAAAACATTAATATACATATCATCACCTCTAAAACAATTATACCAAAAAAAGAAGACTTATTTAAGTCTTCCACCCCTTTTTAATTAATTAAGTAATCTTTTATTACCAGTATATTGCCATCCTTCGATAGATGTTTTAGTAGACCACTTATATTTTTGGTCACAAACTGTTTTATAAGTTTTTTCGGCCTTTTTACTATCACTTGTACTAACGGTTTTAAAGCACGTTGTACCGTCTAAGTTATATCCACTATCACATGAATATGTAACTTTTTGTGTAGTTGTTGTTTTTGTACATTTATTACCATTTAAAGTATATCCTGGATAATCTCTACATGTATACTTAGTAACAGTACTTGTTTTTGCACAATGTAATTTATCTTCCGTTTGTACAGTTCCTGCTGGACAAGAACATACTTTAACCCTAGTTTTAACAGTACACTTTGTACCATTTAAAGTATAAGTTTTTGAAGAAGTATTTGATGGGCAATAATAGTCATGATATTTTACACACTTATTATCTCCAATAGATTCTGTTCCTGCTGGACAAACATATGTTGTCTTAGTTCTATTACAATACTTAGGATCACTTGTTTTAGTTGATCCAGAAGGACAACTATAAGATGTATTTGTCTTTACACAAGTTTTATTAGATTTATTTAACTCATAAGATGAACCATACTTAGAACAACTTAATGAAGTTTCATATTTAACACATCCAGAACCAGTATCACTATATCCACTTGGACAATATTTAGATGAAGTTCCAGATTGCTTTCTACATTTGTTTCCATCATATAACGTATATCCTGGGTAAGCATCACAAGAATAACTATAACCTGTAGATACTTTATTATATTTATAGTACTTGTAATATGTAACAGTTACATCACAAGCAGTAGCTCCTGGGCAATATAATTCTTGCCATTGGTCTACTAAAATTACTTTCTCATTATCATTTACATATGCTAATCCTGGGTTTCTATCAACTATTGTTGAAACATATTCCCATTTTGTTCCAGTAGAATATTTATCTGCTGTTATAACATCATAGTTTTGAACTACTTTGTAACTTGACTCAGTTTTCTTAGTTGTTTCTATAGCAGCTTTAACATCATATGAATATGTTTTATTAGCAGTTATAGTTTCTGTTACAGTTCTTTTTTCAGCAGTATAAGTTGTCTTTTTATAACCTGCATTTATTGTAGAAGTTAAATATTCATTTCTACAACTTGCATCTTCTAACTTAGTTGAACTATCAGTAACTGCTTTTGCAGCCTTAGTATCAGTAGAAGTTACGTTAGCAATATGCTTCTTAGCATCTACCCTAACTACTTTAGAACCATTCTTAACACAAGTATCCCCTGCTAAATAGTATCCTGATTGACATACATATTTATCAAATTTTTCAGTACACTCATTCTTAACAAATTGATATTCGTATATTTTATCAGTTCTTTTAGTAGTTATTTTTCCAGTATAAGTTGTTTTCTTCTTAGAAGTTTTCTTTATATCACCAGCATAACCTGATTTAGCCGTAGTTTCTAGCATCTTACACTTATCACTACAAATGTCATAACATCCATAATGTTCAATTATATAATCTTGTTTATCAGTACAAGATAAATTTACCTTTATAATGTATTCATTTTCTAACTTAGTAATTTCAACGTAAGAATCATCCCTGCTACAAGTTTTTCCATTTGAATCAATTAAATCTAATATTAAATGATTATCAATCATTTCACGTAACGTCATTTTTTTAGAATCATTGATATTCTTAGGTAATCTTTCTAAAGTGTAGTAAGATTTTGCAACATCCTTCATTCTATCAATGTTATCCGCAAAAATTTGGTTATTAAGTGGTTTTAAATCTGGCATTGGAAAAAGCCAAATAAGTAAGAATATAAAGATTATTATAAGTATTAATCTTATTAAAATATCCTTAATAGTTAATCCTCTATTAGTTTCCATCAAAACTCCCCCTTTTGTTTGAATGCCCTATATACTAGCACTTTTTTAGTCAAATGTCAACATTTTTTCACGTTTTGACATTAATCATATACCTCACCATAATTATAATACTATTTAAAAAAGAAAAAAAGACTTAATTTAAGCCTTATTTACATTTTTTTAGTAAAACTATTATCATCTGATTTTTTGCTTTCTAAATCATAGTTATCTTCTTTGAAGATGTCATAATCAATATAACTTTTATAACTTTGTTTCTCTTCCCTTGCCTTTAAAAAACTATAATAGGAAAATCCCAACTGTGCAACACAAAATCCAATATATGCATAAAGAAAAAATCTTTTAGACTGATCATAGTTCATAGCAGTTTTACATACATCTAATAGATTATAACCTGAAGACATTAAACTCATAGCTCCTACTATATTCCATCCTATAACTCTTCCACGGATTTCCTTATTATGCTGTTTTATTATTTTATTCTTTTTTTGGTACGCTAATTTTCTGAACTCCTCTTTTGTCATAATAAAATTTCCCCCTTTGTTTGAATGCTCATATATTAACAATTATTTAGTTAAATGTCAATATTTTTCACATTTTAACACTAATCATATGCCTCACCATAATTACAACACTATTTTAAAAAGAAAAAATGACTTAATTTGAACTTTTTCACATTTTTTTAGTAAGACCACTTGATCTTTCTAAAGAAGCTTTTTCATCTGTATAAAATGAAATTGATTTTAAATACTGATTAACATACTCATCACTACTTATGCTAAGACCATAATACATTCTTTTTTCAATGTCAAATTGTTTGGTATATTCTTTTAGATCTAACAATATATCATCTGATATTTTTTGTTTTCTTTCTTCATCTTTAATTAGTTCATCTAAACACTTCATACAAACGTAACTTGTTGGCGATATTAAATTATTTTCCTCAAAATGAAACCCACGGACTTTTTCATGTTCATAAATTAATTTTATTGAATCTACAACACAATCATTCGATAATTTCATATCCTCTATTATTTCTAATAATTTCTTATATGAAGTTATGTTAGCCATCCTTTCAGAAGGCAAAAAAACATACATTTTTTCATATAAATTTTCCATTAGTACTCTTAGTTTGTTAATTTTACAAATCTCATCTATATCTTTCTTAGTTAAATTATTTAAGTCAAAATCCTTATACTTTGATGCATAAACCGAATAGCCAAGTGATAACATTAAAATCCGTTTTTTCAACTTTAATTCATCATTTGTTAGTTCTTCTTCATTTTCACACAACTTAAATTGTTCTACGTGTTCTAACTCATGAAAAATAGATACCATAACCATAACATTACTTTGTTCCCAATCATCTGACATTTTAGTAAAATTAATTCCTACCTTTTTATTTAATCTATCATAATACCCAGCAGGTTGTTCACTATTAAAGTCTTTATTTAAATCCAAAGTATTATTCCCAACTTCAATTTCAGTGACATAATCCTGCAAACTTCTAAACTCTATTATTTTATTTATTATATCTTTTATTTCTTTTTTACTAAAAAAGCTTTTACTTTCATAATGCTTTAATAAGCTCTTTTTTACATACAAATCTTCTAAAGATTCATTCATTTTATCACCTCTAAAAGAAGAATAATATTTTAATTAGTTTTATTGTTATCTAATTCTTCATCTATAAATTTACTGTTAATTTTTTATGGTAACAATAAAGATTCCCCTTTTTGTCACAGTATTATACTTATTTTTAATAATGTGTCAATATGACATTGTCCTTCTTTATTTTCTAATTATAAAAAACCTAATTATTCTTAGGTTTTTCTTTTATATATACAAGTGTACACCCCATATTATAATGATTAGCATGATACTCTAACACCCTTTTATCTTGCTTTAATACCTTGTATGTTTCATCCTTTACTATGCCTTTTCCTACTCCGTGTATTATTAAAACTTTTTTGTTTCTTAAAACGTAATTATCTTCTATAAATTCTTTTACTAATACTCTTGATGAATCTCTTGTTTCACCATGTAAATCAAGCGTTGGTAAATTATTTATAAAAACGTCATCTAATGCTGTTACTTTATTTGCCATTTTGAAATTTATAAGCTTTAACCACGTTTTTTAGTAAGGACGCTATTGTCATTGGACCAACTCCACCTGGAACAGGCGTTATTAAAGAAGCCTTTTTACTTACTTCATCAAATGAAACATCTCCTACTAAGGAATCATTTTCTTTATTTATCCCAACATCTATTACAACGGCACCTTCTTTTACCATATCTTTTGTTATAAGATTAGGATGGCCTGCTGCAACTATTAAGACGTCAGCCATTTTTGTATAACTTTTTATATCAACGCTCTTAGAATGACATATACTAACCGTTGCATCACGTGCTAAAAGAAGTTGTATTAATGGTTTTCCAACTAAGTTGCTGCGTCCTACAATGCAGGCGTTTTTCCCTTTTAAGCTAACGTTATACATATCAAGTAATTCCATAACTCCCATAGGAGTACAAGAAACTAAGCATTCATTTTCTAAAACTAAGTTTCCTACGTTAGGATAAGTTAATCCATCAACGTCCTTTACTGGGCTTATTGCATTTATTATTCTTCCTTCATCAAAACATGGTGGAAGTGGAAGCTGAACTAAAATACCATTTACGTTTGTATCTAAGTTTAATCTTTCTATTTCACTTATTATTAAGTCTTCTGATATTGTATCTGGAAGCTTAATGTTTATGAATTTTATACCTACCATATCGCAAGCTTTATTTTTATTTCTTACGTATATATCACTTGCCTTATTATCACCTACTTGAATAACCGCAAGACATGGCTTTAAGTTTTTTTGTTTTATTTCGTTTGCAATTTTCTTTTTTAGTGTTAAGCTAGCACCTACTCCGTCCATAATGTTATTCATACTTCACCTTCTCATATATAGTGTTGTTATCACATAGTTTTTTAACTCTTAGTTTTAAATCATCTATTACCTTTTTGTTATCATAATTAGTTAAGCAAGTACTAATTATTTTAGCAACTTCTTTAAAGTCTTTTTCATCAAAACCCCTTGTTGTCATAGCAGCCGTACCAAGTCTTATACCACTTGTTATAAAAGGCGTTGTAATATCATATGGAATCATATTTTTATTACAAGTAATACCTATTTCATCTAGTATTTCCTCAGCTTCTTTACCAGTTAAGTTAACAGATGATTTAACATCTACTAAAACAATGTGATTATCAGTTCCGTTAGAAACTATCTTAAAGCCTTCCATTTTTAAAGCATCACATAATACTTTAGCATTGTTAATTACCTTTTTTTGATAATTTATAAAAGAAGGGGTCATAGCCTCTTCAAAACAAACTGCTTTAGCTGCTATAACATGCATTAAAGGTCCACCTTGAATTCCAGGAAAAACGGTCTTGTTTATTCTTTTAATTATTTGTTCATTATTAGTAAGAATTAAGCCTCCCCTTGGTCCTCTTAAGGTTTTATGAGTGGTTGTTGTAACAACGTCTGCATACCTACAAGGATTTTGGTGTAATCCTGCTGCAACAAGTCCTGCAATATGAGCCATATCAACCATTAGGTAAGCACCGCAACTTCTTGCTATCTCCTTAAATGCTTTAAAGTCTATTTTTCTTGGATAGCTAGATGCTCCTGCAACTATTAATTTAGGTTTTTCTCTCATTGCTATTTTCTTAACTTCTTCATAGTTAATGGTGCATGTTTCTTTTTCTACACCATAAAACACAAAGTTATAATCCTCACCAGAAAAACTAAGTGGGTTACCATGAGTTAAATGACCACCATCATCTAATCTCATGGAAAGTATTTTGTCTTTCTTTTTAAGTAATGAACGATAAACAGCCATATTAGCAGAAGAACCAGAATGTGGTTGTACGTTTGCAAATCTTACACCAAACAACTCTTTAGCAGCATCTATTGCCATATTTTCAATTTCATCTACAAACTTACATCCACCATAATATCTTTTGCCTGGATATCCTTCAGCATACTTATTAGTTAAAATACTTCCTTGTGCTTTAAGTACGTTTTCGCTAACAAAGTTTTCTGATGCTATTAACTCAATGGTATTTTGCTGTCTTTCCTTTTCTTTTTCTATCACACTAAATATCTTATCAACCATATTTTCCTCCTGTTAAACTTCTATAAACTTACCTAAGTATATAGAGTAAATAAATTTTTTAACATTTTTAGCATTCATTTTCTCACGTAATGCTATTTCATATAAGTCAAGTTGAATTTTATATAAGTCTTTTAACTCATTCATACTACTTACCTTATCCGTCTTATAATCAACTATGTTATAAGTATCATTAGTTATAAATAACAAGTCAATTACACCACTAGATAATATATTACCACTTTTTAGTGAATTATCATAGTAAGAAGATGGTATATAAAAATTAATAGGCATTTCTTTATAATACTTATCACTATAAAGAAGATTTTCATATATATCAGATGTAAGGTATGAAAATATGTCTTCTAACCTTATTATTTTTTTATCACTTTCTAAAATCTTACCAGTTTTTATAATTTCATCTATTTCTTCTTCTAATGATTTAATGGTATACCTTTTAACTGGTAAAAGCTCCAATAATAAGTGATATAACGTACCTTTATTAATGCTACTTACCTTTCCATCTAAAAAGTCAGGTTTTCTTTGGTATTTCGTTTTATGCTTTATATCACTTACACTTAAATACTTAGGAACAGACTCATTTCCGTCATACTTAAAGTCTGATATTTTTTTATACCACTCTAAATTAAAATCTTCTTTTACTATTTTCTCTTTTTCATAAAACTCAGACTCATTTATGCTAGATGCCCCTAAAACCTTTAGAGAAACCTTTGACTCTGTTATAAAAGTCTTTGGCGTAACATCACTTAAACATCTAAGTTCATTTAAAGCGGGATGTCTAAGAAGGGATGGCATTATCATATCAAGATAGCTCTTACATGATTTTAAGTAAAGATCAGATACTAAAACATCATCACCCATTTTAGATGCCGCTTTTAAAATAAGACGCTCTAAGTTTCCAGTAAAACCAGTTATTATTATTTTTTCTTTAGCTCTTGTTAATGCAACATATAATATTCTTATTTCTTCTGATAACATCTTATTTTTTTCGTATTCCTTAAATACCATGTTAGGTATAGATTCATACTTTAATTTGTATTTTGTATCTTTTAAGTTAAATGAAACTCCTAAATCATCATTAATCATTAGATCAGATCTTAAGTCAGAAAAGTTAAAACTTTTACCAGTTTCACTTACAAAAACCACTGGATATTCAAGACCTTTTGATTTATGTATCGTAGTAATAAGTACGTTATCACCATCTGATAAAGGATTTATTCCCTCTAGTGATCCCTTACCTAATATTATGTTTTCTAAGTAACTAATAAACTCATGAAGTGATAAGTTTTTATCATCAAATGTTTTTGCATAACTAACCATTAAGGAAAGGTTCTTTTGCCTTACTAATCCGCCTTCCATTGCTGATAATATTTCTATTACATCAAATTCTTTATACACCAAGTTTAATAACTCATACAACTTATGGTTATAACTAAAGCCTCTTACGTCTTTTATCTTATCCATAATACATTTTATTTCATCATCACAAATTACTGATTCATATAAAGAAGATGACTTATTTATGCTTCTTAATTTTGCTATTTTATCTAAACTAACGTTAATTACAGGTGATGCTAAAAAACTCATTAATGCTACATCATCATATGGATTATCAATTATTTTTAAAGTGTTTATAACAAGTTTAACTTCATAATTATCAAAGTATTCAAGTGAACTTTCAAGGTAAGATGATATACCTCTTTTACTTAATGCTTCACTAAAGAATGATGCGTTTTTTAAACTTCTAAGTAATATTACTATATCACTAGGTTTTATGCATCTTTTTTGTCCTTTTTTATTATCAAAAACTTTATAACCCGAATCAATCATCTCTTTTATTCTTGATGATACTAAGATAGCTTCTTTTTGTACTTTACTTAAATCATCATCCAAATTTTCTTTAGTTTCCATTCCATCTATTAATAAGACTTCGGTATCTAAATTCTCGCCTTCTTCAAAAGATGCTCCTAAATAAAGCTTTTCATCTTTATCATAGTTTACTTCTCCAAATGATTTGCTCATGGTATTTTCAAATATAAAGTTACAAAAATCTAGTACTTCTTTTCTACTTCTAAAGTTTTTAGATAATGTAATAAGGTTTGGAAAACCATCTTTGCTGGCACTATTTTTATCACTATTAAATATTTCAGGACAAGCACTTCTAAATCTATATATACTTTGTTTTACATCCCCTACTATAAATAAATTTGAATTATCTTTTGATATCGCACTAAAAATAACGTTCTGCAAGTTATTTGTATCTTGGTACTCATCTATTAATATTTCATCAAACTTTAAAGACATAGACTTAGCAAGAGGAGTTTTCTTACCATCTTTAATTAGCAATTTTATAACAAAGTGCGCTATATCAGAGAAGCTAAAAGATGATATTCTCTTCTTTTCTTCCATCATTTTTTTATCAAACTTACTTACTACTTCAAATAAAGTAGTAAGTATGGCCTTCATTTTTTCTTTTTCTTCATCATATAAACTATCACTTACAAACATAAGCTCATTTAACTTCTTTTTTATTTCTTCTTTAAATTCATCTCTTATAACCTTATACTTAACTAATGCTGCATCATCTTTATGTCCTTTTGGCGTTCTTAAAGTATCAAATGATATTCTCCTAATTAATGATGCTAAAGAATCAAAATCCGATAAACATAAAAACTCGTTTATGTAATTTCTTTCTTTATTTAGCACCTCTAAAACCTTATCAAAATCACTTGATTCGTTATATAAATCCTCATATAAAGAAGCATACATATAAGAATATGACTTCATCTTAAGCTTTATGTTTTTTAACAAGGCATCCTTATAATAATCATTTTCTATAGTATAATTACTAAGTGCTTTTTTTATGTACTCATCTTTAAAAGGCACAGTATCTAAATGATTTGATACTTTAAAAATATTTGCTTTTAGTTTTTCGATTCCATCAAAAAAATCTACTAATAACTTAAAGTCTCCTACGTTGTCAAATGCATCTTCGATAACATCATTTACTACTTTTTCCTTTAATATTTTTTCTTCTTCATTAGATAAAACATCAAAGTCTCTATCTATTTTAAGTTTTTCAAAGTTTTGCTTTACAACGTCTGCATAAAAAGCATCCATGGTAGTTATTAAGGCCGTATCAACCAAATTGATTTGTTTTCTTAAATGTTCATTTTTTGTGTCTTTTAAGTAGGCCTCTTCTATTTTCTTTTTAATACGTTCTTTCATTTCTCCTGCTGCTGCTTTTGTAAAAGTAACAATTAAAAGACGATTTACTTCTCCGCCATTTAAAATAAACTCTATTACCCTTTCTGATAAAACCGCTGTTTTACCAGATCCTGCTGCTGCTGAAACAATTATTTTACCACCACGCTTATTAATTGCTAACGCCTGGTCTTTTGTCCAATTAGGCATTATTATCACCTTCTAACATTTGGTATACTTCGGTATTCTTATAAGACTTTATTTTTCTTGTCTTATCTATTTTTTTATCAAATTTACAGATGCTACTAAACTTACAGTATTTGCATCCATCTTCTACTGGACTTACGCTTATTTTACCATCTAAAATGTTATTTCCAATTGTTTTTATGGTATTTATCATATATTCAAAAACGTTATTTATATCATCCATACTAAAGACTTTTTCAAAAGATAATTTATCCCTTACAAAAGAATCGGTATAGCATTTTAAATCCTCTCCAAATAAATCTAAAACATCACCAGAAGAATTAATAATACCATTCATTTTTAATCTATCATAAACACTTTTTTCCTTTTCTTCTAAAGTTAATCCTCTAGATGACTTAGATTCTTTTAAAAGTGCTGGATAATATAAAAGTGCGGATGGAATCATTTTTTTATCTGTAAATGAATGACTATTTTTAATTGCTAATAAATAAATAAGCATCTGAAGATTAAGTCCCATTAAAACCTCATCTAACCTAAACTTTTTCTCACCCGTTTTATAATCTATAATGCGGTAATAAAAGTTTTCATCATCTTGATAAGTATCTACTCTATCTACTATTCCATTTATGTTTAAAGTTCCGTTTAAAAGTTTAACAGAAAGTGGCGTAACAGTTGAATTATCATCTATTTTAAGCTCAAAAAACGTAGGTTTAAAACGTGATTTTTCCTGCTCACTTACAATCATATTTATAACGTTTGACGTTGATTTTGAAAGTTCTTCTATTAAGTACTTCGTTTTATTATCAATTATTTTACCATTATCTTTTAGGTATGATAAGGAGTATTTTTTTATTATTTCGTATGTGTTTTCTTCTTTTATGTTATCTATATCATTTTTAATTACGTTTTCCAACAAGTAATGTACAAACGTACCTACTTCCCTACTATCAAATAGATATTTTTCCTTTACTTTAAGTTTTAATCCATACAAAATGAAATGATAAAAAGGACACTTAGCATACGTTTCTATGCTGCTTGGACTTACGTTTAAAGTTTTAGAGTAAAGTTTTAAAGCAGTATTGCTTGGTATTCTTAAATTTAAGTTATGATGGTTTACTTCGTTTATCTTGCAAAAATAATCGTCACATACTTTATTTATTTTATTATTTGAAAGTTTAATTGCATAATCTTTAATCATGCTTTTTCTATCATAAATTTTAGCTATTTCTATATCCTTTTTTATCACTTTATTTAACATAACAGATGCTTCTTTTAATTTTAAGTCATTTCCTAACTTAGGCGTTGTAACATAAACATTCTTAAACAAGATAAGATGAGAAAATAAATAATCCCACTTATTCTTATTATCTAAAATAAGTTCATTTAAGTTATCTTTATCTATGTCATATGAACTTATTAAATGTGATGGTTTAAACTCCTTAGGTAAAAATTCGTTTGTCGCTCCAAGAAAGTAAACTATTTTTTTACCTTCTAAAACAAAATCTTCTAAATTACTAATCGTAATGGTATCTTGATATACTTCTGTCTTATCACTTTCAAATGAAATGTTTTTAAGAACATCCATTATCTCACTAAAACTTGCGTTAGAATTCAAATAATTATTCATATCATTAAATACGTTAACTAATTTTAATGCACCTTCGCTATCTTTTTCAAATAATTTTTCCATTATTCCTTCACAATCGAGATACATATAAAAATATCTTAAAATTTGGGTTTTATCACTTTCGTTAATTACGTTTTCAAGCAACGTTCTAATAGGAGATATAACATCATCTTTTATTTTGTTTAAAGAATCTAATTTTTTTATATCAAAACTTGAAAAATTCTTTTTATTACCAGTTGGATTATAAGTAAACTCTTCATAAAAGTTTTTATCTTCCAAATTCCAAGAATAAACATAATTATCTAAGCTATCTATTTTCTTATCAGAGATATTAAATAGTCCTAGTTTAAGCAAGTTAATAAAATTATCAGAAGAAAAACAACCACTTAATATATCACATAATATTTTGATAAATCTGCTTGTTAAAACACCTGTTTTTTTACTATTATTAAACGGATGATTAAGTAGTAAATCAAAGTATGGAATATAAGTATCTTTATCGCACACTATTAAAATATCGTCATAAGATAAGCCCTCATATATATTTTTTGATATAAGATTATTAACAAATGAAACCTCATCATATATGTCATTTAATGCTTTAAAGTAAGTTTCCTTATCTAAAGAGACATCTTTTTTATCAAAGCCTAATTTACATTTTAAATAATTATTATTAATAATATCACAATCTAAAAGTACGCAACCTTCATCTTTCATTTTGTTAATCAACTTAATGGTATCTAGGCTTGGCAGTTGCACGCTTAAAAATAAATATTTAGATGTAAAATGATTATTTTTCATAACCTCATCTAAAAGTAATTTTTCGTTTATTAAATTATTACTTAAAATTATTTTTTCATACTCACCATAGATTTTACTTAAATCATTTGTTTTATCATTCTTGATTAAAGTATATGACTTAAAATCATCATACGTATTTATTAAATCCGTTATGAATCTAGAAGATGTTACATCTTTATAAACTAAAAGACTTTTTTTAACACTATTAAAAGCCTGCTTCATAAGAATGTATTTTTGAGTATCATTTATAAGTTTTTTACTTCCATCATAATTATTTATTAAAAAGTTTCTAACAGTATTAAATGTAATGTTTTCATTAACAAATAGTTCTTTATAATAAAGATCATAATTAGATGGAATAATTATCTCATAATCACTTAAATTATTAATGTTTTTAATAGAAGTAATATTTATCATTTTAATCAACTCTCTTCTATAAACATTATAACAAAAGATAAAACAAAAAAGAACAAATTATTTTGTTCTTTAAATTATCTTAGTCTACTATTTATTTTCTTTTCTAATTTTTCGGCATAATAATCAGTTAAATTATATGTGTTTTCAAAAGCATTTTTATAAACTCCATATGCATTTTTACTTAGTTCTTGTGCCTGTTTATCAAAATACCTTTCTTCATCTTCAGGAAATTTAAGATTACCATTAAAATAATTCATTATCATTTCATTATTTGCATTTTCTCGCCCTTTTTTAGCATTAAGTGCATCATATATTGCATTTTTAATTAAAATGTATTCTATCTCTTCTTTAGTTAACTTAGAAATATATCTATCTCTGTATTCATCTGATGTACCAACGTGAAATATAGTTTGCTCTCTATCTTCTTTATCCTCTTTATATTTTTTATAATCACTTAAAAGTTTTTCTGATAGTTCATTTACAACTCTCTTATTTTCTTTCTTTTGCGACAAACTATCTTTTCTTTCGTGTTCCGCTTTCTTTTGCATGCCATATTTTATTAGGTTAAGTCTGTCTTTTCCTTGTAAAGATAAGCAAGCATTTAAGATTGTTAAATAAATCTGATTTAATCTCTTTTGATCTTCTGATATTTCTTTAGCATTTTCTAATTGGCTTATGTGCTTATCCAAATACTCTTTTATTTCTTCTTTTTCTTTTGCGTATCTATAAACAAAGCAAAAATCATAAATAGCTGCTAGAGCATATTCTTTATTATCTTTTGCGTCGTCAAGCATTTTAGCTTTAACTTCATTCACATCATGATCAAAACATATCATAAAAGCCTCATTATGCTTTTTTTCATAATATTCTATTTTCTTTCTTATTTCCTTAAAATTCATATATATCACCTCATTTTTAATCTCTATATATATAATATTCCATGCGTGAGGTATTATTATAACATAATTTCATTATTTTTAAACAAAAAATTTATTTATAATTAAAATATATTTCATAATGCTACTTTTTAAGAAAAAAACTAAGACGCTTTAGCATCTTAGTTTATTTTATTATTTATTGCTATTTGCTTTAATTGCAGCTTGTGCAGCAGCAAGTCTTGCAATAGGAACTCTAAATGGTGAGCAAGAAACATAATCTAATCCAATATTGTGACAGAATTCAACTGATGAAGGATCTCCACCATGTTCACCACAAATACCAATATGTAAGTTTGGATTAACTGGTTTTCCAAGTTTAATTGCTGTTTCCATTAATTTACCAACACCATCTTGGTCTAATTTAGCAAATGGATCATTTTCAAAAATCTTCTTATCATAGTAAGCGTTTAAGAACTTACCTGCATCATCTCTTGAGAATCCATAAGTCATTTGAGTTAAGTCATTAGTACCAAAGCAGAAGAAATCAGCATCCTTTGCAATTTCATCAGCAGTAAGTGCTGCTCTTGGAATTTCAATCATAGTACCAACTTCGTACTCTAAATCAATACCAGAAGCTTTTATTTCTGCATCTGCTGTGTCAGTAACAACTTTCTTAACGTATTTTAATTCCTTATCATCACAAACAAGTGGAATCATTATTTCAGGTTTAACATTCCAATCTGAATGATTTTTCTTAGTATTAATTGCTGCACGAATAACAGCTTTTGTTTGCATTTTTGCTATTTCTGGATAAGTAACAGCAAGACGGCATCCTCTGTGTCCCATCATTGGGTTAAACTCATGAAGTGAAGCAATTAATGCTTTGATTGTTTCAACAGACTTACCTTGTGCATCAGCAAGTTTTTTGATATCTGCTTCTTCTGTTGGAACAAATTCATGTAAAGGTGGGTCAAGATATCTTATAGTAACAGGGAATCCTTGTAATGCTTCATATAAAGCTTCAAAATCGCTTTGTTGATAAGGTAAAATCTTATCTAATGCAGCTTCCCTTTCTTCTACAGTATCAGCACAAATCATTTCTCTAAATGCTGCTATTCTATCTTCTTCAAAGAACATGTGTTCTGTACGGCAAAGACCAATTCCTTCTGCTCCTAATTCACGTGCTTTTTTAGCATCTGCTGGAGTATCAGCGTTTGTTCTTACCTTTAAAGTTCTATACTTGTCAGCCCAAGCCATAACACGACCAAATTCACCAGCAATTGAAGCATCAACAGTTGGAATTCTACCATCATAAATGTTACCAGTTGAACCATCTATTGAGATATAATCTCCTTCGTGATAAGTCTTACCTGCTAAAACAAATTGTTTGTTTTCTTCATCCATTTGGATATCTCCACAACCAGATACACAGCAAGTACCCATACCACGAGCAACAACAGCAGCATGGCTTGTCATACCACCACGAACAGTTAAGATACCTTGAGATGCTTTCATGCCAGTAATATCTTCTGGAGAAGTTTCAAGTCTAACTAAAACTACTTTTTCTCCTCTTGCAGCCCAATCACAAGCGTCTTCAGCAGTAAATACAACCTTACCTGTAGCAGCTCCTGGAGATGCTCCAAGACCTTTTCCAGCTGGAGTGCTTTCTTTTAATGCTTTAGCATCAAATTGTGGGTGAAGTAATGTATCTAAGTTACGAGGATCAATCATAGCTACAGCTTCTTCTTCACTACGCATTCCTTCATCTACTAAATCACATGCTATTTTTAAAGCAGCTTGTGCAGTTCTCTTACCGTTTCTTGTTTGAAGCATGTAAAGTTTACCATGTTCTACAGTAAATTCCATATCTTGCATATCTCTATAATGATCTTCTAGAGTTTTGCAAACTTCTTTAAATTCCTTAAATGCTTCTGGGAATTTTTCTTCCATTTCAGCGATGTGCATTGGAGTTCTAACACCTGCAACAACGTCTTCACCTTGTGCATTAGTTAAAAATTCACCAAATAATCCTTTAGCACCAGTTGCTGGGTCACGAGTAAATGCAACACCAGTACCACAGTCATCACCCATGTTACCAAATGCCATAGCTTGTACGTTTACAGCAGTACCCCATGAATATGGAATATCATTATCTCTTCTATAAACGTTTGCACGTGGATTATCCCATGATCTAAATACAGCTTTAACAGCGCCCATTAATTGTTCTTTTGGATCGGTTGGGAAATCTTCACCAATCTTTGCTTTATATTCTTCCTTAAATTGTCTTGCTAATTCTTTTAAGTCATCAGCATCTAATTCAACGTCTTGTTTAACGCCTTTTTTCTCTTTCATTTCGTCTATTAGTTGTTCAAAATACTTTTTACCAACTTCCATAACTACGTCTGAATACATTTGAATGAATCTTCTGTAGCAGTCCCAAGCCCATCTTGGATTGTTAGATTTTTCAGCGATAACGTTTACAACGTCTTCGTTTAAACCTAAGTTTAATATAGTATCCATCATACCTGGCATAGATGCTCTAGCACCAGATCTTACAGAAACTAAAAGTGGATTTTCTTTATCCCCAAATTTCTTTCCAGTGATTTCTTCCATCTTTTCGATATACTCATTAATTTGTGCTTGAATCTCAGAATTAATTTCTTTTCCATCTTCATAGTACTGAGTACATGCTTCTGTTGTAATTGTGAAACCTTGAGGTACTGGAAGTCCAATGTTAGTCATTTCTGCTAAGTTAGCTCCCTTACCACCAAGTAAGTTTCTCATGTCAGCATTACCTTCTTTAAAAAGGTAAACCCATTTTGTCATTTATATTCCTCCCTTGCATGTAAATACAATGATATTATAGCACAAAAAAAATAGCACTTACAACAAAAATGCTATGTTTTTCCATTATTTTACAATAAATTTAATAATATTCTTTATTTTTTATTTAATGGATGACACTTTAGGTAAACCATCCTTAAATGTTCATTAGATACGTGTGTATATATTTGTGTTGTCTCTAAAGATTCATGTCCTAAAAGTTCCTGCACAGTTCTAATATCACAACCTTCATTTAAAAGATGTGTTGCAAAAGAATGTCTTAACATATGCGGTGATACATGTTTTTTTAAACTGGCTTTTTTTACCACGTTATCTATTATTTTTTCAACTCCACGAGTTGTTATTTGTCTTCCATGCTCATTTATTATTAGATAATCACAAATAGTATTATGCTTCTTTAGAATTTTATTTCTGCCATCATTTATAAACATATTAATAATGTCTAAACAATAAGTACCAAAAGGATCTATTCTTTCTTTATTTCCTTTTCCCAGTACTCTTATTTCTTTATTATAAAAATCAATGTCTGATAGTTTTATGTTAACAAGTTCACTAACCCTTATACCTGTTGCATATAAAACTTCTAAAATAGTTCTATCTCTTTGACCTAGTGGTGTTGTTATATCTGGCGTATTAAATATAACCTCTAATTCTTCCACTCCTAAATATTTTGGAAGTTTCTTTTCTTTTTTAGGAGATGCAACATACTTAAAAGGATTAGTTTTAATCAAATCATTATTAAATAAATATTTATAAAAACTTCTAAGAGATGACAATTTTCTTGCAACCGAATTCCTAGATAGTTTCTTATTATATAAATGCATTAAAAATCCTTTAATAAAATCATAATCCACAGATAAATAATCTATTCCTTCGCAATTTAAATAATTCTTAAATTCATCTATATCAATTTCATAGTTTTTAATCGTATTAGAAGAATAATTCTTTTCTATTTTTAAATACTTTAAAAATTCATTTATTCTATCATTCATTAGTTAATGCTCCAATATCTAGGATCATTAGGTTTTACAGGTCCTAGAAAATCATCTAATTCATCGTCTTCAAAATCATCTTGTACGCCTTTTTTATTTCTTTCCTCAATAAACGTCATATAATTAATATAATCCGGATTATCTTCTAATTTATTTTTACTTTTCTTAGTTTGATACTTTGCATATTGCGTTTTCGTTTCACTTTTTTCTTCTGCTTTGTTTACCTCTTTTATTTTAAAAAGCTTATCATTTAAATTCTTAAGCATATTAGCTTCAGCCTTAGCATATGAAAAGTTTCTTTCTTTTGCTCTTTCATCAAGCACATTTTCATTAACTATTCTTGTTTTAAGACCATATATGTCATCAATCTGTTTCTTATAAAACTTTAACAAAATAGCAAATCTTCTTTTTAACTCATATTTATTTGTTACGAATTTCGAGATTTCCTTAAGACAAGAAGGCATTTTAGAAACGGCATTAATTCTGGATTCAGTTGTACCAGATGCTTCTATTTTTGCATCTATTTTTTCTGTTAAACTACTTTCTCTTTCTAATAAAATCTCATATAATTCTTTAAAAAACTTGTTTTTTATCGTTTTTATTTCTTCTTTGTCATCGTTATTTTTCTTCATACCTAAAAGCGAAGTGTAAATATCTGCTTCCTTGGTATATACAACATCAGCATCACTCTTAAATAAAATTGATAAATCGGTTCTTCCACGACTTATATCTTTGCTAGATTTTCTTATAAAAAAATTGCCTTCAAAATCATAGTTGTGTTTAAATGTTAATATATAATTTTTTATTTCAGGTGGCAATAACCTATATAAATCATTACTAGAATAACATACTTTGTAACATGTATATTTATCAATATTACTTAGACTTGCTTCATATATCTTAAGTATTTCTTCTTTACCTTTGCTATTTATCCCTCTAAAACATAACACATATTTATCATTCATAATACCACCTACATTCTATAAATATAATATCATTTTTTATATATTATATCAAACAAAAAAAGCCTTAGTTTAGGCTATATCATATTCCTTTAAATAAGCTTTTTTAAATTCATTTAGACTTTCATTCATTTCATCTAATACAAAGTCCATGTCTAAGTCTTTGTTCTTTCTTTCAATCATCTTTGAATAATCAATTAGCTTTTGATTACTATTTAATGTATTAAATAAATTCTTGAATTGAAACGCTAAATTTCTTCTTGATTCAATTGTTTGTGATAACTTTTTACTTAATACCATAATATTCGACTCATCCGTTGCAATTGCAGCGATAAAAGTATCATCATAATCTAAATTGTTTAAATTTCTTTTTACATCATAAGTGTCAATCATCTTTAGAATGTCTTTGTCTTTTACATAAACATTATATAAATACTTAAAGAAGTCATATTTTTTTCTATCCATCTTAGAAGATAGCATATTTAATTTTGCACACCAAAACTCTTGGTATGTCATTTTGACCTTGCACATTAATTTTGTAAGTTCTTTTGATTCCACATATAAAACATCTATATCATCTTCAAACAAAACCTTCATTATAGGAGTTAAATCATTATCCGTTACAAAAAAGCATTTTTCTAAATCATCATTACTTGTAAAATCTATGTCACAACCCAACTCATTTTTTATAAAAGTACTTACGCCAACTGGTAAATTATTAAATAAATCAACATAATCTATGTAGTTACTAGTATACATATCAAGTGTTTTTAAATATAAAGAAACAAGCGGAAACTTATGATAATGTCCATATTTGTTTTTTCCTCTAAAATATAATACATACTTCTTATTAGCCATAATAACCTCCTACTATTCTTAACATAATAATAACACTTTTTAATCGTTTTAGTCAATTTAAAAAGCCTATATAAAAAATTATATAAGCTTGTTTTTCTTAAATACAAATAATTTGTTAGTTATGTAATTATACATAAACATAATAAGTGAACCAAGTACTTTAGCTGCCATATTTGCTATATGAAATTTATTTATAAGTACTGATAGTACTAGTGAATCAAGTGGAAAACCTATTACTCTTACAATTATAAAAGATGTAAGTTGTGCTAACTTATCACGGCGCCTTTTTGGCTTTGACTTAAAAACTTTTCTATCCCAAATAAATAAGACCGTAAAAGATATCGTATATGATAAAAAGTTGGCTAATAAGTAATTTCCTTTTGTTATTAAATCTACCAAAAAGAATATTAAAAACAATATACCAGTACATACGGTAGATACAAAAGAATACTTTATAAACTCTTCATTTTTTAAATAGAACTTTTCTAATTTTGATTTCTTTCTAAATATTTTTGTTAAAACATTTTTATTTTTCTTCTTAAAAATATTCATAATACTTCCCCTCAAACAAGAATGATTATAACATAAAATAAAGAAAAAGAAAAAGAAAAAAGAAGCCTATCTAGCTTCTACAATTAACTTAATTGCGGTCCTTTCTTCACCTTCAATTACAATGTCTGTAAATGCTGGTATGCATACTAAGTTTTTTCCTGAAGGTGCAACAAAACCTCTTGCTATTGCAATTGACTTAATAGCTTGATTAAGTGCTCCTGCCCCTATCGCTTGTATTTCTACAGATCCTTTTTCTCTAAATACGTTAGCAAGTGCTCCTGCTACACTACTTGGGTTTGACTTACTGGATACTTTAAGTGTTTCCATATTTATTTCCTCCTTAATATTTTAGTCATTATAAATATATGAAAAAATAAATATAAAATGATATTTTTACAAAAAAAGTAAAGATTTATAAACCTTTACTGATTAAACATATCTATTACCTCAGATAAATGAGTTATTTCCGGATAATCACTACCTTCTAGTTCTTTTACAAATTTAATACCTATACCAAGCTTTTTCTGCCATTCTCTAATGTTTCCAGAATAATCATCTATTAATATAGCTGCAGATGGATTAACAACTTCTGTTTTAGGTATTTCCTTTGGAACAGAAACAACCGTTACAAGAGGCAATTTCTTATGTAAATACTTAATTTTTTCTATCATTTCATTAGTTGAATTAACATGAGTTAATATATAAACATTAAACTTTTTAGAATCACATATCTTCTTTATTTCATTTATACTATCATTAATTTCTTCAGTTTCTTCTATTAATTTTTTCCAGTCTAAGTTTCTAAAGAACTCCATTACTTTATCTTGATCTTTCCTATCAATATTTTCTTTTTTAAGCTCTTCATATGACTTAGTCATAGTATCTAATATTACTCCATCAAAGTCTATGTATAATTGTTTCATCTTCTAACTCCTTCCATTTTGGTAACAACTTAAATTGCATTTTAGTCTTTAAAGTTGGGTGCATAAATTCTAGTTTATATGCAAAAAGTCTTATTTGCTTTTCATTTTTTCTTCCATATAACTGGTCTCCATATAAAGGATATCCTATATTACTAAATTGAACTCTTATTTGATGATGGCGCCCTGTAATTAAATTTATCTTAACTATTGTTTTGCAATTAATGTGTCCTATAACTTCATATTCTAACTCTGATAACTTAGCATTTTTATTATCTTTACTAGTTACAAAACTCTTTTTTAAACGTTCATCTTTATATAAGTAATTTACTAACTTTCCTTTTTCTTTATTTAAATTACCATCTAAAACTGCTACATAAGTTTTATTAAACTCATGTTTTTTTATTTGT
The DNA here is from genome assembly GCA_000434835.1 of Clostridium sp. CAG:594. GTDB lineage: Bacteria > Bacillota_I > Bacilli_A > RF39 > UBA660 > Aphodocola. Next base: position 59,256 of record FR881467.1, read on the forward strand.
TCATTTAACCTTTTTGCAGCTTTTGATGTTCTTGCAAACACCATTATTCCGCCTACTGGTCTATCTAATCTGTGAACAAGACCAATATATACGTTACCTTCCTTTTTATATTTTTCCTTTACATATTCTTTTACCATTGTAAGTAAATCTTTATCTCCAGTTATATCACCTTGAGATAACACGTTCGGCTTTTTTTCCACCACTATGATGTGGTTATCTTCATATAATACGTTTAAATTATTCATAACTAATCCTCATACATTAACTCAATTAAAGATGAATATTCACCTAACTTATCTACAAAGTTATCACCTTGCTTTTGTTTTAACAGTTCAAATTTCTTAATAAAAATATCACAAGGTAATAAAAACAAATCAAGATTAGATAAAAATAAATCTTTTGAATAATAAACACCATTTTCTTCTAAATATTTATTTATTTTAGATACGTTGTTTATATCAATATTTTTTATTTCATCAATGTCATAATTTTCCTTTAAAACTTTTATATCTAATTCATCAATATTCATTTAACCTTTTCTCCTTCTTCATATTTTAAAGGAAGTGGATATATTTCCATAATTTCTTTTAAATCTATATTATATTTTTTCTTTAATACCATCGGCTGAATGTTAAACATAGAATTTAATTTACCATCTACTACAAAAGGCAAATTATTATCGTTAAGGTAACTTATTATTGCATAATTCTGACTCGGTGATTTGAGCAAATAACTTTTTGTTATATAATCCTCTATTTCAAAATCCATGGCAATTTCAAATAAGATTGGTAACTTTTTTATTACACTTTTTGCTTTTGCTAATAAACTAGAAGTTAATAAGTGTTTGTATTTTTCCTCTTTAAAATATGGCAAATTAAGTAAAGTTTTTATATCTTCTAACTTTGCGCGGGCTAGTACCTCTGATGTAAATAACTCCGGATGTTTCTTAAACTCATCACTATTTATTATCTTTATTATAT
>FR881468.1 GCA_000434835.1 Clostridium sp. CAG:594
TTAAATAATTTAAGAATATTAATAAGTTTATTTAAATTATTCTTTGATAAAGAACTAGGAGTTCCACCACCTATATATAATGTATCTAATACTTCACTTTTATAATTTTTGCTTATTTCTTTTTTTAAATTATCAAGATAAGTATCTACCACTAATTCATTATAATAATTTTTGCAAAAGTCACAATATGAGCATATTTTTTTGCAAAAAGGAATGTGTATGTAACAGCTTTTTATCATAATTACTTTTTAAATACGTTTTGATGGACAAGTTTATATTTTTCCAAAACAGCATTATACAATTCCTCTCCCAAATTATCTGCCACAAAGGCATTATAAAAAGTTGCTGGTGAAACGTTCCTTAATTTAGCTAAATCTTCTAGGACGACATCATCGTTTTGAACATAGTAATTAGCAAAAAAAACAATTTCGTCTTTAGATAAAATAAATTTTCCTTTATTCCCACTTGTAGATTTAGAAGCTAAAAACCTTCTTTTTCTTTCTTCATCTATTTGTGTTTGTAACTCCATATTTAGGTGTACACCATTTATTTCTCCATTAAAATATCTAATTAACGTAGTTTTAGAAATTCCATGGGAAGCTGCTAAATCTTTGATTGATATATTGTTATTTAAATATTCTATCGCTATCTTTTTTAATTCATCATTTGTCATAAATATCCTCCTAATCACTATCTACTTTTAAAACTGATAAAAATGCTTCTTGTGGGATTTCAACATTTCCTACTCTTTTCATTCTTTTTTTACCCTCTTTTTGTTTTTCTAATAGTTTTCTTTTTCTTGATATGTCACCACCATAGCATTTAGCAAGCACGTTTTTCTTAAGTGCCTTAATATCACTTCTTGCAATTGCTTTAGTTCCAATAACAGCTTGTATAGGGACTTCAAATAATTGCCTTGGAATTAATTTTCTTAAGTTTTCTACTACTGCTTTACCGCGAGTATATGCAAAGTCTTTGTGTGTAATAATAGATAATGCATCAACTTCTTCTTTGTTAATTAAGATATCCATTTTAACTAAATTACTTATCTTATATCCGATTAATTCATAATCAAATGAAGCATATCCTTTTGTAAAAGATTTTAATTTATCAAAGAAATCATAAACAACTTCAGATAAAGGCATTTCATAATGCATATTTACCCTAGTTTTTGTAATATAATCCATGTTTATGTACTCTCCTCTTTTATCTTGGCAAAGTTCCATAACAGAGCCTATATATTCACTAGGAACAAAAATATTTGTTTTTATATAAGGCTCTTTAATTTCCTTTATTTTAGTTCTATCAGGCATTTCATTTGGATTATCTACTAAAATTTCTTCCCCACTTGTAAGTGTTACTTCATACACAACAGAAGGACTTGTTGCAATTATATTTATACCAAACTCTCTTTCAATTCTCTCTTCCGTAACATCCATATGAAGCATTCCTAAAAATCCACATCTAAAGCCGAAACCTAGTGCAACAGATGTTTCAGGTTCAAAAGATAGTGCGGCATCATTTAGTTTTAATTTTTCAAGAGCTATTCTAAGGTCAGTATATTTATTAGATTCAGTTGGATAAAGGCCACAAAAAACCATTGGTTTCATAGGCTTATAACCATCTAATAACTTGCCTGGATTATTTGATAATGTAATTGTATCTCCAACTTTAATATCACTAACACTTTTAATTGATGCACATAAATAACCTACTTCTCCTGCGCTTAAACTGTTAACTTTTATTTCATATGGATTATGCTTACCAAGTTCTACTACTTCATATTCTGTATTTGTTGATATCATCTTTATTTTATCTCCAACAGATACTTTTCCATTAACTATTCTAGTCCATATTATTGCACCTCTATAAGATTCATAAAAACTATCAAATATTAAGCCTTGTAATTTTTCATTTTTATTACCACTAGGTGCAGGAATTCTATCTACTATAGCATCTAAAAGCTCATCTATTCCGTACCCAGTTTTAGCACTAGTTAAAATAATATCTTCTTCTTTAAAACCAAACGTTTCTATTATCTCTTGTTTAACTTTATCTATATCAGCATTTGGAAGATCTATCTTATTAATAATTGGTATTATAGTAAGATTGTTTTCAAGTGCGAGATAAAGGTTTGCAAGTGTTTGTGCTTCTATTCCTTGAGCTGCATCAACTACTAAAATAGCTCCTTCACAAGCTGCTAAAGAACGTGATACCTCATATGAAAAATCCACGTGTCCAGGGGTATCTATTAAATGAAACAAATAATCTTTATCATTTTTTTTATAAGTAAGTTCTACTGCATTTAGCTTTATTGTAATACCACGTTCTCTTTCAAGATCCATATTATCTAGCATTTGATCTTTAGATTCTCTTTTTGTTATAGCTCCTGTTTTTTCCATTATTCTATCAGCAAGAGTTGATTTACCATGATCTATATGCGCTATTATACTAAAATTTCTTATATTTTCTTTTTCCATAATTTTCACCTACTTACTTATTTTACCACATTGATTAAAAAGGAAAAAGCCCTTTATTAAAGGCTTTTTCGTAAAATTTCAATTTGTTTTTCAGTAATACCTGTGATATCTATTATATCTTTAATTTCCATACCTTTTTTAAATAATTTTCTAGCAGTTTCCATGTTGGCTTTTTTTTGGCACTTTTTTATAAATCGTTCGACAAATTTAGGCATTTTAAAAAAATCCTTAAATTTAAGGATTTAATTAATTTCTTCTAAGTAAAGTCTATCTTTATAATAAGCCTTATAAGCTTTAGCTTTTTTGCTACTTTTTATTACGCTTATAGATTGATCAGTAAATTCTATCGCTGCACAATTATCTACGCATAATGCAAGTTTATCTTTATTTTTTTCTAATACTTTTTTTAAATCTTCCATCTTTTTAGGATCACTAGAAAAATGAGGTACAAACATATAATCAATAAAACCTAGTCCATCAATTTCAACATAATTATTAGATATATTATTAATTATTTCAGTATCTGATAAACCGCTTTTTAAATACGCGATTGCTCCTGCTGAAATACCTGCTAAAACAGAATTTGTATCAAGTTTTTCTCTAAGCATTTTATCAATGCCATTTTCCTTTAATATGTTAACTAATTTAACGGTATCTCCACCACCTATATATATTATGTCCGCTTTTCTTATTTTTTCTTCAACAACCTCTATATGTGTTAGCGTTTTATTAGATATTTTACCTGTTTCGCATCCTAAGTTTTTATAAATGTCTTTAATTAACTTATAGTATGAATCCGCAAAATTACTTGCAAGGCCAATAAATAAAAAGTTAGGTTTTTCCTTACCGCACAACTTAACAATTCTTTCATCTATCGCGCCTGTTTCATACTTAGTGTCACTTTTTCCTATATCGCCACCACCGATTAACATTAATTTCATATTTATTCCTTCTTTCTTAAAGCCTCCATTTTAGCTTTTATCATTTTAATTCTCTTGTTTTTTTCTTTATTATCTTTCTTATAAATACCATTTTCAAATAAAATAATATCAGTTTCTTTTACAGGAAATGAAAAACATTCTTTTTTAATTTCCTTTTTCTCACCATTTATGATATTTTCAAGCAAAACAATATCATCTTCTACTTTATCTACCGCATATTTCATAACATCACCTACCCATTAGTATCAGTTTTTAAAGCTTTTACGCTTAAATTATCACCATCTGAGATAAATACTATAGTTCCATCTAAATCAGTTCTATAAACCTTAATATTCCTTTTATTTAGCTTTTCTAAAGTCTTATTAGACGGATGATTATATATGTTATTCTTTCCAACCGAAATAACTGCATAATAAGGCTTTACTCTATCTAAAAACACATCAGTTGAACTATAAGAAGAACCATGATGAGCTACTTTTAGGACATCACTTTTAATATCTTCATTATATATTTTTCTTTCAACGTTACTAGTTGCATCCCCTGTTAATAAAAATGAATTTTTACCATAAGTTATTTTTAAAACTATTGAAGAATCATTAATATTACTTTTATCGTCTCCAGGATATATCACTTTTATATTAGCATCACCAAGTTTAAGCGTATCTCCTTTATTTGGAAACGTATATTTTAAGTTACGTCCGTCAAGTGCATCTAACACATCCATAAACGTTTTTGTGGTAGATAATTTATTAGACATATAATAATTATCTATTTTAAAATTATTTATTATATCATCCATACCACCTATATGATCTTCATGAGGATGAGTTGCAAAAACATATGTAAACTCTTCTATTCCAAGACTTTTAAAGTAATTAACTAATTTTTCTCCATCTTCATTATTACCAGCATCTATAAGCATATTATAATTACCATTTCTAATTAATACTGAATCAGCTTGTCCAACATCAATAAATGAAACAGAGAAATTTTCCTTTAATTTTGCATCTATTTTATCACTTTTAGTACTATCATTTATAGAAGCGGTAGCATTAGATACGTTATCAAATAAATTGCCTTGAATTATAACAACAATTAATATTACAAGTCCTATAATTATTCTTATTAGTTTATTTAGTTTTTTATCATTCATAAATACATACATCCTATCCTTTATAATTATACCAAATATAAGAAAAAAATTAAGTGTTTTACTTATCTTTTTAAAGTATAACTTACTCCATTTTTATCATTAATTTTTGATACATTAAAAGAATTAATATAACAATCTATGTATCCTTCTTTTTTCGTATTAATTTTAGATATATTAACATCTTTGAATTCTCTTAATCCAATATTTAATATATCATTTAACATAATCATTCCTATCATACTATCAAATTCTGTATTCTTAAAATTATATTTTACTATTACCTCATTATTTACTTTTATAAAATATACTTTTCCAACATAATACTTTCTGTACTTCAAAAATATATCATAAACAGCAAAATTATTATTTTTTATCAATAATTTAAATTTTATCTCTTCCAAAAAACTCACGCACCTTTTTATTTTAGATTAAAAAAAAGCTTAACTTTAAGCTTCTTCTTTCTTAACAACTTCTTTTCCTTTATAGTTGCCACATTCTGGGCAAACTCTATGTGGTCTAATCATTTCTCCACATTTAGGACATTTTACTGTTCCGTTAGCTTCAATTTTATAGTGAGTACGACGCATTCTTTTTCTTGTCTTACTAACTTTTCTGAATGGAACTGCAAATAATTGGATATCCAACTTTAACATATTCTCACTCCTTCCTTACTCTTTGATATAATCTTTTAACTTTGCGAGTCTTGGATCAATTACTTCCTCATTGGTATCTTCCGTAATAAGACGCCAGCCATCACCACTTGCTGGTTCATCACTTGCGTCAGGCGCAAGAACTCTTAAAGGAACATCCACTAATATATTTTGCCATACAATTGGAAAAATATCAAGTCTATTTTGATTAATTTCTAATGAATTGTCATCATTTTCACCAATTATCTCATCTATTTCGCTACTAAATGGATATTCTACGTCTTTTAACGTTCTAGCACAAGGAAGTATCATTGTTCCTTTAATGGTTATATTAAGTTCAAAATCTTCTTCATTATTAAAAATATAACCTTCTACCTTAACAGGTGATATTCTTCTAATATCCGTATTTTTAAGCATTTCAATAGGTACTATAACCTCCCCTTTAACAGGAAGTTTATATAAATTACCATATATTAACTTAGTTAAGTCAATTATCATAAAATCACCTCTTGCAAGGTAAATTATACTATCTTTTTAGCTTTCGTGCAAGAATTTTTAATAAACTATGTTATAATTGTTTAAAGCAAAGGAGATTATTATGAAATACTTATTTATTATTGCAATGGAAAAAGAAGCTAGTGACATAATAGAACACTACAAACTAAATAAAATAGATGATAATTATTATAAAAGAGATAATTTAGAGCTTGTTATAACAGATGTATCTAGAAATGGAATTACAAGCGCACTTGTTAACTTAAATTGTAAATATAACATTATTTATAAAGACTATATTGCAATAAATATTGGTATGGTAGGATCTAACAACTTAAAAGTTGGAGAAGTTGTTATGGCAACAAAAAGCTTTGGTTACCACTTTAATCTTACGCCTTTTGGAGACCCTTTATACCATGCTTTAAACTCACCCTTTAACTTAGAAAAGGTAGATGGTATAAAAAATGTTACATGCTACACGTCAGATGGCTTTGTACTTGAAACAAATATAAAAGAAGATGCTATATTTGATATGGAATTAAATGCTATAGTTAATTTTCCATTTAAAAAATACTACTCTATAAAAGTAGTATCAGATAGTCTTAATAACAACGAATATAATAAATTCAATTATAAAAAAGCATTAGAAGAAATAATAAAAGTAATAGACAAAATAATATAAGTCTATTACTTTTTTATTAATTCCAATTATCAGAATTTGTTAAAATCTCGCAAGCTTCTCCTATTCTTACCTTACCTTTATTTTTATCAGCAGCTTTTTGCAATTTATCTTTTATGTTACCAATCTTGCTTTTATTCCAACGATACATACATTCGTAAGAAGAAGTTTTCCAATTAGTATTATTAAAATGATTCCATTTAGTATCATATACACAATACTTAGGTTCAACCATTGAAATTGAAGTGCCTGCAAGTTTACCATTTTTATATTCTATTTCTAAGCCATTACTCAATGTTGACGATTTAGCCATTTGTGTTTTACCAATATTTTCTACCACATCTTGAATATAATGAACCCCTTTAAATTTTCCTTCTTTAGTATTTAGTAAAAGAGAAACACTTCCAGATTGTGCCTGATAAGATACCCACATTCTATAATCATCTGATATATCGTATATATCTTGACAAGCACTTACACCATAATCTAATAAAGTACCTGTTACATAAACTCCTTTTTCTTTTCCATTTACTATTTCTTTTTTACTTCTAGCATTTTCGTCTATACCAGATCCACATATCGCAGCAAAATTATTGGCAAAAAAATCATGCATATTTACAATCTTTTCACTACCTCTTACAGAATCATAACATAAATATTCCTCTCCTGTTACTATTCTTTGTTTAATTTCTTTTTTTAGATTCTTATATGCTAATTCAAACGAATCTTGTCTTGCCTTTTTTATTGTTTTATTAACCTGCATTGTTGCAATTACCATTATTATTGCAAGAATAACTATTACTGCTAGTAATTCTATTAATGTAAAACCTTTTTTATTTTTCATCATTTACCCTCTTATTTTAATCTTTCTTTTCATAATGATTAATAATATCTTCATATAAATTACTATTAAACTTTTTATTTTTTATTTCCTCTATTTCAAACTTATATGGAGGATATAACCTATCTTTAACATATGGCGTTTCAAGTATTTTAGGTATGTTATTTAATCTTTCGTTATATATAATATTAAGCAAATTTTCAAAACCAATCATACCATACCCTATATTTTCATGTCTATCCTTATGGGAAGATAATATATTTTTGGAATCATTTATATGAATACATCCTATTTTTTCTATTCCTATTATATCATTAAATTCATCTAAAAAAACACCAAAATTACTCATATCATAACCAGCATCATTTAAATGACAAGTATCTAAACATACCATTAATCTATCTTTATTACTTACACCGTCAATTATCCTTTTTAAATGTTCTAATTTAAAACCTATCTCAGTACCTTTGCCTGCCATTGTCTCAAGTAGTATTGAAACACTAGAATCATCCTTTAAAACCTCATTTAAAGCGTTTATAATGCATTTTATTCCTCTATCTATATCAAGAGTAGTATAACTTCCTGGATGAAGAACTATTTTTTTAATACCCATTTTTTTTACTCTTTTTATTTCTTCTTTTAAAAAATCAATTGCAAATAAATACTTTTCCTTATTTTCATCATTAGCTAAATTAATAATGTATGGAGCATGAACAATAACATTTCTTATATCAATATTATTTTCATTCATAAGCTTTAAAGCCTTGTTTGTTAAATTATCATCAATCTTACTTCTTTTAGTATTTTGAGGAGCTCCCGTATAAAACATAAATGTATTCTCCCCATAACTTAATGCTTCTTTTGTACTACCCAAAAGCTGCGTATTACTTTTAAATGATACGTGTGATCCTATTAATAGCATATAAATTTCCTCCCTTTAATTATTATATAAAAGTTCACAAGCATCTTTTATCCCCATATAATACTTGTTACCATGCTTTACAACGTTGTTAAGACTATTTATTTTTTTATTTAACAAAACCTTCTTATCACTAGCCGTTTTGCTATCTAAATTTAGTTGACACTCATATGAATAATCCGTATTTGTACATTCACCATTTTTCTTGGTTATATTGTTATATGCGATTTTCTCATTAGTTACCGTTATTTTATAATTATTCGAATATAAGCCCACAGTAGTATCTGTTTGATCCAATTTTTCAATAAAAGTTTCATTATGAGTTTTTGTAATTCCCTTTAACTTACTATTACCAGAACTTGCATCCAAAAACATATATACACTATCAGTACAAGGCTGATAATATACCATCATTCTATAATCATCAGATAAATTATATAATTTTTGACAAGTATTTGTACCAAAATCTCTTTTACAAGCCCTTCCTTCAGTTATATTTTCTTTTACATCTTTATTACAAATGTTTTTATAATTAGCATTAAAAAGTGAAGTCAAAGATTCACTATACTCAGTCACATCAGTTTCATGATTGCCATTAAAGCACCTATATTCTTCTCCTAAAGCTATTTTACCCTTTATTTGTTTAATTAATTCTTTTGCTGTTATTTCATAAGAATCTTGTTTTGCCTTTTTAATAGTTTTATTAACCTGCATTGTTGCAATTACCATTATAATTGCAAGAATAACTATTACCGCAAGTAACTCAATTAATGTAAAACCCTTTTTATTTTTCATTTATCCTCACCTAGTTTAATTATATCATGAGTTAAATAAAGAGCAAAGAAAAAAGATGATTTAATCTCAAATCATCTTTTTAATTATCAAAGCTTTGTTTAGCACCAGAAGCAGTAGTAGTACATTCTGTATTAAATGACATTGAAGGAGTTGCTACTGTTTTATTTTTCTCCATTCCAGTACCAGCTGTATATACTTTAGTATTAAATTCAGGATATACGACATTTGTAAATTTTCCGTTTGCTTTTGCAGAAACTGTTAAAGTTCCATATGCGTTATTATCAGTATTAGACTCATCCGCTTTTAATTCAAATTCAACATCTGATGCTGTTGTTGCATCTTTAAGGTTGGTAGCATTTATATAATTATCTTGAGCACATACCGTTTGCATTGATTTTCTTATTGATTGAACTGTATCATAAAATGCATTTCCTCTACTTTTCTTAATTGTACCATTTACTTGTTGAGTTGCAATAACCATTATGATTGCAAGTACTACGATAACCGCAAGTAATTCGATTAATGTAAAACCTTTTTTGTTTGTTAATATCTTTTTCATTTTTTCCTTCCTTTTCTTTTTATTCTTTCATAGTAATTAGTTTTAATCCTTAAGTTTATTACTTAATTAAATTATGAATAATATCCTTAATTTTTTCTACTTACTATTATCAGTTAAATGATAGCATTATTAAAGTTTATTGTCAATATGTTATGGTAAATTCCAAAATCATATTTTATTAATCTTTACATTATTTATACATTATATTTTTGGTTAATATATCTATACATTCTAATTTATCTTGATTACTTGGATGAACATATAAATTAAGAGTTAAAGAAATATTAGAGTGTCCTAATAATTCACTTACTGTCTTATAATCTATTTTAAGAGATATTAAATTACTTGCAAAAGTATGTCTTAATGAATGATATTTAAAATGTCTAAGATTTAATGATTTAAGTATTTTTGTAAAGTAATTTCTATATGTTCTAGGTTCTATATATTGTGCATTACCCGATAGTACAAAAACATTATTATTTTTTCTTAAATTAATTAATTTTTCATACATAAAATCATTTATCGGAATATCTCTATTTGATTTTATTGTTTTTGGATTTGTTATTACAACCTTAGATAATATAGTGTTATTCTCCTTTATATAAATTCTTTGAATAGTTTTGGTAATATGTATTATCTTATTTTCTAAGTCTATATTTTCCCATTTCAATGCACATACTTCTCCAATTCTAAGTCCACATAGTAAAGACAGTAAAATTCCAACATTTTTATCACTAATATTCTTAATTATATATTCCATTAATATATGTTGCTCATTTTTAGAAAGTACATTCATTGTTTTTATATTTTTTTCTTTAGGATAAACTAATTTCAAACTAAAACTTTTAATTTTATTTTCTTCAAATACTTTTCTTAAACTGCTTTTAATAACCATAATTATATCTTTTATAGTTTTATTAGATAAACTTTTTTCATGTAAATTTAAAATCAGATCTTGAAACACCTTTTTGTTTAATTTCTTAACATTATAATTTCCAACATAAGGAATTATATAGTTATATACAATGTATGAATAATTTGCATATGTAGATTCTTTAACATATGATTTTTTTTCATTAAGCCATTTTATAACATGCTTTTTGTATGTATTATTTATTATCATCATTTTTTCCTCCCAAAAGCATATTATATATGATTTAAGTAATAAACTTAAGGATTAAAACTAATTACTATGAAAGAATAAAAAGAAAAGGAAGGAAAAAATGAAAAAGATATTAACAAACAAAAAAGGTTTTACATTAATCGAATTACTTGCGGTTATCGTAGTACTTGCAATCATAATGGTTATTGCAACTCAACAAGTAAATGGTACAATTAAGAAAAGTAGAGCTAACACATTCGTTGAATCAATGCAAACTGTTGTAAAATCAGCAAAAATGGTATGGGCGCAGGAAAATGATTTAACTGAAACATCACTAAAAAATGAAGTTGATTTATCAGTATCTGATTATGAATTAAAGGTAGATAGTAACCACTGCATTCAATTAAAAGGTAAAGGAAAATTTGCAAATATGGATTTAAATAAAGTTACAGTACCTAGTAAATATACGGTAACTGGTACAGATACTTTATCTGTAAAAGTTAATGTTGATGGAACAGAAGAAGAGTGTACGATATCTGCAACTCCTTAAACCCAAGAAAATTAAATCAATAAAATAAAGATGCATAAAGCATCTTTATTTTATTTTTAATATTGTAACTTCTTTAGAACCATACTTTCTAGTTTTATAAATCATAAGATTATCATATTTTTGATAATCTATTCTTATTTCTGTTTCACATACTATTATTGAATCCTCACCTAACAAGCATAAATTATCATTTATTATGGTAAGTGATTTATCAAGCTCATTTGTATGATATGGTGGATCTAAAAATATAATATCAAATTTTATACCAGTATTTATGAAGTTATTTAAGCACGCTATTGCATCTTCCTTTATAACGCATGCATTATCTATTTTAAGCATATTTATATTTTCTTTAATGGTTTTTATAGCAACCATATTATTATCTACTAAATAAGCCTTTTTAGATCCATTAGAGATAGCCTCTATACCAATGTTTCCAGAACCAGAATATAAATCTAAAAATATAGAGTCCTTAATATAATCTTGAATCATTGCAAAAACAGATTCTTTTACCCTATCCATTGTAGGTCTCGTTCCATCTATCATATATCCCTTTAATATTCTTCCCTTATATTTACCACTAATTATCTTCATTTTTTCTTCACCAATTAAAGTATACAATAAACAAAAGAAAAAAACATCATTTTAATAATGTTTTTTAGTTATTTTACCTATTCTATTGTTTATTTGTAAAGTAAGCATATTTACTTTATTTTGAATCATAACATATTCTTTTATTAACTCATTTTTAAGCATATCTTCCTTGGCTTTTATAAATTCTTCTTTTAGCTTATATTTTTCATAGTTTTCTTTAGCATAGTTAAACTTATCTATTAAAATTTTAGCATTAGAATCATTTTTTATTTTTTCTTTTATTTCATCCAATCTATGTTTAACACTAGATTCATCTATCATATCAGTTATTAAAAAAGCCTTATCTACCATATTATCACCTCAACACGTTAATAAACTTACTAACCATATCTATCTTATCCATTATATCATTTATTTTATCAGTTGTCCTTAATTTATATTTTTCTTTTACTTCTCTTATGAAATCATCTATCAAAAAAGGGTTTCTATTTAATATTTTATACCAATATGAATTGGTCCTTAAATATCTTTTATAATCAGGATTAGAATCTATTATTATCTTTATTTTAGTATCCATTAGTCTTCAAACTTCTTAAAAATTTGCCTTGGTTCATAATTATTAGTAGTATTTGATTCCTTACCTATTGTTAACCCTTGTAAAAGTTCTATTGCTTTTTGCATACTATTAATCCCTTTTTGAACAGAATTCATATCTATTTTTTTTAAATGTTCTATTAATGATGAAAAAGTAAAGGAATCACTAGTTTTTTTACTTTCGTTTATGTTTTTTTCTTTGTATTTTTCCCATACTTTTTCATCATTACCATATAGATTCCATATCTCATAAAATTTTTGCCAAGTCATTTCTCCACTAGATACATAGCTTACTAATTCTGGTTTTGTTCTTACAAACGCTTTAAATTCTTCTTTTATGATAATCACCTAATATAGTTTATGCTATTTAATATAAAAAAGCCCATAATAAGAGCTTTTTATAAACCAACAATTACTTTTAAAGTATAATATTTTTTATCCGTATTAGCTAATAGATAAGATACTTTAATATTTGTTTTTGAATCATTATAATAATAAAAACCATTATTTTTAGCTTCTGCAATTGCGTTTTTTAGAGTTGTTACATTAACATAATTTTTTAATATCGCATTACAATCAGCAGCTACCTGTGAAATACTAAAATCATTTTTCAAATAAATTAAATTCAATTCTACAAATTTAACCTTATTTTCATCATCATAAATAATTGTTATTTCATCTAGTTTCCCATCATATTCCTCTATTTTATTATAAGCATATGTTGCATCATATACCCTATCTTTTAATTGTTTTTTTCTTGACATAACGCTAGTAAAACCAATTTTTTTTAATATATCTTCTCTATTTTCTTTAGAAACATAAGCATAATTAGATTTAAAATCATTAACTTTTTTGTAATCTGCACTTACACTTCCATATAAAACTATTTTATTAAATATACTAGATGACACATAAAGTGCAACTAAAATAATAACAATAACTATAAATAATATAATTTTTTTTAAATGCTTTTGTTTTTTCCTCTTACCAGGAAATGGTTCAAACTCTATTTTATCTTCCCTTTTATTCTTCATATCATAACCTCTACTAAAATCATAACATTAATTAAGTTTTTTAACAACTTATTTTATGTTATTTTTACAATTTAATTTTTCTATTATATTGCTTTCTAACTCTTCATTTAATTTATAATAAGAATCCCATAAATAATTTATTTTATCGTCATTTAAATAAATATCCAAATTATTACTTCTTCTTAAAGTATCTTTAACTAAAAGCCTATCTCTGTTCATCTTTTTACAATATATTCCTAATATAACATAAGTATTGTGGTTTAATTTTTTTACGGTTACTCTTATGTCATTTTGTCTCATTTCAAATGTTTTATTTAACGAAGTTAAGTTTCTTTTACCAGTCCAGTTACATCTTTTAAGCCTATCAATCGCTTTTAATATATCTTTATAATAAGCTTCTGATATATTATCAATATCTTTTAGAAGATACTTTTTACTTGCCGTAAATCCATAATACAATATCCTATTATCTTCTTCAGCACTTTCTTTTTCTTCCATATTAGAATTAATGATGTTTTCTAAATACTTTTCCAAATACTTTCTTAAATTATCATCATTTGAAAAACTTATCATATAACTTATTATTGATATAAAATTATTTTTTATACTTATATAATCTAAAAATTCGTTTATAGATGCTTCGTCAAGTTTTTCTATAGAATCCAAATAATTTTTAGCTACTACCATAACAGGAGTTACTTTTTCTTTTTCATCTTCATAAGCATCACAATCTATAAAAGTACTTATTTTGCTTTCTTTAGTAGTATTATCATTAGTTTCAGTCTTTTTTAAAGCAAGATTTTTTCTTTTTTCTTCAACACTTTTATTATATTTTTGGATAAAAGATACTAATTTGATTTTTTTATTTTCTTCTAAATCATTTAGAACATAGTCAAGCGAATCAGAAGCCATTTTATTAAATAATTCTTCCTTTTTTATGTTTTCTTTAGCATAAGTAAGGCCTTTTAAAATACTTTTATAATATTCTTTTTTCTTTTCTAAATCTTCAAACATATTAATTGCAACATCACAAATATACATAACTATCTTTTGATTTTGATTAAATAACTCTTCTTCTCTTTGTTTCATTTCAAGTAATTCATCGTGAAGACGCCCTTTTGTCCTATTAATAAAACTATCACTATAAATAATTTCTTTTGATAAGCCATGTCTTTTTAAAGCGTTTTCGGTTTCTTTGTTATACATATCAAGCTCTTTTTTATCAATAAGCATTTTCAGTATTTCATCAACGTCGGTTTTTATAACCATGCTAGTTAGTTTTTCGCCTAATAGAGGTTTTTCCATCAAATTAAGTACGTTTTCTTCCTTAAAAGCTTTTCCTTTTGGTTTTAGAGCAAAATAAACATCTTTGTATTCTCTAATTTCTTTATTTAAATCTTTAATTAAAATTTCTAATTTTTCCTTATACTCATCAATTATTTTAAATACCTCATTCATAAGTAATCACCCATTACATTATAACAAAAAAAACTATATTTTTATAGTTTCCTTTATTTTCTTTATAACCTTTTTTTCTATTCTTGATATATAACTTTGTGATATATTAAGCTTTTCTGCAAGTTCTTTTTGAGTTATTTCTTTAGAACCAAAAAGACCATATCTTAATTTCATAATCTCTTTATCCCTTGAAGGAAGTTTTTCTATTTCTTTAAAAAGAGTCATTTTAAGATCATTATCCTCAAGTTCTTTAGTTACTAAATCAGGATCCGTTCCTAAAATATCTTCTAAATGAAGTTCATTTCCTTCAGCATCAAATGATAGTGATTCTTCTAAAGATACATCAGCGTTCCTTTTTTTATTCTTTCTTAGGTACATTAATATCTCATTATCAATACACCTTGATGCATAAGTTGCAAGTTTTATATTTTTCCCTATCTTATAAGTATTTATTCCCTTTATTAATCCTATGGTTCCAATACTTACTAAATCTTCTAAATCAATTTTAGTATTTTCATACTTTTTAGATAAATAAACAACTAATCTTAAATTATGCTCTATAAGTTTGTTTTTAGCCTCCACACTACCTTCTTCCATTTCTTTTAGATACTTTAATTCTTCTTCCTTAGAAAGAGGCTCTGGAAGTACATCTTTCGCGCCAACAAAAAATACCTGTCCTACCCTTTTAAATAAGCTTTTTAATAAACATAATAATTTCTTCATAATTTATCTCTCCTTTACAATTTTATTATGCAGTAATAAGTCTACATCACCAAAATTAAAATTATTGTCACTTATACCAACTAAACACTCATCTTCTATTAAATTACCATTTACGATTAATTTCTTTATTTTAAAACATTTTATTAAGCTTTCTTTATTAACGGTAAGACATGGTACTAATATACATCTAGGATTATACCCAGAAAGTGCACTTTTACTAATTAATATAACTGGTCTTTTCTTATACGGATCATATAAGTTATTTCCAGTATCCAAAAACGCAGTAAATGTCTTTGTTTTGTTATTTAAAAACGTAATAGAAACAGAATAATACTTAGATAACACTTCTTTTTCTTCACGCACTTTTTTAACGTATAAAAAAATTATTACGGGAGCAAATAAAATGATTATAATAATGTTAATACTAAATCCATTATTAAAGAAAATAAAGCCATAATTTTTATATGAAAATGATGAATTTATAAAATATAAAGCACCTCCTAATACTATGCTAAGTAAATAAAGATATGATATGTTTTTTAAAGTATATTTTATTGTTTTATATCCAAAGCAAGTTAAGATCATCAAAATAGAAATAAGTATTTTTATTAAAAATAACGTAAAGGAATTGATACTAACAAATAGTAAAAATATGCTTAAAGAGCCTATTAGCGCTCCTAAAAATATCTTTTTTATCTTAACATATCTTCTTAAAATAAGGGATGTTGCAAGAAGCAGCAAAAAGTCAAAAAAGAAGTTTAAAAACAAAACTAAATCTACGTATATCTTCATTTTAATCACCACACTTTAAGTATACAAAAAAGACACTAATTAAAGTGTCTAATTATGGTTATAAATTAAAAAAGAATGCTAACTAAAAGCACTCTTTAGAAACTTCTTCTATTTTTCAAGAAATTTGGAATATCATCATCGTCATCATCATCTTGAATGATGTTGCTTACTCTCTGCTGCATATTTGGAGTTTGAACAGGAGCTTGTTTAGCTGCTTCTTCTTTTGCTTTTTGCTCTCCTTTTTCAAATCCTGTTGCAATAACAGTTACGATTACTTCGTCATTTAAGTTTTCATTAATTACCGCACCAAAGATTGTGTTGATATCATTATTTGATGTTGATCTTACAACTTCTGCTGCATCTTCAGCCTCAAATAAAGTTAGGTTAGCTCCACCTGTAATATTGATAATTGCATCGGTTGCTCCAGAAATATCTGTTTCAAGAAGTGGACTAGATACTGCTTGACGAGCTGCTTCAACTGCTCTGTTTTCACCTGTACCCATACCAATTCCGATAAGTGCGTTACCACTTTTTTCCATTACGGCCTTAACGTCTGCAAAGTCTAGGTTGATTAAACCTGTTACAGCAATTAAGTCAGATATTGATTGAACACCTCTATGTAATACGTTATCAACTTCATGGAAAGCCTCAACCATTGGTGTTGATTTATCTATTATTTCTCTTAATCTATCGTTTGGAATAACGATTAAAGTATCTACGTTAGCTTTTAATTCTGAAAGACCTTCAATAGCTTGTGCCATTCTTCTTTTACCTTCAAAGCTAAATGGTTTAGTTACTATTGCAACCGTTAAAGCTCCAAGTCCTTGAGCTATTTCAGCAATAACAGGAGCTGCACCAGTACCAGTTCCGCCACCCATTCCGCATGTTACGAACACCATGTCAGCGCCTTTTAAAGCTTCTTCTATTTCTTTTTTAGATTCAACGGCAGCTTCTCTTCCAACCTCAGGTCTTCCACCTGCTCCAAGTCCTGCTGAAATCTTTGATCCAATTTGAATCTTAGTTTCTGCCTTTGAACAATTTAATACTTGTAAGTCAGTGTTAGCAACTATGAATTCTACTCCTCTAACACCACATTCTATCATTCTGTTAACTGCGTTACCGCCGCCACCACCGACACCGATAACCTTAATTTTTGCTAATTGATCTACTGGTAAACCAAACATCTTATTTCCTCCTTAATTGTCAAAAAAGTAGCTGAAAAATCTTCCAAATACCGAATCGCTTCTTCCTATTCTAGTCTTACTATGAACTAAGCCATCCTCATCATAACTACTAAACATTGAATATTCTTTTCCCCTTAATTTTATCTTTTTAACGAAGTGCTTAATCGCACCTGATATAGTAATAAACCTTGCTTTTCTAATTCCTAAGGTATTTATCGTGTAAGTTTTGGCATTATTTCCAAAAACATCTTCTAAAACAAAGTTTAATCCTGGCATATCTGTTATACCACCTAATACCATTATATAACGAATTTGCTTATTTGTTAATACCTTTAATTCATTTTTAGCAACATTTAATATCTCTACCAAACGTTTATTAATAACTTTTGAAAGTTCATACTGGTTAATCCTAACTAATTTTCCATTAACGTCTCTAACTTCATAAGTCTCGTTTTTATTTGCGTACCTTGGATGTGCTATACCAAAGTTTTCCTTTGCTTTTCTAGCAGCTTTTTTAGTAGTGTAATAAATGTATGATATATCATCATCTATTATTTTACTTCCTATTTTTAAAACCGAAGTATTGGTAATTATTCCCTTGTTAAACATAGATACAGTAGTAATCGTTTTTCCTATGTTTATAATCGCTGTCATGCCGCTTTCTAATTCTTCTGTTTTAACTTCTTCAAAGTCTGCAATCGGAGATAAAACAAGGTCAACTACCTCTACACCTGATTTTTCTACTACTTTAGCAAAAGATACAACAGAAGTCTTTGGAACACAAACCATCATCGCCCTTATTCCAAGCCTATCGCAAATCTTGTTTTTAGGATCTTTTAACGTTTCTATTTCTGAACCATTTTCATAAATAGTAAAGTCAATAGGAGTTACGGAAACTAATTCCATGTTAGGTAGTATGTCATTAACAACTGAATTTTGAACTCTTAATATATCTTTTTCAGTAACCATTTTTTCTTCATTTACAATTGGTACGTTACCATGTACTAGCGTACATTCTGCATTATAAGCTGGTATTGTTATAACAGCTTTTTTAATAGGTATATTAATTCTTGATGAAATATCATCTAGTGCTAGTTTAAGTCTTTCTAAAACAAGCGATTCATCTACTATAACGCCCCTTTTTATTCCTTTGGATCTAACTGATGATACCGCAAGAGTTCTAAATTTCTTGTCATAATATTCGCTAACTAATATTCTTATTGTATCAGTTCCAATATCAATACATGTGTATATTTTTTTCATAGGCTTCATACTCCCTTTTAAACTCTACCATATAAAAGTATTATACTATATAAACTAACTTTTTAAAAGTCAAAATTAAAAGAATTACTTAAGTATAATAATCCTTTTAATTAATAGATGAATACTCTTTTGCCTTAGTTTCTTTAGTTTTAATATTATATGAATATCTTATTATACCATCATCTTTATTTACGAATAGGTATATCAAAGTTTCACCTGACTTGTAAAATCCACTTAAAGACATATCTAAATATGAATTATCTTGTAATTTAGCATATTTAGCTAGCAAACTTCCGTCAGTATTAACTATTTTTAAATAGTCATCCGTATCTTTTATAATCACATAATCATTTAATATAAGTAAAACTTTTTTATAGTTCTTGCTTTTTTTGACAAGTTTTCCTTCTTTTGTATAAATACTAAATGATTCATCACTATTTCTAACAACTAAATTACCAGATTTAGTAGATGAAAACAAATCATACGAACCATCTAATACCTTATTAAAATCTCTATCATAAATTATGGCATTTCTTTCAATATCACCATAATCTTCAAAATAATATATTTCTTTTCCATTACCAAACGAACCTAAATAAGCTTCGCTTTCTTTTATTTCTTTACCAGTATTATAGTTTACTACGTAAGTTTTTCCTTCACTTTCTTTTGCGGCGATAAAACAGTTATCAATTAAAGAAGATGAGTTTGATGTAAATATGTTAGTATACTTAAAATCAGTCTTAAAAGAATTGCTTTTTAAAGAATAAAAAGCGTACATTCCGTTTATGTTCGATACTGAAAGACCATAATCTTTATTTTCGTATGACATAAAATCTATCGTGTTATATTCTGCATCTGGCATACTAAGTTTTAATGCCCTGTTAGTTTCGTAATTATATATAATGTATCCATCATCTTTTATTATAACTTCATTTTTGTAATCGTTATATCCATACGTTTTACAAGATGAAACATCACATCTATAAGTTTCCATCATCTTGTATAAAGTATTTGTTTTATAAGACGTATCTTTATCATCTTTAATAAATACCGGGTAGTTATTAGCATCACTTTTATATATTTCTATTTTAGATGCCTCACCGCTTGGAACATACCAATCATCTTGTTTTTTTAATTCAGAAGTTTTTTTCTTAACGTCTTTTTTATCATTAGAATTATTATTATAAAGTGAAAATAAATATATAATCGTAATAAATAAAATAATTAGAATTATAACTACTATTAATGTTTTATTATTAGACTTTTTTCTCATCATATACTCCTTATCTTAATTAAATATTATCATACAATTTTTTCTATGTAAAGAAAAGAAGACTACTTTACTTCAAAGTAATCTCCGTAATCTAAGTATAACGTTCCATTTTGTTTTCCTATGTTTTCAAGTATCGTATTATATTTATTTAATTTATTGAACTTATTAACCGTTAAATAAACACTATTACCATCATTCATATAAACATAATATCTATCACTATCTATATCGTTAGGATCATATTTTATTTCAGACATCTGACAAATAATACTTTTATTTAACTTATTCATTGCCCTTATAAATCTAGATTGTTTTTTAGCTGGAACTTCGTTTGTTAAAAATGGTGCACACACTTCCTTTTCATCTTTGCTTACCGAATCTATCATAACCTTTTCACCAGTATCTTTTTTTATGTACAAAACTTTCTTTTCTTTTACTTTTATTTTAATGGATAAGAAGCCCTTTGATACCTTAGCATCTTTTATATATGGATTTTCCTTTAATTTATTTTTAACAAGCATGCTTATAACACTAAAAAATGATGGATTATTATCTAAAGATGCTGCCTTTATTATTTCAGAATCTGATAATATCTCATTTCCAGTAACTTCTATACTTCTTATTGGAACATCTATAAATTTATAGCACGAAAAAGAAATTGCTCCAATAATTAAAAGCAATAAAATTAATCTACCAACTCTTAACCTTCTTTTTTTCTTCTTCGTCTTTTTCATAATTTACTCCCAGTTTACAAATTCTTGTTCTATTTTTAAATCTACACCTGTTTCATCTTTTACTTTATCATGTACGTAATATATTAAGTTTCTAACGTCTGATGCTGTTGCATCTTTTTTATTTACTATAAAATTAGCGTGTTTATCACTTACCATAGCGTCTCCAATAGAAAAGCCTTTAAGACCGCAATCTTCAACTAATCTTCCTGCAAAATCTCCTTCTGGATTTCTAAATACTGAGCCTGCTGATGGAAAAGAAAGAGGCTGAGTAAGTAGTCTTTTTTGTCTTCTTCTTTCCATCAAATCTTTAATTTCCTTTTTATCTCCATGCCTTAAAACAAGCGTAGCTTCTAAGCATATGTAGTTTGGATTTTGTTGTAAGAATGATGATCTATATTTGTAATTTAAATCTTTATTATATAATGTTTTAACTTTAAGTTCTGGCGTTAAAACCTTTATTTCTGACACTATGTATCCCATGTCTGATTTATAGGCTCCAGCATTCATAAATACTGCACCACCTACGCTTCCTGGTATACCCGATGCAAACTCAAGACCTGTAAGTCCTTCTTTTTGTGCTTTATAAGATAGTTTTACTAAACTTACGCCAGCTCCCGCAACAATTATAGTATCTTTTATTTTAACGTCATTAAAATTATCTAGTTTTATTATAACACCATCATACCTTTTATCACTAAAGATAACGTTAGAACCAAAACCTAATACTTTGTGTTTTATTCCTTCTTTATTTAATTTATCTAAAAGAATAATTAATTTATCAGTGTTTTTAGGATACACAAAAAGACTTGCTACCCCACCCACTTTATAGGTAGTGTTTTTCTCTAATTTAACGTCTTCTTTATATGTACCAATACTATTTTTCTTTATAAACGTAATTAAATCTTTCATTTTTTATCACCAACTAACTTTACTACCTCATCATATATTAATGATGCACTGTTTTTAACTTCAAACGATTTTAAATTTCTTTTTATGTTATTAGTATAAACTTTATCATTAAGAACTTTTTCTACCATTCTTAAAAGTGTATCACCTTCTAAGTCTTTTTCCTCTAAGATAAGAGCAGCATTAGAATTAACTAAGTCCATAGCATTTTTATATTGATGATTTTCCGTAACATACGGACTAGGTATTAAAATTGATGGTACGTTAAGTGCTGATATTTCTGCTAAAGTAGATGCTCCCGCTCTTGAAACTAGGCAATCGGTTTTCTTTAAAAGAGATGTCATACCATCAATATAAGGAACTAATTTTATGTTTTTTGTATACTTATTTTTCTTATACTCATCAAAATAATTTTTACCAGTTACAAACATAACTTCATAATCTTTATTATTAAAAAGAGTTAGCATGCTCTTCATTTTATCATTAATCGTCTTTGAACCAAGAGATCCCATAACTATTAAAACAAGTTTTTTGTTATCTGATAAGCCAAATTCTTTTTTATCTGCCTCTTTAGATGATATAGCATTTTCACTACAAGGATTTCCTGTATATATAAACTTTTTATCATTCATTTTTTCTTCTAGACTTTTAAATGACACAAAAACTTTATCAGCGTATTTACTAGCAAATTTATTAGTTATTCCAAAAGATGAGTTTTGTTCATGAATGCAGCATTTAACACCCAGTTTATGAGCAGCATAAATAACAGGTGCTGAAACATATCCTCCAACTCCTATTACAACGTCTGGTTTAAATTTCTTTATTATTTTCTTACATTTAAACGTAGCATTTATAAACAAGAATGCACTTTTTATATTACGAAGGCTTAAACTTCTTCTTAAACCTTCTATTTTTAGACCAACAAATTTAAATCCTGCCTTAGGCACTATATCTTTTTCCATCCTGTTTTTAGTACCAATGTATAATATTTCGGCATCTTTATTTCTTTCTTTAATTTTATTTGCAATTGCAAGTGCCGGATATATATGTCCTCCAGTACCACCTGCTGATATAATTACTTTCATATTCTTCACCTACTATTTCATTATATCATAATTATATGAGTTTAATAGATTAAAAAGAATTTTTTATAAACAAAAAAACAACAGTTCTGATAAAACTGTCGTCTTTTTAGTTTTGAAATGAAAAACCACTCTGAATTTAAGCAAACCTCAAATTCATTTTTAAATATTATCAGTATTTAATGTAGTATCTTATTTCAATGAGTTTTCTTTCTCACTTACAATTGTAAAGCCTAGAGTTAAATAAGATTAGCACAATTAGCCATTTTCACTACCTTAACAAACTCAAGATAGACTATAAAGGTTATTGATCGTTCATCATTAAGATGTTCCTTTAAACAGAGCACCTTACTGATGAATAATAACTTCATAGTACCTCTAGGATGATTTGATTATACACTAATTGTAAGACTATTGTCAAGTATTTTTTTAATTTTTTCTAATTTTCTCTATATCTTGATATATTTAGTATTATTCCAACTGATATAAGTGTAATAATTAGACTACTTCCACCATACGAAAAAAACGGAAGTGTAACACCTGTTACGGGAACAAGACCTACTACAACTGCTAAATTTAAAAGGGTTTGAAAAGAAAGCTGGAATATAATTCCAAATGTTAAAAACTTTGCAAAATTATCTGGGGCTTTAATCGATATTTTTATACTTCTTAATATTATTATTAAAAACAAAAACGCAACCGAAATAATTCCAATTATCCCAAGTTCTTCTGATATTACTGAAAATATAAAATCCGTTTGTGGTTCTGGAAGATAAAAATGTTTTTGGATGGAATTGCCAAATCCCATTCCAAATAATCCACCTGGACCTATCGCATACAAAGACTGAATTGCCTGAAAACCAGTTCCTAAAGGATCACTCCAAGGATTTAAAAACGATACTATCCTCTCCATTCTGTATGGTGCAATTACAATAAGAACGCACACCCCTACCATACCAAGCATTCCAATTTTAATAAAAAATGAAAAATCTACGCCTGATATAAAAAGCATTGCAACAATTGTCATTACAAGAATAGTTCCCGTTCCAAAGTCAGGCTGAAGCATAATTAAAAAGAAAGATAACATCGTAACTATTAAAATGGGAAAAGCACCTTTCTTTACGCTTCTCATGTCTTTTGGATTATTATATATGTATTTACTAGTAAAAATGATTAAAGCAAGTTTCATAAATTCACTAGGCTGAATACCAAGACCTGCAACTCCAAACCAGCTTCTAGAACCATTTCTTACACTTCCGATTCCTGGCATTAAAACAAGAATAAGTAATATAAAACATATAAGTAAAATCATGTTTGATTTTTTAAGGTAATATTTATATGGTACTTTACTTACTATTATCATCAAGATTATTCCAATTATAAAAAATATACTTTGCATTAACACGTAATGAAACTTATCATTAAATTTATACTCTGCCCACACACTTGATGCAGAATATATCATAACTATCCCATATATACATATTAAAAATACGGTAATTATAAGTGGAATATCTAGTTTTCTTTTCATAAGTAGGCATCACCTTTCTACTTAAGTTTATTTTATGAAAATAAAAAAAAGAACTACAAGTTCTCCTTAATGTACTCTGTTAACACACCTAACATTTCGTATGCTATTGGTCTAAATGATGGAAATTTATTCGCCTGGTCTATTAGTGTTTCTTCTGCCTTTTTTAAAGGAACATAAACTAATTTAAAGTCGCCTTTTTCTTCGTATGCAGTATAGTTTGTTTTTGATAAGTCTGGCTTTTTATTCGTGGTACAAATATAATATAAAATTATGTTGCATCTATTTTTACCTTTGTTAAAATAATTTTTAGATAGGTGTTTAATCATCATAAATG
The DNA here is from genome assembly GCA_000434835.1 of Clostridium sp. CAG:594. GTDB lineage: Bacteria > Bacillota_I > Bacilli_A > RF39 > UBA660 > Aphodocola. The sequence continues at coordinate 24,667 of FR881468.1, forward strand.
GTTCTAACTCTTCTTTTTCTATACTCATTCCAGTTTCTTCTTTTAGCTCTCTTATAAGTCCTTTAACTGGTTCTTCATCTTTTTCTAAGTGACCTCCTGGAAACTGATAATCATTGTATGAAAAACCTAAAAGAAGTTCTTTTTTGTCATTTACTATAATTGCTTTTACCCTTGTTACGTAATCATCTATTTCTTTATCTTTTAATTTATCTTCATTTAATATTAATTCTTTCATAGGTACGCCTCCTATCTTTAGCATATTAATATTAGCAAATAAACAAAATAATATCAAACAATTTTAACTTTTAGTGTAAAGAAAAAGAAGCTTATAACCAAGCTCCATAAACAACTGCTAAAGTTCCTAATATTAAACCTACGATCCAAAATAACTTAACAATGTCTTGTTCTTTCCATCCTAATTTTTCAAAATTATGATGAAGTGGTGTCATTAAAAACAATTTTTTCTTAAGTACTAAAACCCAGAATACTTGTAAGATAACACTTAACGTTTCAATTACAAACACACCCATTATTACTGCAAATGTAAGTTCATGTCTTGTTAGTATTGCAACCGATGCTAACACACCACCTATTGCAAGGGATCCGGTATCTCCCATAAACACTTTTGCAGGATACGCATTATAAACTAAAAATCCTAGTATAGCGCCTGCTAATATAAAGCAAAAAATAGCTATATCTTGATACCCTAAAAGCCAAGTTGTTGACCAAGTTATAATTCCCATTACAAGTGTTGCAATAAAAGATAAACCACCAGCAAGTCCGTCTAGGCCATCTGTTATGTTAACTGCGTTAGATGATGCAACAAGCATAAATAATATAAAGAAGCCATATAACCATCCAACGTTAACTTTTAAGTTAAAAGCGTGAAACCAAAGTAATGGCTCAGAACCACTTTTCATGTAAATGAAGAAAAACACAACTGCTATTATTACTTGTCCAAGTAGTTTTTGAACATCTGTTAAGCCTTCATTTTGTTTTTTTCTTATCTTCATAAAATCATCAATAAAGCCTAATAAAGCGTACGCAACAAATACGAACAAAACTATGAGTAAATTACTATTAATACTAATTTTCTTAGTAAAATACATTATCATAATTGTTATAAAGGTTGGAATTATAAAGATTAATCCACCTACTGTTGGAATACCATTTTTCTTTTTATGAGCAGGTCCAACAAACACACTTATTCTTTGACTTACGTTTAATTTCTTTAATAAAGGTATCATAAAATAACCCATTATAACAGAAATTATAAAACCAATCATAAGTGCTAATAAAGATTTTGTTAAAACAAACATTTATTATTCACCTCTTCTTACCTAGTTAATTATACTATATATTTTTATTTTTTACACATTTTTTATACCAACTTGATTAAAACTTTACTATTTTTTATTCGTGCACTAAAACGTTAGTACCAACGCTTACTTCGTCATAAACTTCTTCTGCATCAGTATACTTCATATTTACACACCCATGACTTCCGTTTAAATAATCATCTTTATTAAATGTTTTTCTCCAAGATGCATCATGAAGTCCTTGTCCTTTATCAAATGGCATCCAAAATTCTACCCTAACCTTATAGTCAGGTCCAGTTAAATATCTATCTTTTTCTTTAGAGTATATTTTATGACATCCAAGGCGCGTATCATACTTACCCTTTTTACCGGTTACTACGTCTGCTTCTAACTTTACATCACCATCTTTATATAACCATAAAGTTTGGTCTGATATATCTACTTCAACGTACGGATTAGTTAATTTTTCTATGTATTTATGTGAAACATAACCATAAGTACCATCATATGATATGTAATCAAACGTACCATTGGTCTTTTCTTTTTTTAATTTACTAAATTTTGGTATAACTTTCAAAACCTCAGAAGATAAATCGGGTGCTTTTCTTAAGTTAAGATCAGCAAGTGCACATACATAAGCCTCGTCTTCTACAAATGGTTCTTCCTTTTCTTCTGTGGTAGTCTCTGAAACAGGTAATTTGTAAGTTGTATATTGGCTAGTGGATGAATAGGTAGTACTATTTTGACTAGTATGATAAGTAGTATCATTTTGGCTGGTATTATAATCTTTTACGCCTTCACATCCCGCAAAGGAAATAGTCATTTCTAAACCAAGTAAAATAGATAATAGTTTCTTATTTTTAAGTTTCATAATAATCCTCTTTCTTTAATTGTATAAGTAGTCTAAATCTTTTTTAGTAAATTGTCAATTACCAAGCATCAACCTTACCGTGCTACCTTCTTCCAGCCTTGTATTAGCTTTAGGGCTTTGTGATATTACTTTATTTCCACTACCACTATAAGTAACATTATATTTAGAAAGTGTTTTGACAGCTTCTTTTACGTCCATTCCAACAACGTTTTCTACCGTATAATACTTTTTATCATCCCAGTTATATTTCTTTTCAGAAGTAGTTTTTCTTCTTTTTATACCAAGTGCCTCAATCGAATCAGTTAATATTTGTTTTGCAACAGGAGCGGATACAACGCCACCATATTGAACTACTTTCTTAGGATTATTAATTGCAACATAAACTACTATCTTAGGATCATCTGCTGGTAAAAAGCCAATAAAAGATAATATATAATTTCCAACCATATATGCCCCGTCTTTTACTTTTTGTGCAGTACCTGTTTTACCTCCTACTCGGTATCCTTCAATGTATGCATTTCTACCACTACCATTTGCAACAACACTCTCTAGTGCTCTCCTTACGTTTTTAGAAGCCTCTTTTTTTATTACTTTCTTTATCTTAACAGGGGTATTTTCTTTTATTACAGAATTTGTTTCCGGATCGTTTAGACTCTTTACAATGTATGGTTTATAAAGCGTCCCACCATTTATAGCTGCTGAAACCGCCGTGATTTGCTGGATTGGCGTTACTGATACACCTTGACCAAATGCCGTTGTAGCAAGTTCAACTGGACCTACTTTGTTTAAATTAAAGATAATACCGGATGCTTCTCCGTTTAAATCAACGTTAGTTTTCTTACCAAAACCAAACTTATCTATGTATGAAAAAAGTTTATCCTTGCCAAGTCTGTTTCCAAGTTCTACAAATCCCGGGTTACATGAGTTTTCAACAACTTGTAAAAATGTTTGTGCGCCATGTCCTCCTGCTTTCCAACACTTTATTTTAGCGTTTGCTACCTTTACACTTCCAGAGTCATAAAAGGTATCTTTATCAAGATCAACCAATCCTTCGTTTAAAGCCGCAGATAAAGTTATTATTTTGAAAGTCGAACCAGGTTCATAAGTTGCCCATATAGGAAGGTTTCTACTTAAAGTTTCTGCATCATAATTTTTATAGTTTGAAGCATCAAAGTTTGGTCTTGATGATATAGCAAGTATTTCACCTGTATTTGGGTCCATAGCTATTGCAAGTGCTGTTTCAGGATTATATTTTGTAACTACGTTATCTAGTTCTCTTTCTACGCTTTCTTGAATTTTTTGATTTATGGTAAGCGTTATGTTAACTCCGTTTTGAGGTGCTTCGTAAACTTGAGATAAATCAAGTTTATTTCCTTTTGCATCAGAATAATACTTAATAGCACCGTACTTTCCGGTTAAATACTTATCATACTGAAGCTCTATCCCAGAAAGGCCTTGATTATCTATTCCAACAAAACCTAACGTATGTGATAATTCTTTACCATAAGGATAATTTCTCTTTGATTCTCTTACTAAATAAACACCATCATACTTTAATTTTTCTATTTCTTCTGCAACTTTATAATCTAATCTTCTCCCAAAAGGATGAACCCTATCAATTGATGCGTTTTTATAAACATGTTTTTTCATATCACTATAAGATACATTTAGGATTTCTGCTAATTTCTTAGTTACTTCTTCTTTATTTTTTATTTGATTAGGTATCAAAACAAGTGAAGTTGTGGTTATATTATCCGCAAGAACTATACCATTTCTATCATATATCTTTCCCCTGTCTGCTTCTAACGGAAGATTCCTACTCCACAAATCAGATGCTAAATTATTTAACTTATCATATTCAAATGCCTGAATATAAAATACTTTTAAAATTACAACTATAAATACTATAAAAACACCTATTACAAATATTTTTATTTTATTGTCAACTTTCTTATTATTCATAGCTATCACCTGTAATAAGTATATGTTTAAACATTTTAAATATTTTGTAAGAAAAAAAGAAAAGCGATTGCTTTTTCTTTTGCGTAAATTTTTATAATGTATTTTTTGATTAATTAGATTTTTCTTTCACCATTTTAGTAATTGAAATTGATATATATAAAGTAAATGTAACTATTATAATTAAAAACATAATAGCATATTTAAGATCGAGTTTTAAAAGGATTAAACTAACTATTAAATTAAACGTGAAATTAACAAGCTTTCTTGCTAAGAAAAAATACATTGATAATTTCTTGTGATGTTTTTCTGGTGATCTATTAAGTAGTAATGTTTTGCTATAATTTTGTGTTGGGTCTCTAAGTAGTAAAATAATTAAAAAACCAAGTGCAACTAAAATAATACCGACAAATCCATGTCTATATAAATCTCCAAATAAAATAAGTAATAAAGATATCAATAATGAAACATTTAAGATGATAGACATCTTATCTTTCAAAATTTTAAATATCTTTAAGAATAATAAGTTACCGATTACTCTAAAAAGTCTAGATAAAAATAGTATAAAACTGAAATATAATACGGTTTTATTATTGCTCAAAAATTCTTCCATATTAAACTGCATGATAAGTTTGGTATTTGTTTGAGCAACTTCAATTGATGAATATATAAGTCCATAAAAAATTAATACAAAAATAATTATCTTATTAATTTTAACTTTATAGACAGGCGCTTCTTTCGCAGCGTTATCACAGGTTAAGAAATTCATTAATATTACGTTTATAAAAGTACAAAATATTGCAATATACATTGGAAGATAATTGTTTAAATTAAATATAAAACCTGATATAAGTGCAATTAACATCGTGATAAATGAGTATATGAACGTTCCTTTTGATACATAGCTAAAAAACTCATCTTCTCTTCCTAAATATTTTAAGTTTTTTCTTATTATTATATGATCCATGCTTTTAAAAAGAAAGGCTATTTGATAGACTATAAAACCAAATAATATGCCATTAAAACTTTTTAAAAAAGTAAATAAAAGACTTGCTACTAATAAAAGTATATTACCAATCTTTATGGATTTTAACGCACCTATTTTCCCAATTATTTTGTTTATCAAAAAATATCCAAAAAAGCAAACAATAACTGATAAAGACATAATTAAATTAATCTGCCCTGCATCTAGATGTTTTACTCTGGTTAAAAAAAGCGTATTAATAGCGGCCCAAAACATCAAATCATCAGAAAGTCCATAGTAAATAGGCCATATTTTACTACTTAGTTTTACTTTTTCTTTCATATTTATTGCTCCTTACTTAAATTTAACAAAGTTAAATCCTAATTTTTTATACGTGCCATATGCTCTTGGTAAATTAAATATTCTTGATATTAAAAGGTTATATACTTCATCTATCATAATTATTGAAAATATGCTTGCGCTAATTATCAAAAACGTTTTCTTATTACTTTTTTTAGCTAAATAAAAACAAAAAGGTATTACCACGTACATTAAAAGAAGGCTTGAAAGTCCAAATATCAAAACACTTCTTAAGCACACGAAGCCACCAATATTACCAAAGTTTAATATTTCGTTATTATAGTCCCAGCATCTGTTCCCACCTCTAATAATATCCATAAAATAACCTGAGAAAAATTCTAGTATTCCAGTTGATATCATACTTATTAAAAATACTAAATAAGGCTTCTTTCTTAGTTTAAATGTTAAGAAATAAATTAATCCTGCACCTATTGCGTATATGTTTATCCAAGGCAAGAAGTTTCCACCACGCCAGTAAAACTTTACCATACCTCCATTAAAATAATAAAATATAAACTCATATAAAAATCCAAACACACCAGATATTGTAAAAATAAGACAAAATATTCCAATCCATCTTTCTTTGTCAAATGAAGGTTTCTTATTCAAATAATTCTTGTACCACTTTTTCATATACTACCTCTTATTTTTTATTCGTTTACTTATTAAAAGACCTATTATAACTCCTAAAGTATTTAATATTAAATCATCTATATCAGTTGTTCTTTTAAGAAAAAGTTGAGTTAATTCGATAGATAAAGATATTAAAAAGCCTATTAAAATAACATTTTTATCTTTCATATTCCATATCAAAGAAACTAAGAATCCAACTGGAATAAATATAAATATATTACCTAAAAAACTTATTAAAAAATAATTTAAATTATGAGATATATAAACGTCTTTTACTATTTTAAATGGAATTATATTAATCTCATCTATGCGTACGTTTTTTATGTTAAAGTCACCTGTTATAGCAACCGTATAAAGTCCTAATAAAAATAAAAAGAATAAATATAATAATATTTCTCTTTTGACGTTTATCTTTTTATTTCTTCTAATAATTATAAACTTAAGAATAATATAAAAACACGTGAATAAAAAAGAATGTTTAAACATTTTTGCTATATAATTAATTATTAAATTCATATGACCCACCAACTACTTAATTATAGCATAACTGTTTTTCATAATAAAAGAGCTATAAAGAAATACGTATATTTCTTTACAGCCTATTTACTATTTTTCTTCTTTTGTTTAATTTCTTTTATTAAAACATTTGCCCTATCACAAGTATCTCTGTTATATCCTACCAACATATCAGGATTTCTAGATGCAATGGTATCAAATATTTCGTTAAATGCTTCTTTTTTTGCCTTTGTAATCATACTTATATTTGCAATACTATGTCTTTTTGCATCGTTTGTAACTGCAATTATTGACTCGGAAGATTTAATACCTCTAGTACGCAAAACATAAGGATAAAGCCAGATTATATCTCTATATTTAATTATAGAAAAAGAGGCTCCTAAATTAACAACGTAATTTTTAGTTAAAACTAAGTGGGCATTCTCATAATAAAATGAATCTTTGCTGTTTAGCTCATCATCTATCTCTTTTAATTCTTCGTCTGATAGTTTTTTCATTCCTTTTTTGAATTTTCTATTAGATGCTACATAAATAATTAGCAAAATAAAACCTACAAGTAAAAACGCTATAAACATTAGATAATAAAAACCACTGTTACTACTTGTCATATCTAGGTAAATACTTCCAAAATAATCATTATAGTCATCAATCGTTATTTTGTTTTGGTTACCTACTATTTCGTTATATGATGAAACAGCAAGTTTTTTAATATCATCAGGTGTCTCTTTTGTTGTTCCAATTATCTTCTTTGCTTTTTTCTCTATTTTTTTATTATTAAGACTATTAAATGTATCACTATCCATGTAAACAACGTATATATACTTATCATCAGTAACAAAGTAATATGCATCTGTTGTATCTTTATATACCGCGAATTTATATGGTATGTTATTTGTGTTTATAAACCCCATTTTGCCAGTTTTATCTTTTAGATTATTTACTATTAAGTTATGCATGTTTAATGCATCCTTTTTATCCATACTATCTCTTTTATCTCCTAGTGATAAAAATACAAAAGATAAAATAATTAATAGCACACCTATCCATAAATAATTTTTAATTTTACTAAATTCTTTTTTTACAACTCCATTTGTAAATCTCATATCACACACTCCTCTTTATTAATTATNACACTCCTCTTTATTAATTATACACTACTTTTCATAATTCCATAACCCAAGTTTACCGTTTACGTAAACTGGATTTTTATATTTTTTTATATTTTCTAACTTCCAGGCATACATCTCTTCATGATTGCTTCTAGCATAAACGGTGCTATCTATCTTTCTTAGGTTGTTTTGAAATTCTTTTGTTACCAATATGCAATCCGTAAGATAAGCCTCTCCAATTATCGCTCCAAGCTTAATATCTAAATTATATTTATCAAATCTTTTTAGCATATCTTTTTCTAATGACTTACCAGCATGAATAAGAATTTTTCCACGATACTTAGTTTTCCAACTTCTAAATTCATATTTTTTGTGTTCGTTTACAATTAAACTAGCCCATGGTTGTTTTACAGTAAGTGCTTTCATTTATCATCACCATTTTTATTATACAGTAAATTATTATTCTTTTAAAGCTAAAGAAGGATTCTTTTTACTAGCTAAAAAAGACGGAATAACACTTCCTAACATTATTAGTAATACATTAATTAAAATAAGACTAACAGAATTACCAGCATTAAGCGTAATTTTTTGATTAATAATACCTAAGTTTCTTAAAATTATATTTCCTAAGAAAAGTAAAATGTTAGATATAAAAATTCCTATTACTCCAGAAGATGCTCCAGTTATAAGAACTTCTGATAAAAATATCATAGCAACTTCTTTTTTACTAGCGCCAATACTTCTTAATATTCCAATTTCCTTTGTTCTATTATTAACTGATATATAAGTTATAATCCCTATCATTATAGACGTACAAATAAGTGAAATACTGCTAAATAAAATTAATACCATACTTATTATGCTTATCATTTGTTTAGATGCATCTATAGTTTCTTTTGAATAATTAATATAAGTTACTTTCTTACTTTCCTTTTTGTTTTTATTATATTTATTAATGTACTTTATAATTAAGTTTTTAGATGTATAATCTTTAGGATAAATGTAAATTAAATCAGGTGTTTTATCGCCTCCTAATTTCTTTTTAAGAACGCCTTCTGCCCTGTTTATGCCTTCTACCATAATATTATCATTTTTATTTATATCACTTATTATGTCACTATTTATATTTTTATCTATAACATCATCTGCTAAATTACTTAAGTATGCTAAAGATGATTTTTCATTTGCTAAATCATTTTTATAACTTTCTTCCCCATCTTTAGTTAGCCTTATTATTCCAACTATTTTTAAAGCTACATTATTTTTTTCTTTGTAAACATTTTCAAAATTCTTATTTATAAAATAAACGTTATCTTTCTTAATATAAAAATCATCATTAAAAATAAGCTTCATCTTCTTTTTAAATATATCACTTACGTTTACATCGCCATTAAATTTTAAAGCATCAAGTATGTTTTTATCTATTCTATTTTTTTGATCCGCAACTAACATAAGTTCATTTTTATTTTTAGGATAAGAGCCTGCTAAAAGAGTGTAATTCTTTTTTATGTACTTTATAGATGGCATTTGACTAAATTCTACGTTATCAAGCAAATTATAGTCTTCCGTTAAAATATTAAATTTTAAATTTCTACTATAATTTATATCGCATGAAAGTTTCGTTTTCATTTTGTTAATATATTTAACAAAATCTTCATTAATTGGATTTATCTTACTTTCTTCTTTATAGTCATATGAATAAAGTTTATTTTTAGGTATTTTAGATTTATCACTTATTTTTGTTTTAACGCTTGGTATTATAATTGGAACAGATGATAGTACGTTTTTTTCATATAAATTCATTTCCTTTTTTAAACCATTTGAAACAGATATTATTAAAGCAACTAAAATAAGACCAACACTTGAAGCTAATGAAGTTAATAAAAATGATTTTCTTTTAGCTTTTATCGTTTTTATACTGTAAAGTAATGCGTTTTTAACACTTAAGTTCCTACAATTATATTTCATATTAAAATATATTTTCTTTTTCTTTGATGGATTTGTATCACTTATAACGCGTCCTTTATCTAAATAAATAATTCTACTTGAATACTTTTTAGCAAGCACTTTGTTATGAGTTACCATTATAACTAATTTATTTTTAGATAACTTTTTTATAAGGTTCATTATCTCATAACCTGTTTTATAATCTAAAGCTCCAGTTGGTTCATCTGCTAATATAATATCAGGATTATTAATTAATGCTCTTGATATTGCAACCCTTTGTTTTTGTCCACCCGAAAGATCACATATCTTGCTATCTTTCTTATCCTTGAGACCAACTTTATCAAGCATTTTTAAAACCCTTTTGTGTTTGTTTTTATAATTAGTTAAAAGAAGAGGAAGCATAACGTTTTCATATACCGTTAAATGTTCTATTAAATTATAATTTTGAAATATAAACCCAACGCTATTTTTTCTATAATAATCAAGATTAGAATCATTACATTTATAAATATCTTTGCCATTTATAAGTAGTTTACCACTAGTTTTACAATCTAAACCTCCTATTATATTTAATAGTGTAGATTTCCCTGCTCCAGAGCACCCTAATATAGATACAAATTCGTCCCTATTAAAAGTTAAATTAATATCATCTAATACAGCTTCATCACTTTGTTCATATATCTTTTTAATATTTTTAAGTGTTAACATAAATATTTCCTTTCATCATTATTTACATAACTAAGTTAATGTTGTATAATTTAATTAGTGAAAGA
>FR881469.1:0-420 GCA_000434835.1 Clostridium sp. CAG:594
AAAAGGTAATAGAATTATATCTAACGTATTCATCAAACACACCTTCCTATTCTATAAAAAAATTATATCATAATTTTATGTGTTTTATCAATTAAAATTAAACAATAATACTAATAATTCATATATTACTATAGGAAGGTGATAAATATGTATGGTTCTATGCCCTATATGATGCCCGGTATGGCAATTCCTGCTTCTAATGCAGCAACACTAGGTAGTGCCACCAAGGCAGGCTCATCTATATTTAGTAAAATAAACTTATCTTCACTTTTATCTAATGCTCAAAAAACACTAGGAGTTGTAAATCAAGCTATACCACTTTATTATCAAGTAAAACCAGTTTTTAAAAACTTAAAAGCACTTGGTAAAATAGGAAAAGAATTTACTAAAATAAGTGAAAATAACAATCAAAATAGTAAT
>FR881469.1:439-638 GCA_000434835.1 Clostridium sp. CAG:594
TCAAAATAGTAATGAGAATGTGCAGCAAAGGTCAGTAACTAATATTAGTAGTAATAATGATGCAACAACAAGCAATATAACAGATAGTCAAAATGATTATCCAACCCCTACATTTTATTTATAAAAAAAGAAATGGCTCAACGTCTTAATAATTGAATCATTTCTTTTTTATTAGTTATAATTCTGATTTTTTTATTGT
>FR881470.1:0-20155 GCA_000434835.1 Clostridium sp. CAG:594
TGACTAGTAAATAATGATTATTAACTTTAGTGTAATTTGTATTATATTAATATTAATATTAATTTTAATTCGTATTAACAAATAGGTTAGTATATATTAAAAAAGATAGTGTAGTTTTTATTAAACTAACTATCTAATGTTTTAAAAATAAAATGTTAACATAATATGTATTATATGAACTAACGTGTAGCAGTTAAGTTATACATCACGAGACTGTATTTCAGCTATCTTAGCAAGTACTTCTGATGCATTATCCTGATTGATTTCAGTATAGCCAAGTTCTTGTAAAGCTTGTATTTTAGCAGTGTTTATCTCTTGCGTACGACTTAGTTTTTCTTCGTTTTTATGTTCTATTTCCATAACGAACTTCTTATGTTGCTCAGCAAGTTTTGTCTTAGATGCACCACCATTACGGTATAATACCATAGCAGAATGCATGATACTTTCAAAAATAAATTGTTCTTCTTCGTTAAACACATATTCTTCTGGATCAACAAAACCCAATAATTTAACAATATAACCCATCATATATTTTAATTCTTTTACGTTTTCTAACCCTTGAATAAAGTTTAATAAATATTTATAAGTGATATATGCTTCAGAAGAGTTTTCTATAAAACGTTCTTTAATTATAAATATAATATCATTAAGTAATTCTTGTTCACGAGGTTTTAAATCTTTGAATTCAATAGCATCTGTATGACCTACATTATTTACGCTATTATCTCCGTTTAAGACCATATCAACTTTATTAATAAATTCTGCATCAACTTTTATATTATTTATCTCAGATGCTTCTTTAATATCAAGCAAGTTAAATAATTTCATTTTTTTGTCCTTAGGCCATCTAGAGATATCATTCATTTCTAAATAATTGTAAATCATTTGCCTAGAAACTCCCAAATATTTTGCTAATTTAACTTTGGAAATCCCAACTTCTTGTAAAATTTCGTTAAGTTTATCCATAACTATCTCTCCTCTACTCTATTTACTATACTTATAATTTTACACTTTTTTACAACTTTGTCAATAATTCTACATATAAAATAAAATAACGCTTTTAAAAAGCGCTAGATAATAAGCGTAAATAATTTAAGCAAAACAGGAGTTAAAAAAGCATCAATTACCGTATTTATGCCAATTAATAATAAAGAACATAAAAATGCTAATAAATACTTACCTAAAAAACTTTTAAAATTTAAGTTATCTTTCTTAAATAATGCTTTTAGAAACTTTATGGATGCATTAAGAGCAAAAAATGACATAAATATGTATATTAACGTGTTAATAATAAGACAAGGAGCAACATATAAAATGCTTGCTAAAACACCTTTTAATTTGTATTTTAACAAAATAGTACCAAGTGTTACCCCTAAAGTAAATCCTTTAAAGAAAATGATTATAATAACCGCAAATAAACCAATCATGGAAATACCTAATATAAATATTAAAAGTAGTTGAAGTGAATTGTTTAATATTTCTGGTAATACCACATTTATTCCAAAAACACTATCATTTAATTTACTTATATTATTAAAGTATGAAGTAACTTGATTTATTAGCATTGTTTTATCATCATTACTTACAAAATTAATAAATAAAGACCCAAAAACAAGTCCTAAAATAAAAAGTATAATAATAAAAGTTAATAAGATTCTTTCTTTTTTTATTGTTTCAAATAAGTAGTTAATTATCTTTTTCATATCTTTTTTCTCCTTGTTCTAATTAACTATATTATCTAAATAAAGTTTTATTACTTTTATTTTTCTACATTTTATATTATAATTAGTATGAGGTGAATAGATAAATGTCTAAGAATAAGGATAGTAAAAAAAGAAAAAAATTTAAAATAAACTGGAGTAAGTTCTTTGTATGGGTTGCACTAATAGCAATGGTAGGTTCTGCTTTTGCAGCAATACTTTCTCCCCTATTTTCAAGATAGAATGCAAACGAAAGCATTCTTTTTATTTTTTTATTTAATATAATTTAATATGAACATAGATATAAACGAGGAAAAAATTAAATATATTAATTTACAATTAATTGCAACTACAGGTTTTATTATAGCACTTGTAATTTCTTTTACTTTGTCCGTAGATAAAAGGGAATCACTTAGAAATGGTAATAGATTATATTATGATAAAGAAGCACAAAAAATATCTTTGATGCAGACTATATTGGTATTTATAGTAGCACTTTTATTTTTATATATTACGTATAATCAATATAAAATATCACATAAATATCACGAAACTGATGAAAATGATTTATTACTGCAAAGTAAAACTGCAATATTATCTATAATTGCAGCGTTAATTGGACTTTATATAGTAATTAAAAATTATAATAAAAATAACATTAATATTGCGGAAATAGAGTCTATTTAGATAATCTTAATTCTATAGAATCTATGATTTCATCATCATTAAATTTAAACTCATTTGGTAAAATTAATATCCCAACATCTTTAAAACTGTTAATTGCGTCTATTGCAAGTACTATTGATTCAAGCTTTTTATCTGAATATTTATTCATGTTTTCTAAAATTATTTCATCATATTTATTAATGTTTAAAAACTCTGTAATGTATGCTCTTTTAATTGTTTCCGTTAAATATGCTGCGTAGTTTTTACTAGTTTTATTTTTATTGCAGTAATCTTTACATATTACTTCTAAATACATTAATGCATCCTTACTATTCTTTATATTTATATCCTTTAAAAATTTTTTCTCTTCCTCACATAAAAATTTATTATCAAAAAAATTTAAACCAAGTAAGAATTCTTTTAAATTTATATTTTTCATAATACCAATCTCCATACGCTTATAATATCACAATATTAGAAAAAAAGGAACAAAAGTTCCTAATTTTCACCTTCTTTAAGCATAGTTGTTATAAGTATTCCATAACCTCGTTTTGGATTATTTACTACCACGTTTGTTACCGCACCAATTATGTTATTTCCTTGTATTATTGGTGACCCACTCATTCCTTGAACAATACCGCCTGTTTTATCAATTAAATTACTATCGGTTATCTCAAAAAGGATGTTTTTATTATCTGTTTTATCATTATTTACTTTAAGTATATTAACGCTATATTCCTTCTTTAACGTGCCTTCTATAACCGTAATTATTTTAGCTTCTCCAAGTTTTATATCCTCATAATCTGCTACTTTGTATAAGTTGTTTTTATTGATTTCTTTTGTGTAATTTCCAAATATACCAGATATTTTATTTTCCTTTACATCACCAAAGACATCATTACTATTAGTATTTGCGTTTTTAGCTCCTGGCTCACCTCTTACTGATTTTTCAATAGAAGTTACGTTTGAGTTATATATCTTACCATCACGTACATTTATCATCGTACCGGTTGTTTGTTCTAAAACTTCATGACCTAACGCACCATATATCTTACTTTCTGGATCTATATATGTAAGTGTTCCAATACCTGATATCATATCTTTTACGTATAATCCTGTTTTTAAAGTACCATTTTCATCGGTTAAATTTAAAGTCGTGGTCTCGTTTTGCTTTTCTCTTTGATAAACCAGTTTTAAACTTTTCCCATCACTTTCTTTAATGGCACCTATAAAATCATCTATCGATGACACTTCTTTATCATTTGCTCTTTTAATTATATCGCCTTTATTTAATTTAGCATCATATCCAGGATATTTATCTCCTACTTTGTAAAAACCTGCAATTATTATTCCTTTATTATTAATGGAAAGACCTATGTTTTCCCCGCCTGCTACTATATAATTAGAATAAGCGAGTAAAGATTGTGGCATAATAAATGTAGCAACTAAAAAAATTGCTATAAAACTCTTTAATTTTTTAAAAGACATTTTTATGCTCCTTAATGTAATTCGAATTACATTATTATTATACCTAATATATATTTTTTAATAAGTGAAAATAAATGGAAAAAAAGAACTAGATTTACTAGTTCCATAGATTTTTAGGATATTTTCCCTCTTCAATCATTTTATTTATTGCATTAACTAAATCTTTTTTATCTTCTTTATAAGTTACACCATACCATTTTTCATCGGTATCAAGTACTTTAACAGACACTTTGTTTTCATCAATTCTTTTAAATACGCTATTTGGTATTAGAAATTCACATTTTTCTAAATCATTTTTATGTTTTTCAAAAAAGTCTTTCATTTCATCTTCTAGATAATCAAATATACTTGTATTAAAACCAAAGAAGTTCATTGATACTAAAGTATCTTCTTTTATTTCAAATGAATTTTTTTCATCTTCAAGTGGTGTTGCAATAATTTTATCTTCTACTTTTTCTATTGATGCTTCAACTAACTTTGTTAGGTATCCTTTATCATCTTCTGTACATACACCACGTTTTACAGAACCATTTAAACTCATTGTATTAATTGTTTTATAACCAATCATTGCATATTTATTTTGATCATTATTATTATCAAAGAATTCCTTCATTTTTTTATAAGGATCAAATCCATAAAAATCATCTGCATTAATAACGGTAAATGGTTCATTTACATATTTTTTAGCAGATAAAATAGCATGTGAGGTTCCCCAAGGTTTTACCCTAGATGCTGGAATATTAACGCCTTCTGGTACATCTTCTATCTTTTGAAATGCATAAGATACATCTATTTTAGATTCTATTCTCTTTCCTATAGTTTCTCTAAATAAGTCATAATTTTCTTCTTTTATTATAAAAACTACCTTTTTATATCCTGCTTTTATTGCATCATAAATCGAATAATCCAAAATAAATTCTCCATTTGGTCCTACTGGTTCTACTTGTTTTAAGCCGCCAAACCTTGAACCCATTCCGGCTGCCATAATTACTAATGTCATATTTTCTCTCCTTTATAATTAATATTTGCTAATGAAATTAACTAATTCATTAGATAACGTTGTATTATGATTTTCCATTGTATGATTATTTTTATAGTAGCATGAGCCGTCACTATTAAACGTTAGCTCTATATCACCATATTTAATCATATAAGTTCCATTTACTTCATTTAACGAATTACTTTTTTCAAATCGTTCTTTTTTTAAATAACTAATTATTTGTTTTTTATCAGAATTAGCTATATTAATAACCATATTATTCTTATAAACTTCTAAATCATCATAGTTTGTTTTATTTAACATGTTAGGTAATAACTTTATTAATAATAGTATAACTATAATAAGTATTATTATTACCGTAAATATAGTATTATTTTTTTTCATTATTCTTCCACCTTAAAGTCTTCTTCGCCGTTTTCAGTTAAAATTTTATTAACGTTTTCTTCAGCGCTTTTTAATGAGTCTGAACATTCTTTAGCAAGCTTCATAGCGTTCGTATACTTATTTATCGCATCATCTAAGTCTACGTCACCTTTTTCAAGTTCATTTACCATTTTTTCTAAGCTATTTAACTTATCTTCAAATTTAACTTCTTCTTTAGCCATTTTTTACCTCCATTACTTTAGCTTCTGCTATTCCATCTTTTAGCGTCACATTAATTATATCATCTTTTTTAATTGTTTTTAAACTAGTTATGCATTTATCATCTTTTTTTATTATTGCATATCCTCTTTTTAGAGAACTAAGTGGGTTTAATATCTCTAGTTTTTCAATTAAATGATTAGTTTTTTTTAATTTATTTTCATATAGCACGCTTGGATCTTTAAATATAATGCTGTTTTTAACTATCTCTAGCCTTGCCTTATTATTACTTATAATAGCATTCATACTAGTATTTAATTTATCAATTAAATTATCTAACTTTTGTTCTTTTATTTCATACATACTAAGTGGATTTTTAAGTACGTAACTATCAGTTAATTTTTTAAGTCTTAATTTATTATTATCAAGTACTCTTTTAATAGCGTTTAAATATCTGGTTTTATAATTATCTATTTCTAACAATAAATCACTTAGCATAGGAACTGCACGTTCTGCTGCTCCTGTTGGTGTTTCTGCTCTTTTATCTGCTACAAAATCACATATCGTAAAATCAATTTGATGTCCTACACCACTTATTATTGGGGTTTTACAAGCAAACACTTTTCTTGCAACAGCTTCTTCATTAAAAGGCCATAAATCCTCAATAGATCCTCCGCCGCGTCCAAGAATAATAACATCTAAACCATAATTATCTGCGATATCGAGTTTTTTTACAATGTCATCACGAGCTAGTTCGCCTTGAACTAAACAAGGAAAAAGAATCGTTTTACATATTGGAAACCTTCTTTTAATGGTAGAAAGTATGTCTTTTACAGCAGCACCTGTTGGAGCTGTAATAATTCCTACCTTCATCGGTATTTTAGGTATTTCTTTTTTGTATTTTAAATCAAATAAGCCTTCATCACCTAATTTTTTCTTTAGCTGTTCAAACGCAATGTGTAAATTACCAACACCATCTTCTAACATATCTGATATATATATCTGATAATTTCCGGTAGATTCAAACACACTTATTTTTCCCTTAACTAAAACTTTCATACCATCTTCTGGCATAAACTTTAATTTAGATGCGTTAAAACTAAACATAATAGCGTTTATACGGGAGTTTTCATCTTTTATAGTAAAATAGTAGTGCCCTCTAGTATGAGCCTTAAAATTGGATATTTCACCCCTTAAATAGACTTCTTGTAAGTTTTTATCATTATCTAATTTATATTTAATATATCTAGTAAGTGCAGTTACACTTAAATACTTATCTTCCATAATTCACCTACTTTTCTTATAAAACTATTGTATCATTTTTATAAATGACTATCAATTACTATTTTTATCAGCATCAATATTATATCAAAATACCCTTGATTATTAAATACAATTTATGTATCATATTTTTGGTGATAAAAATGAATGAAGAAAACCTAATTACTTATTATAATAAATTTAATGAAGATAAAAGATTAACTCATAGACATGGTATTATAGAATTTAATACTACTATCAAATATATTGACAAGATATTAAAAAACATGAATAACCCAAAAATAATAGACGTTGGCGCAGGTTGTGGTAAATACTCTATTTATTTAAGTGATAAAGGTTATGATGTTACTGCAATTGAACTTGTAAAACATAATTTAATGACTTTAAAAAGCAAAAATAAAAACGTTAAAGTATATCATGGTAACGCCCTAAATCTATCTAAATTCAAAGATAACTCATTTGATATGGTACTTCTTTTTGGGCCTTTATATCATTTAATTAGTATGGAAGATAAACTAAAGGCTTTAATGGAAGCTAAAAGAATTGTAAAAGAAGGCGGCTATATTTTAATAAGCTATTACATGAATGAATATGCTATTATAAAACACGGATTTATGGAAAATAACATAACCTCTGCAATAAAAAATGGTGACGTAGATAAAAACTTTCATATAACACCAAAAGAAACTGATTTATATAGTATGGTTAGAATAAAAGACATAAACTACCTAAAGTGCAAAGCAAATCTTAAAAGGGTTAAGATAATTTCTCAAGATGGTCCATCAGACTACATAAGACCAGTAATTAATAAGATGGACGATGAAACATTTAAATTATATTTTAAATACCATCTTAAAACTTGTGAAATGAAAGAATTATTAGGGGCTTCATCACATGTTTTAGATATATTAAAAAAGTATGATGATAAATAAAATATCACATACTTTTATTTTTATATACCATTTTTTAATGGTTTAAATTGTTTACTTTTTATGTTTTTACCTATAGATAAATCATAGTCTTCACTACCTAAAAAGTGTTCTTGAACTAGTGTTTCAGTATATCCATTCGTAAGGGGCACATCAATATATTTATATTCTTTTATACTTTTTATACTACTATCATCATCTTTGTATTCTAGTCTGAATTTCTTAGAGTCAAGTTTTGAATCTTTTAGTAATTCTTTGGTTGTTATAACATCTAATTTTAAAAGTTCTAAAGAAAGTGTATCCAACTTAATTAATCCATTTTCTCTAGCCATATCACCCATTCTATTACTATTAAAATATTTTAAAATCACTCCTTGTGTTATAAATAAAGCACCATAAAACGGAATAGAAATTTCATTAAATTCTGATAACAAGGTCATTTGTGTTATCATCAAACCTAAATTAACATACGTAAAAGGATTTTTAAAATTATTCTTTTGATATAATTTAAAGCTAAGTCCGTCATTGGCCTGCGAAGCGGCATCAAGTAAATCATAATTAACATTTATTTTCATACACCCAATACTCCTTAATTGGTAAACTAATTTATCTTTTCTTTATATACGTTATCTAAAACCTTGTTAATCATATTTTTAACCTTATCATCAGAATATGATTTAGCAAGTTCTACCGCTTCATTAATTGCAACTACATCAGGGGTATCAGTATAAAGAAGTTCATATAAACCTAAGCATAATATTGCTTGATCTGTTAGACCTAAACGAGACATCTTCCAGTCTTTTAAGTTTTGATCAGCCTTTTTATATAGTTCATCTTTTTTATCTAAAACTCCATTTACCATTTCTCTTACAAACAAATTATCTATCTCTAAATTCTCATCTATAACATCTTTTACATCATAACTTATTTTATCTCTTTGATATAAGAATATTTGATATAAAATGGTCATAATTATCCTTCTAGATTCATTTCTATTCATAGCTTACCTCCATATTATATTTTAGAGTCAAATTTCTTCATGCATTTTTCTCTTAATTCATCAGTTGTAATAAGAGCACAAAATGCAAAGTAATTTTGATCCATTTTAGTAAACATATCGTTTACAATTATTTGATATTTATCAAGTAATGCTTGTTCGCTTGAATCAGTTTGTTTCATTACTATTCTTTTTATATACATAATGCATAATTTATCTAAAACGTTTATTAATAGTTTTGTGTTATCGTCCGTAAAAATATTTTTTATAACAGATTCATAACCATTAAAATACATATCGTGAATTAATTTATTTTCATTAATTCCCTTACAAATAAATAATTGTTTAAGTAAGGAAATTATTAAATTATAATTAGTGTATCCTGCTCTTATTTGAATCTTTTTTCCCATTATTTCTTCTTCGCAGGTCTTTGGCATAACGATTCTAGAACCCATTGTATCCATCGTGTATATTTTTTCTGCAGTCATATTACATAATGCATTTGATAGTGCTATATGGTTATCATTAGCTTCAAATATGACTTCAGTTACAGCCTTATAAAAGTTTGTTTCATAAAATGCAGAGTTACTTTCTTTTAAAGCTCCATTTATATATAAAACTCCATTACTTACCATGTAATAATCCATTTTGTTAACTCTGTTAAACATAAGAGAAATAAATTTTATTTTAGATGCAAACTTATTAACCATAGGGACCAAATCCTTAGGCTCCATATAACCTAAGTTTAGACACGCTATAAAATACTTTCTAAGTAAATTAAACTCATCTTCCTCATATCTAGCTCCATTAGAAGTCATCGCTTGCATAACAATGTCTTTTATAGGAATTTTAATATCTTTCTTTTCTTGTCCATCCATTTTAATCACCTAGTCCTTTTTATCCATTTCACTTTTAAGTTCGTATAATACGTTTAAAGCTTCCATCGGAGATAATTCAAGTGGGTTTATATCGTCCAATTTCTTTTTAATTATATCATATTTATTAATAGGTGCAACACTTTCTTCTAAATTCATACTTATTTGACTTACTACTTCTTTTTTAGGCTTTTTATTTTCATAAGTTTTAAGTATCTCATCTGCCCTTTTTATTAAAGAATCTGGTAATTGTGCTAATTTTGCAACATGAATTCCATAACTTTTATCTACGCTTCCATCTTTTACCTTATGTAAAAATGTAATAACACCATTTTCTTCATGAGCGGATACATGTACGTTTTTAATGTGGGCTTTATGTTCTTCAAGACTTGTTAATTCATGGTAGTGAGTTGAGAAAAACGTAATTGCCTTTATGTTATCATGAATGTATTCAATAATAGCTTGTGCAAGAGAAATACCATCGTAAGTTGCCGTACCACGTCCTAATTCATCAAATAAAATTAAACTACGCTCTGTTGCACCTAAAATAGCACGGTTAGCCTCTTTCATCTCTACCATAAATGTAGATTCACCACTAACTAAATCATCTGATGCTCCAATACGAGTAAATATCTTATCAAATATTGGTAAATAAGCTTCTTTTGCAGGCACAAAACATCCTATTTGAGCCATTATAACAATCATTGCCATTTGCCTCATATAAGTTGATTTACCTGCCATATTAGGCCCTGTTATAAGTTCTACATATTTATCTTTAGTAAATATTATATCATTTGATACAAACTCACCATTTAATACTTTTTCAACTACTGGATGCCTTCCTTCTATTATTTTAACTTCTTTATCAAGAGTAATAATTGGTCTTGTGTAGTTATTTTCTTCTGTCACGGTTGCAAAAGCTATCATAACATCTAATTTTGCTACCATTTTAGCAGTTAACTGAATGGTTGGTATTACTTCTTTTACCTTGCATCTTATGTTTGTAAAAAGTTCATATTCTAAGTTTATTATTTTTTCTTCAGCACCTAAAATAAGTTGTTCTTTTTCCTTTAATTCAGGAGTAATAAATCTCTCGTTATTAGCAAGCGTTTGTTTTCGCTCCCAGCCGAACTCTTCTTTAACCTGGCGGCTATTTCCTTTAGAAACCTCGATATAATAACCAAAGACTCTGTTATATCCTACTCTTAAGTTTTTAATTCCAGTTCTTTCTTTTTCTTTTTCTTCTAGTTTTGCAATAAAGTCCTTACCACCACTTCTAGC
The DNA here is from genome assembly GCA_000434835.1 of Clostridium sp. CAG:594. Lineage (GTDB taxonomy): Bacteria > Bacillota_I > Bacilli_A > RF39 > UBA660 > Aphodocola. Next base: position 10,800 of record FR881470.1, read on the forward strand.
AAGTTTTAAATCATCTAATTCTTTATTGTAACCAGACTTTATTAAGTATCCTTCTTTTAAAGTAATAGGAGGATTTTCATAAATGCTTTTATCTAAAAATTCATATAAATCAGTTAAATCATCTATTACTAAGTTAAAGCCTAGAATACTTACAATTTCTTTTATTCTAGGTAATACTTTAAGAGAGCTTTTAAGCTGAAGTAAATCCCTTGCATTAGCATTACCAAATGATACTCTTCCTGCTAATCTTTCAAGGTCATAAACTTCATTTAATAATTCTTTTAATTCATCTTTAAGCAAGAATTCTTCAAGCAATTTAGATACCATATCATATCTATTTTCTATTTCTTCTTTATCAATAAGTGGATTTTCAATCATCTGCTTTAGCATGCGGGAGCCCATTGCAGTCTTTGTTTTATCAAGTAACCATAAAAGTGAATATGTTCGCTCTTTTGTTCTTAAGTTTTCAGTTAATTCTAGATTTCTTTTTGTATGAATATCCATCTTCAAATAAGTTTTATAATCTTTTACCTTAACATTTTGTAAATGATCAATACTTCTTTTTTGAGTACTTGTTAAATAATTTAATAAAACACATACTGAAGATATTATCCTAACGTCTTTAATATCTTTATATAAATCTTTATATTCTTTTATTTCTATATCACAATCTTCTTTTGATATTGTAATGGAATAATTATTTTTTAAAGTATTTGTAATTCTAGGATCAACATTACCATTTATTATTAACTCTGTTATGTTATCATTTACTATTTCATTTATTATTTTTTCAAGTTCGTATTCTACTAATACGCTTATAAATTCTCCCGTAGATAAATCAGCATAAGAAAGTGAAAAACAGTGTCCTAAGTCCTTTAATGCTCCAATAAAGTTATTGTTTTTAGCATCTAGCATATCATCTGACATAACGGTACCCTTTGATACTATTCTAATTACTTCTCTTTTAACTATCCCTTTAGCATCCTTTGGATCTTCTACCTGTTCACATATTGCAACTTTGTATCCCTTATCAATTAATTTATCGATGTATATGTTGGCAGCATGATGAGGAACCCCGCACATTGGTATTTTCTCATCTAATCCAGCATTTTTACCTGTTAAGGTAAGCTCTAAATCATGTGATACATTTATTGCATCTTCAAAGAACATTTCATAAAAATCACCAATTCTATAAAATAAAATAACATCTTCATAGTTATCCTTAGTTTCTAAATATTGTCTCATCATAGGAGAGACTTTTTGTCTATCTACTTCACTTCTAGTCACATTAAATCACCTGGTATTTATTATATAATAAATTGGAAAAAAAAGCCATTAATTAATGACTTTTTTGAGCTTTAACTATTCTTTATTTTCTATTTTTTTGCCGCAATATAATTCTTTATAATATCCATTTTTCTTTATTAATTCATCATGTGTTCCTAATTCTTTTATAACACCATCTTTAATGTATATAATAATGTCTGCATTTTTAATTGTTTTAAGTCTGTGTGCAATTATAAAAGAAAATTTATTTTTTAAAACCTCACGAGTTGCTTTCATAACCTTTTGTTCAAACTCTAAATCAAGATTTGATGTTACCTCATCCATTATTAATATATCTGAGTTTTTAAGTATTGCTCTTGCAAAGTTAAGTAGTTGTTTTTCACCATAGGAAATCTTATCGGTATATATATTAATTAAGGTATCGTATCCTTTTTCAAGACTTGAAATCTTATCATGCAATCCTATTTTTTTACAAACATCAACTACTTCATCACGGGTAATCTTTCTTTTAGAACCATATTTTATATTATCTAATATACTCATATTAAAAATAACTGGTTCTTGAAATACATAACTAATGTTGTCTCTTAAACTCTTTAAATCATAATCTAAATAATTTATACCATTTATTTTTATCTTGCCACTAGATATATCATAAAACCTGGGTAACAAATTAACTAGTGTTGATTTACCACATCCACTTTTACCAACGAGTGCAATTTTAATGGGTTTTTCGCATTTAAAATTAATGTCCTTTAAAATGTCATTTACACCGTCATAACTCATCTTTACGTGACTAAATTCTATGTTAGATACTTTGTTTAAAGTAAGAGAACCACTATTTTCTTCCTTACTTAAATTGCATAATTCATATATTTTTAAATATGCATTATATTCACTATTAGCCTCATTTTTAAAATCAACTATTACATTCATATCATTATCTAAATCTGCAATATAATTTCTAAATAAAATAACTAGTGCAAGAGAACTTATACCAGATATCGCATTAAGTCCACATACATATACTATAATTAACGTAGATATAAAACTTATAAAGCTGAATAAATACTTATGAACATATATTAATCTATTATATTTTAATACTTCATTAGTTGTCTTTTTTAATAACTCATCTATTTCACTTAAATTACTCTCTTCTATTCTAAGTGTTTTATTAGTAGAATAACTATTTACAAACTCATTAGATTTAGAAGATAGTTCTAATTTTATATCCTGAAGTCTTTTAATTATTTTTCTGTTTTTATTATATAGTGGTTTTAACATAAAATAACTTGCAAAAAATATTGGAATAACAAGTAAGGACAATCTAAAATCCATAAAACACATTATTATAAGGGTATAAAACACATTTTTATACTGAATTGAATAAATTCTCATGTATGACCAAGGAAATAATAAAGATGCGTTTTTTGCCTCAGTGGTATTTAAGGATATTAACTCTCCTACGTGATATGAATCTATTTCCTTAGATTTTGATTTAACTATGTTATTAAATAATTTGTTTTTAATATTTTTATCTTCATCCACCATTAAATCTGCTCTTTTTTGATTGTAAATAAAAATCTGAATCGTTCTTAATATTACCAAGATAATGTATATAAAAGATAAGAAAAACACCATTTTTATTTTTTTATATGGAAAGTATTTATCGAGTATTAAAGTAGTTAATAATGGACCCGTAAACACTAATACGCTAGGTAATAATCTAAGTACGTACCAAAACATTATTCTTTTACCATTACCACCGAATGAAAATAATGTTTTTAGCATTTCTTTTTTATTCATAGCTATCACCTACCTTATCAGTTCCGATTTCATATATTTTTTTATATTCAGGAATTTTAATTAACTCGCTATGAGACCCAACATATGCCTTGTTATTTTTAATATAAATTATCTTGTCAAATATGGGAGCAAGCGCTATATCATAAGAAACTACAATCTTTGTAAAATCATCTTTTCTTGATAATAAATCATTTAATATTTGTTTTTTATTCTTGTTATCAATCGCAGAAAAAGAATCATCAAATATCATAATGCTTTTTGGTTTGACAAAACATCTAGTTAAGATAAGTCTTTGGTTTTGACCTTTAGAAAGTTTTATTCCTTTTGTTCCAAGCTTGGTTTCATAACCATCTTTAAGACGCATAACATCATCATAAAGCATGAATTCTTTTGATAAGTCAACCATGTAAGAATCCGGAATATACTGATCAAGAACTTTTATATTATCCCTTATTGTTTTGCTGTAAATATAAGAATCTTGTAAAATCATACATATATATTCTCTTATGTTCTTCTTATTCATATTTCTTATTTCTACGCCGCCTATTTTTATACTACCTTCATATTCATAAAACCCAATTAACGTTTTAAATAAAATTGTTTTACCACTTCCTGTTTTCCAACTATAAATACTTTTTCGTTTTCTTTTATATCAAAATTCAAGTTTTTAAGTATTACTTTATCATTTAATTTAATTGTTACATTTTTAAAGGAAACATCATAATTATCCAATTTAACATAATCTATTTTATCATCTTCTTTTGTTAAATTAACAAGATTATTAATTCTTTTAGATGATATTAAAAAGTCGTTAAACTCTTCTAATACGTGGTGAAACTCACTAAACATATTAATTATTTTAGATGAATAATCAAAGACAACAAGCATAACTGGTAAAGTTATTTTATTACAATAAAGAAGTATTCCCCCTAAAATAAAATTAAGTGGTCTGTTTAGCATAGACATGCACATTACAAATGCATAATATTTATCATCGTATAAATACTTTTTTCTTTTATATATTTTATTTTCATTTGTTTTATCTAAGAATGATTTAGAACACTTTTCTTCTATGTTATTTAACTTAATAAAATTAATGTTTCTATAATTATCTTCCAAAGTCTGATACATATCATTCGACACATCTATTAATTTATTTAAATATGGTGTGCACTTTCTAAAATACCAAACACTTCTTATAATTATTAAGATGGATATTGTCGCTATTAAAATTAAAAACGCGTAATGGATAGCAAATAATCTAAATCCTACAAACAAAATAAGCAGCACTAAATCAACAAAAAATATTAACTGTTTATCAATAAAACTAACTATTTTGTTAATGTCAGTTGAGGCTTTTTGTACTAAATCTGCAACCGAATTGTTATAAAATGAAGTATATGTTAACTCCTGTATATGATTAAATAAGCTATGTTTTAAATTATATTGAAAATTTTGTATAAACTTATCTTTTGATCTGGATTTTAGATAGTTAAAAATGCACACTAATCCTTGAGTTACTAGTAATATAGCGCATATTAAAATTAAATAAGTTTTGTTATCGGTAGCAGATTTAGTAATTAAATCAATTAGGTAAATACTTTCTTTATTACCTGTTAAATTGTTAATTCCATAACTTATAATAACCGGTATATAAGTTAAAAAATACATACTTAAGATACTGAAAATTAAAAATAAGAAGACATATTTTAACTTTCCTTTAAGACTTTTTAATAATATTTTTAAAAACTTCATAACAAACTCCTTTAGTTATAATACCTTATAGCTAATTATACAATATGTAAAATAAAAAAGCCACAACTTAAGTATGACTTTAAACTTTAGATAATTATTTTCTTTTTTTAGGTTCATATTTCTTTGTTTTAATCAAGCAATTAAAATTATATTCATTAACACTTAAAACGTCCTTAACCGCTTCATAAACAGGTATCATAATCTTTTTTAAGTCTTCATTAATAGAAGTTTTATCTCCCACGTAACAATATCCTTTTTTACCTGGTTTTTTATCTATTTTTTTAACGTAAAACTTATTATCCTTAAAAACATATGAATACATAGGTAAACTTAAGTTTATTTCCATCCCATTATCTACTAATAAAACATACTTTTCCATAATTTCTATCCCTTTATTTACACTATAAATGCCTTTAGAAGGAGTAAAAGTATATACATAATTACTATACTTTTCTAACATATTATCATCATTGATAACATATGCTTTTTCTATATTATTTTCTTTAATATAATTATCAAAATACTTAGGAGCAATTAGGGGATTATAAAAAACAGAACTATTAGAATTTATGAATTTAACATACGTAATATCTCCTATTTTTTCGTTTATATCTTTATCAAATACTATTAATTTAGAATCATTTTCATTCATATTAAATATTCTCCTTTAATAAATTTTACTAAAGGAACATGATAATAATGACTAAAAAAAGTAATATTTTCTTTTTATATTTTTTAATACTTATAGAAATTTTAATTTTACTTAATTCAAATATAGTAATAAATGCTGTACGTAGTTCTATAAAGATTTTTTTAATAAGTGTTTTTCCATCTCTTTTCCCTACCATGGTAATAGGAATTATGTTAGTTAAAAATAACGTGTATGAAATAATCCCTAAATTTATTAAAAACATATTTAAAAAAGTATTTAATTATAATGATTNNATTTAATTATAATGATTATATGACATCTATTTTTATAATTTCACTAATTGCAGGAACTCCTAGCAACGCTCTTTATATAAATGAATATCTAGATAAGGGCTTAATTACCAATAATGAAGCCGAAAGTCTTCTTTTATCAACACACTTTATTAATCCATTATTCGTCGTCGGAATGGTTGGAAACGTTATTTTTAAAAGCACTAAAATTGGATTTATCATACTTTTAACATTATGGACTAGCAACTTAATTAAAGCTTATATAACAAGACCTAGAGTCTATAAAAACATAGATAGAAAAAGTATTTCATGTAACAAATCTATTATAAATAGTTTTTTTTCATCAATCAAACAAGCTATTTATGCTCTTTTAACAATAATGGGAATAATAATACTATTTAATATGTTAACCATTTTAATAAGAGAAATATTAAACTTAAATAACACTCTTTCTGTAATTATAAATGGTATATTAGAGATGACAGGCGGAGTAACTAAAGTATCAGAACTAAACATAAATACATTATTAAAGATAATAATGGCGTACATAATGTTAAATTTTGGAGGATTATCCATTCATATGCAAGCATTTAGTATGTTAGAAAATAAAAAAATAAGATATTTAAAATACCTTATTTTTAGGTTGTTTTAAGGCTTATTATAATAATATAGTGTTACCTTGCTTTTAGAATCATTTGTTTTACCATCATAATAAGTTATTTCTACCTGGCAAAAGTTAGATGAGCAAGACTCAGGATCACTAGATTCACAATATTCATTTTTATTACATATTGATTCACCTTTCTCAATATTAGCTTTAGCAATTCTTAAAGTGTAGTCTTTTCTTATATAATCATTAGTTTCAAACCTAGCATCTGCATACACCTTCTTTACGGTATATAAAGTTTGAAAGAAATATATAATGGCTACTCCTACTAATGCAAAACTAACTATTAATTCAACCAATGTTACACCCTTATTATTTAATTTCTTCATAATGTTACTCTCCTAAATTACTTGTTCTATTTGGATTAGGATTGTCTATTTTTATAGAAGCATACCTAGTCTCATTATTTTCTTTAAATATTCCAATAAGTCTATATGCTGATGGATCATTTGTACTTTTTCTTAACCTTTTTAAATACTTATTAAAATTATAATTGGAATCACTTGAATTTGCCATATAACTAGCAATGTAAAGCTTATAAAGACCATTTATACCAGTTGCACCAAATGATCCAATGTCTGTAATTTCTATTAAGTTAAACGTTTTTGTTCCTCTAGAGTCAGGTGTACATTTATTATCTACATCATTACAATCTGTTATATGTACATCAAATTTATTAAGATTATAGGCTTCACTATTTTCAGTATATGTATATTCTGAATAAGAATTCTCCATTGCATCATATATAGCTTTAAGCGCATATAAATCCTCTGTTTGATCATAATATTTTGTTCTATTATTATAATTTTCGTTTAACTTTGACACGTTTGGATAAACAAAAGCCATAACCGTTGTAACTAATGCAATTACAACAATTGTCTCCGCTAAAAAGAAACCCTTGTTATTCTTTTTCATAAATTATCACCTTTTCTTTGCTTGCTATCTTCTAAAATATATTATATAATATTATTATAATAAAATCTAGCATAAAGAGAATAAAAAGAATATTAAGGGAGAGATAAAAATGTTAAAACAAATAGATTTTACTAAACTACCAATTACAGAAATAGTAAATGAAATTATATACATAGCAGCTCAAGCTGGTGCAAGTGATATTCACTTCGATCCAACTGAGACAACTATTAGAGTAAGATTTAGAATTGATGGTGTTTTAATAGATTATACAATAATACCAGAAGCTATTAGAAAAAATTTAATTGCAAGATTAAAAATCATTTCTGGTATGGATATTACTGAATCAAGATTACCACAAGACGGCGCTATTAAAACCACTATTAAAGATATTAACCTTGATATGCGTGTTTCATCTCTTCCTACTAATGAGGGTGAAAAAATAGTTATTCGTATTCTTGATTATTCTACTTCTATGAAAGGCTTGGATGCCCTAGGATTTACTCCTAATAATTTAAATAAAGTAAAAGAATTAATAAAAGAACCAAATGGAATCATACTAGTTACTGGTGCAACAGGAAGTGGTAAATCAACTACTGTTTATGCTATGCTTGAAACACTTAATACTCCAAAGGTTAACTTAGTTACGGTTGAAGATCCAGTTGAAATGAGTATTCCTGGTATGAACCAAATACAAGTTAATAGTGAAATAGGTCTTACCTTTGCTGAGGTATTGCGTTCAATCTTACGTCAGGACCCAGATATTATAATGATTGGTGAAATTCGTGATGACGAAACTGCTAAAATAGCTGTTAGAGCATCAATTACTGGACACTTAGTATTATCTACATTACATACTAACAATGCACTTAATACAATAGAACGTTTAAGAGATATGGACGTTGAAACATACTTACTTGCTAGCTCATTAAATGGTATTATATCTCAGAAATTAGCTAGAAGAATATGTCCACATTGTATGAAAAAAAGACCTGCTATCGACTATGAAAGAAAGCTAGTAAAAAAGAATTTAGGAATCGATATAACAGAGCTTGCTTATGCTGAAGGATGTTCTGAATGCGTCGGTGGTTATAAAGGAAGAATAGCAATTCATGAAGTACTTGTTATATCCCAAGAAATAAGAGATGCTATATCAAATGGTATGCCTAAAGAAGAACTTAGAAAATTAGTTTATAAAGACAATACCACTACTCTATTACAAGATGGTCTTCAAAAGGTTTTACAAAATAAAACAACTATAGAAGAAATATTAAGATTAGTTGAACTAGATGATGAATCAGTTAAAATAGTTTCTGGTACTGATAATGCACCACATTCTAACACACAACCTAAAGTGGAAGAAAAACCTTTGCAACAAAATAACGATGATATGGAAATGCTTGACTTATAAGTCAAGCATTTTAAAAAGAGTAATCATAATTAGATTACTCTTTTTTAATTCATACTACAGTCATGCCAACTACTATTATGACTATTATCCCTATTAAACATTTTACTGTATTTGCACTTTCCAGAATATTTTCTAGTTTTATGGTTAGATTTATTTTTAAATTTAACATTAAAGCTCATAACATTCTTTTTACTAGAACCATAGCCTCTACAAAAAGTTTCTGTTAATGAATTAGAATCATCTGTTAAAGTACTTGCAGTTGCTGTTGTACCTTGAACCGTATGAGAATATGTAAAAGAGGCCGTATATTTTGCCATATTAATACCACTATATCTTATTTCAACCCATCCTTTAGGACACTTACTCTTGTTATACCTAAACTGAACCTTATCAATTTCAGGAGTTAAATCACAAGTTTTAGAATCATATTTTGTAGTTGTTCCACAAGACACGCTGTCATCATAAGCTGATACTAAATTCTTAGTACCTTCTCTTGTTCGTTCGTCAGAGGAATTACATTTACTACTCCAACTACCCCAATTTACTTTGCCAGCTTCTTTTGTTTTACTACAG
>FR881470.1:20172-20711 GCA_000434835.1 Clostridium sp. CAG:594
CAACCTTGTGTGTTACATTTTGCCGTTACTTTATTTGTTGCTCCATCTCCTGGACATGATACTCCAGATATATATTTATCTTTTACGCTTGTTGTATCCGTCCTTGTTTTTGTTCCTCCGCCGCAAGCTGCAGAACATGATCCATATTTTCCTTCGCTAATAGTTTTTGTTGTTTTACTACATTTACTATATAAAACATATTTATTATTTCTTAATATTCCTACATTTCCTACTTTATCTGTTACAGTTAAATTTACTGTTCCTTCTCCTATTGTATCTCCACTTCCATTTTTATACTGATTCTTTAATCCTGGTCCTTTATATATTACAAAGTTATTTACCGTCGGATTCCAATTATAACCCGAAATATTCCAACTATTTTCTCCTGTTGTTGGATTTTTTGCATTATTAAATGATGCTCTGCTTAAACCACTTTCATTATCTATTGTATTTATTGTCAACTTTGGGGTATTACTATTATAACCACCACTACTTATTGATAACGTTACCGTTCCTTTTGGCGCTGTTCTATCTATTTT
>FR881471.1 GCA_000434835.1 Clostridium sp. CAG:594
CAACTTTGTAAATGAAGTATTAACGCCTTTTCAAAAAGAAAAAATAGATGCTATACATCAAAATGCGGTAGAATATACTGATGATGATACAACTAAAGAACTAAATGATTCAGTATTTACTTTAAAATAAATAGGTAGAAAATAGGATAATTTTCTATCTTTTTTTTTGATAAATGATATAATCTAATTATAAAGCCATAATAAGAAAGGTGATATAAATGAAAATATTAAAAAGAGAAGTTAATAACGTTCCAGTTACCATTATTAAGACTGATAAATTTAAGCAAGTAGCTGGAAGATTATATTTTAAAAGTCCTGTATCAAAAAGCACGATAACAAATAGAATGATGCTTAGAAACATGCTTATGGAATCATGTAAAAAATATGATACTAGTGAAAAATTATATATAAAATCATTAGAATGTTATGATGCATCTTTATATGCTTCATCTAGTAGGGTTGGAAATTATCATATTACTAGTTTTACTTTTTCTACGTTAATTGATAAATATACTAAAGAGGGTAATTTAAAAGATGTGATAGACCTTTTTTGCGAGATTATATTTAATCCATTAGTTAGTAATTTTGCATTTGACCAAGATACTTTTGATTTAATTTATGAAACTAAAAAAAGTGCCTTAGAAAAAATAAAGGAAGATTCAAGTTCATATATAGAAAGACAGGTTTTAAAGAATTTAGATGAAAATAAAGCTTATACATATATGAGTGATTTAAAATACTTAAATAAAATAACTAGTAAAAGTTTATATGACGATTATTTAGATATGATAAATAATAGCAGTGTATCCCTTGTTTTAGCAGGAGATATAGATTTTGATAATCCTATAATAGATATAATAACAAGCAAAATAAAGAAAAATAAAAAGTTTGACGCTAAACTTCTAATTGATAATGATAAAGAAAAAATAGAAAATAAAGTTATAAAAGAAGATTTTTTTGGTACTCAAAACATAATAAACTATGTTTTATATTTAAAAAACTTAACAGATTTCGAAAGAAATTATGTAGCGCCTTTATATAGAATTATTTTAGGCGGTGGTGTATCATCAAGACTATTTTCTATAATAAGAGAAGAAAATAAACTAGCTTATTATTCATTTGCAAGGTATGAAAAAGATGATTCTTTAATGTATATAATAATGGGTATTGAAAAAGAAAACTTTGATAAGGCATATAAACTTACTAATAAAATTATAGATGAAATGAAAAATATAAGCGATGAAGAAGTTTTGTATGCTAAAAGAAGTTATATAACGTCTTATATGGAATTGCAAGATAAAATTACAAATGTTATAGGAAGTTATAATAAATTAAATTTATTTGATATTAAAGATGACAATGAATTAATTGAAAATATAAATAAAGTAACAAAAGAAGATATAGAAAAATTTGCTTCTAAAGTTTATCCTCATTTATGTTACTTTTTAAAAGGAGAATAACACCATGGAAAAAATAAAGATGAAAAAAATTGATGAAGTAATTTATCATGAAGAGTTAGAAAACGGACTTAACGTATACATTTATAAAAAAAATGGCTTTGCAAAAAAAGGTGCTTTTTTCGTAACTCATTATGGTTCTTCTAATAATGAATTTGTGCCAACCTGCGAAAAAGAGATGGTAAGTTTTCCAAAGGGAATAGCACATTTTTTAGAACATAAGTTATTTGAATCAAGTGATAATGAAGGGGTATTTGAAAAGTTTAAGAAGTTTGGAGCGGACGTTAATGCTTTTACAAATCACTTAATTACAAACTATTATTTTTCTTGTACTGATAATTTTTATCCTTGCCTTGAAGAATTAGTTAACTTTGTTTTATCTCCTTATTTTACGGATGAAAACGTAGAAAAAGAAAAACCAATAATTAATGAAGAGATAAATATGACTAGTGATAACGTTGATAGGTATATTTTTGAAGAGATGTTTAATATGACGTTAAATACTAATCCAAACAAGTATAGAACGATAGGAGATAAAATAAACGTATCTAAAATAACTAAGGAAGATTTATATAGATGCTATAATACCTTTTATAATCCATCTAATATGGTTTTGGTTTTATATGGTAATATTGATCCTATAAAAACTGTTTCTTTAGTAAAGAATATAATGAAAAATAAAGGGTTTAATAAATCTTCTGATATAAAAATTAAACAGTATGATGAAGATGTTAAAGTATGCGAAGAATATAAAGAAGTTAAGAAAAACGTTGTTATTCCAAAAGTTGGTATTTGTTACAAAATAAAGGTTCCAAAACTTACTGGAACAGAGTCACATAAGAGATTATTATTCTTAGATATGCTTTTGGATATGAAATTCGGCTTTTCAGTTGCATTTGAGAAAAACTTAATTAAAGATGGTATTATAAAGACAGGACTAGATATGAATTATTCTTGTTTTGATGATGTTATTTTACTTATGTTTTCATCTGATACAGATAAAAAGGATTTGTTTATTGAAAAAATAGATGAAAAATTAAGAGAAAATTTATTTGATGAAAAATTATTTGAATTAAATAAAAAGGTTCTTACAACAAATCTTGTTAGATTATTTGAAAGCCCATCTAACGTTGCATCTATGATATATAATTATATAATTAAGCACGGAAAAATTATAGAAGATGCATATGATATTTATAAAAATTATGACTTTGATGAATTTAAGCATGAGTTTAACACTTTAAACTTTGATAATAAATCAGTTTTATATGTTACCAAAAAGGAGTGATAGTATGCTAAAGGTAAAAAACGTAACTAAGTATTATGGTGATTTTAAGGCAGTAGATAATATTTCTTTTGAAGTTAAGAAAGGAGAAATATTTGGACTTTTAGGAGTTAATGGAGCGGGTAAAACAACAACCTTTAGAATGATTATGAATTTAATTAGTCCATCTAGTGGGTCCATTAGTTTTAACAATAAAAAAATAGATTATGACGTAACAGATAAAATAGGTTTTTTAACAGAAGAAAGAAGCTTACTTACTAAACTAACGGTAAAAGAACAGATGCTTTATTATGGAGCTTTAAAATCATTAGATGAAAAAACCATTTTAGAAAGGCTAGATAAACTTCTTAAAAAGTTTGAAATAGAAGATTATAAAGATAGAAAAATAAATACATTATCAAAAGGTAATCAGCAGAAAGTTCAGTTTATATCTGCAATTATAAATGAACCAGAACTTTTAATATTAGATGAACCATTTTCCGGACTAGATCCACTTAATATAGAACTTTTTAAAAACGTTATATTAGAGTTAAAAGATAAAGGAACATCAATTATATTTTCATCACACAGAATGGATCACGTTGAACTTTTTTGTGAAAAATTACTTATATTAGTTAAAGGTAAAACCGTCTTAGAAGGTTATTTAAAAGACATAAAAAAAGATTATAAAATAAAAAAAGTAATAATAGAAGGTGACGTAAAAAAAAGTGAACTAGAAAAAATAGATGGCGTTTTATCAGTAAGTAAGATATCTTCTTTGTTTAAAGTTAATATAAAAGATGAGAAGTACTTTAAAAATATATTTAACTATATAAAAACAAAAGATAATATAACTAAATTTGCACTTGAAGATTCTAGTTTAGAAGAGATATTTATAGCAAAAGTAGGTGAAGTATATGGAAAATAAGTTTATATTTTTAACTAAGCATAGTCTTAAGAAAACAATGAAAAGTAAATTGTTTAAGATTGTTAATGTAATTGTTATGTTAGTTATAGTAGCACTTGTTAACATAGATGGTATTATTACGTTTTTTGGGGGAGACTTTAATTATGATGTAAAGATAAACGTTATAGATAACACGGGTTATTATAATGTGATAGAGGAAAACTTAAAAAATGTTGGTAAGTATTTAAATGATTCAAAAGTCATCATAAAAAAGGTAAATGATTTAAATAAAGAAAAGAAAAAACTAAAGGGTAAAAAAGATATTTTATTAGTTATAAAAGAGGATAAAGATAATTTCTTTAATGCAGAGTTTATAACAGATTCTTATGTTGATACATTAAAGTATCAAGCAATTAAAGCTTCTTTAAATAGTGCAAAAGAGATAATTGCAATAAATAATTCAAATATAGATAAGGATGAACTTGCTAAAATATCAAAAGAAGTTACTATAAAAAGAACTTTTGTTGATAAAGAAAAAAGTAAGGATGAAGAATCTTCAAGATCACTTCTTTCCGTACTTTCACTAATTATTGTACTTCCTTGTTTTATGTTAATAATGTTTTTAGTTCAAATGATAGGAGCGGAAATAAACGAAGAAAAATCAACTCGCGGTATGGAAATAATAATAGGAAACGTATCTGCTAAAGTACATTTCTTCTCTAAGGTATTAGCAAGTAATTTATTTGTTTTATTTCAAGGTTTTCTTCTTTTAATGTATTCTGGTATTGGTCTTATTGTAAGAAAACTAACTAGCAAAAGTAGTGGTTCATTTTCTGCTTTAACTGATGCAGCATCAAATCTTGATTTAACAGGTGCGGTAGATTTAATAAAAAATAGTGGAATAATAAATAAATTAGGTTATATAATCCCACTTATAATAATTCTAATAATACTTAGTTTTTTAGCTTACTCTCTTTTAGCGGGAATACTTGCCTCAATGACAACTAATATGGAAAATTATCAGCAACTTCAAACACCTCTTATGATAATAAGTGTAATAGGATATTACTTAATAATTTTATCTGCAGCATTTCCAGGTTCTACATTTATAAAAGTTATGGCATCTATTCCTTTAATGTCGGTAACTTTAGCACCTAGTCTTTTGCTTTCCGGAGAAATAGGTGTTGGTGTTGTAATAATTGGAATAATACTTTTAATACTTTTAAATTATTTATTAGTAAAATACGGTCTTAAGGTTTATAAGGTTGGAATACTAAACTATTCTGAAACAGGTTTATGGAAGAAAATTTTTAAGGCTGTTAAAGAAAAATAAAAAAACTTTCTAAATTTTTGAAATTTTTTTCAGAAATTTAGGGGGTTTTTTAAATTTTTGGATAATTATTTATATGAAGGAGATAAAAAATATAAAAAAGAAAGGTGGTTAATATGGATTATAAAATAATACCAATGACAAATGATAGAGTATTTAAATCAGTATTATCAAGTATTGAAGCAAGAGATTATTTGATAGATATAATATCAGGAATAACAGGACTTCCTAAAGCAAATTTAAAGAAGGATATGACGTTTGTTGATTCGGAACATAGAATATCAAGTAAAAATGAAAGTAAAAAAATAAGTGATTTAGTAGTAGAAGTAAAAGATAATGTAATAAATTTAGAAATGAATAATACGTACTATAAAAAGTTAGTAGATAGAAACTTTGAATATATAGCAAAATTAAAAAGCAACTTAATAGGAGAAAGTTACAACAAAATAAGAAAAGTAATACAGATAAATTTCGATAATTTTAATAGGTATAATGATGATAGAGTAGTAATAAAGTTTGAGATGAGGGATGAAAAAGGAATAAAAGAGGGAGTGTCGTTAGAAAGTTATCATGTAATACTTCCAAATGTAAAAGAAAAGTATTATAATGAAAATAACAAAGACGATTTAATTGGAAAGTTGGTGATATTCGTGGCAGAAAGAGATGAAGAATTACAAAAATTAATAGATAAGCATATAGAACTAAGACCAGTTGGTAAAAAGTTAGTAGAAATAAGTAGAGAAGAAGAGGCAAGAGGAATATATGATTTAGAAGAACATGAAAGAAGGGTAAGAAATTCCTTGATAGAAGATGCCTTAGAAGATGGCTGGAACAGGGGTAAAAAAGAAGGTAAAGAAGAAGGGATAAAAGAAGGAATAAAAGAAAATAAACTTTCAGTTGCAAAAAGGATGTTAGAAAAAAACATTGATATAAATGTAATATCAGAATGTACAGGTTTAAGTGAAAAAGAGATAAAAACTCTTTAAATAATTAGAAAAATATATTAAAATATATAGCAAGGAGGGTTTACTATGAAAAGAGAAATAAACATTTTACCAGCGGATACTTTTGTAGTAGTAAACCGTACTATACTAAATGAAAGTGATAGAAAAATAATAAGTATGCTATACCAACCAATAATAGGTTGTATTGCAACTGATTTATATTATACTTTGTGGACTGATTTAGATAAAACAGAACTATTAAGTGGGGAATATACTCACCATCATTTAATGACTTCACTTAGAGTAAAAATGGATTCAATAGTAACAGCTAGAAAAAAACTAGAAGGTGTTGGACTTTTAAAAACATTTGTCAAAAAAGGTGATGTTAATAATTATGTATATGAGATGTTTTCTCCAATTTCAGCATCTGAATTTTTTAATCATCCTATCTTAAACATAGTTTTATATAATAACATTGGTAAAAAAGAATATGAAAACTTACTTAAATATTTTAAGGTTCCAAGAATTAATTTATCTTCATATGAAGAAATAACAAGTACTTTTGATTCTGTATTTGAAAGTGTACCAGCATCTTCTTATGATAATTTAAATGAAGATTTACGTGTTAATAAAGTTGGTGAGATAAAAATAGATAAGGCATTTGATTTTGATCTTTTAATGTCGATAGTACCAAGTGGGGTTATAACTAATAGAACGTTTAGTAGGGAAGTTAAGGAACTTATTAATGAACTTTCTTTTGTTTATAATTTAGATGCTAATGATATTAAGTCTCCAATTTTAAATTCTATTAAAGAAAACGGACTTATAGATAAAGTTTTACTAAGAAAGAACGTAAGGAATTATTATAAATATGAAAATGATAATAAACTTCCTTCACTAATATATAAAAGTCAACCTGAGTATTTAAAAAATCCGGTAGGAGCAGATGATAGACGTGCTAAAATGATTTATGTTTTTGAGAATACTTCTCCATATAATTTTTTAAAAGGAAGAAGTAATGGTGCTAAACCATCATCTAGAGATTTGTCTCTTTTAGAAACACTTTTAAGTGATTTTAAACTTAATCCGGGTGTTGTAAATGTTTTAATTGATTATGTACTTAAGATAAATAATAAAAAATTAACCAGAGGTTTTTTAGAGACAATAGCATCTCAGTGGAAAAGACTTAATATAGAAACCGTAGAGGAAGCCATGAAGGAAGCAGAAAAAGAATATAAAAAATCTAAAAAGACAAATACTTTGTCTAATTTTAATACAGGTAAAAACGTAAAAGAAGAAGTATTACCTGACTGGTTTAATCAAAGTATAAAAAAAGAAGAAATAAGTGCTGATGATGAAAAATCATTAAAGGATATGCTTAAAGAATTTTCATAGAAGGGGGATTTGTTATGGAAAATATTAATAACACTATTAAATGTGTTAAGGATTTAAAATATAAGTTAAAAGTAGCTTATGAAGAAGCAAAAAAAGATCCTTACTTTAAAGAACTTACTGATAGTATTAATTTAAGTGATGATGAACTTATGAAACATACAAGTTTGTTTGAAGATTCTAAAGAAGAATATAAAAATTGTAAATCTTGTAAAAATTTAGCAGCATGTAAAAATAAAATGACTGGTTTTTGTTTTTTACCAGTATTAAAAGAAGGAAGGTTAAATTTTTCTTATGTAGCTTGTAAATATAAAGAAAAGTATTTAAATGATTGTAAGTATCAAAAAAACGTTACTAGTATGGACGTTCCAAGAGAAATAAGAGAAGCTAAAATAAAAGATATTTACACGGATGATAAGCAAAGAGAAAAAGTAATAAAATGGATTTTAAATTACATAAAAGAATATAAAAAAGGAAACTTTGGTAAAGGTTTATATTTACATGGTAATTTTGGATGTGGAAAAACTTATCTTCTAGCAGCAATGTTTAATGAACTTGCAAAAGAAAACGTTAGAAGTGTAATAACGTATTGGCCTGAATACTTAAGAAGTTTAAAGTCTAGTTATTCATCATCGTCTTCTTATGAATTTAAAGATAAATATAATGAAGTGAAATATGCTAAATTACTTTTAATTGATGATTTAGGAGCAGAAGGAGTTACTTCATGGTCAAGGGATGAGATATTAGGTACAATACTTCAGTATAGAATGCAAGAACATCTTCCAACCTTTATCACGTCTAACTTGAACTTAAAAGAGTTAGAAGAACATTTAAGTGTCTCAACAGCTAATAAATCAGAAAGAGTAAAGGCTGTAAGAATTATAGAAAGAATAAAACAGTTAACTATAGATGCTGAAATGATAGGTCAAAATAATAGAAAATAGAGGCTCAATTTTGAGAGTCTCTATTTTTCTTTGTTATCTAGGATATTCATATTAATATCAGGTAAATTATTATAATCTAAGTTAATGTTTAGGGCTTGTGCAAATAAAAGGTGCTTTTCCCATAAATGATAATCACTATTCTTTAGCTCATTCATTCGTGTAAAATCTTTTAAAAACTTCTTATAAGCTTTTATTATATATTTATATGCCCATCCTTTATCTGAAAATTTCAGATTTAAGGTTTTTGTTATTTTGTCTATTTGAGATAAAAATACACTTGGAAAGTTAAGTAATATAAATCCCAGTACTATAGACCTATTTAAATCCCACTGATATACCCAGCAATACAAAATAGTAAAGATTATAAATATTAATGAACTTAATAAAAAGTAAAATTTAAAAAGACTTAAATCATTTTTATCATATGCAAGATCTTTAATTAATACATCTTTTTTAACCATATTAGTATAATTTACATAATTAAAATTATCTTTATTTTCACTAGTTATATAATCACATATATATTTTTCAGCGTATGAAACCATGAATTTTTTATCAGTTTTTGTTATGATTGTTTTTTCGTTTTCTGTTTTAATTTCTAGTACACCTTTAAGATATAATTGCATTATTATTAATTTGATATTTTTTTTATTCCAAAAACTTGTATGATTTAAGAACATAATATCATTAACGTCTATATAATTTGGAATTTCTCTTATGTACTCAAAATTAAAATTTAATTTTTGAAATGCTTTTTTCTCTCTTATTTTGCTTCTTATAATAATTATTAAAATTGTTAAAATTAAAATAGAAAAACCTATAAGAAAGGATGTTAATCCTCCAAAAATTAAATATAACATATAGTATCCTATAAAAAAGGCCCATAAAACATAAGGATTATTATTGTTGTCAGAATTCATATTATCACCATAAAGATTATACATAAAATATAAATAAAAAACAATAAGTATTAATTGACTTATATTACATTTTGTAGTATTATTTTGGTATAAATACATTGATGAAGACAAGGTTTTATAACGATGTTTTAAAGAGAGTCTATGATGGTGAAAAATAGATAAACTAATTATAAGATTACTACTTCTAAGTTGGACTCGAAAGAGAATCCCGTGCAATAAGCACGTTATCAAATTAAGTTAAATTAAGGATGGTACCGTGCATTTTGCACTCCTTTGGTACTGTCCTTTTTGTTTTAAAGAAGGTGGTAAAATGATAGAAAAATGGAAGCTTGCTTTAAGAGAATTCTTAAAAAAGTATGAAGATAATGATGATGTTACTGGTGCAATTTTATGTGGTAGTTATGCAACAAATACCAATAACGAGTACTCTGATATAAACGTTTATTTGGTATTGAAAAGTGGATGCCACTATAATGAAATGGGATGCACCGATTCTAATAGTTATCTAATAGAATATTTTATTGATACTTTATCTGGAATAGAAAAACGTATGGAAGAAGAATATTTAAACGGAAAACAAAAGACTGCTAATATGTTAGCATACGGAAAAGTAATATATGATTTAGATGGCAGCGCATCACGTATTCAAACTAAAGCACTAGAATATATTGATAGAAAGTTAGATAATATAACAGGCCGTAAATTGGGTATGAATAACTATCACTTATGGAATTATTTGGATGAACTTAAGGTTTCATTAAAAGAAAATAGTTTTAATTTCAACTTGATATACTATTCTTTATTGGGAGATGTTTATGATAAATATGCTGAGTTTTTAGCACTTCCAAAGCTTCCTAAAACAAAGATATACAAGATATTAACCGATGAAGATTATAGAAGAGAGTGCCACGTATTTAATTTGCCCGAAAGAGAGTTTATTAAATTATACGTAAAGTGCTTTGAGATGGATAAACCAAGTGTTATGTATAAAAACATGGAAAATTTAATAAATTATTATTATGAAAAACAAGGTGGTTTTAACATAAGAACATTTAAATTAAAAAATGAAGTAGAAGGGAATGATTACTAATGATAAACATAAAAGAAAATGAAAAGTTAAACGTACTTAATCACTCTTGTGCACACTTACTTGCACAAGCTGTAAAGCATTTATATCCAAATGCTAAATTTTGGGTAGGTCCAGTTATAGAAGAAGGGTTTTACTATGACATAGACTTAGGAGATAAAACTTTAACTGATGAAGATTTACCAAAAATAGAAAAAGAAATGAAAAAATGTGCTAAATCTGATAAGAGAATTTATAGAGAAGAAATATCTAAAAAGGAAGCTTTAGAAAGATTTAAAGATGATCCATATAAAATAGATTTGATAAATCGTATGGACGAAGATAATACTGTTATTTCTTGTTATACGCAAGGAGATTTTACTGATCTTTGCCGTGGACCTCACGTTGAGACAACAAAGAAAATGAAGTATTTTAAATTAATTAAGCATTCTGGCGCATACTTTAAGGGTGACTCTAAAAACAAGATGCTTCAAAGAATATATGGTGTATGTTTTGAGACGGAAGAAGATTTAAATGCTTATTTAAATGAACTTGAAGAAAGAAAACAAAGAGATCATAGAAAAATAGGAAAAGAACAAGAGATTTTTATGAATCACGAATTAGTTGGAGCAGGTATGCCAATTTGGCTTCCAAATGGTGCTGTAATTCGTAAAGAACTAGAAAATTATATATATGAAAAAGAAAGAAACTTGGGATATGAACACGTATATTCTCCATGTGTTGGAACGGTTGATTTATATAAAACATCAGGTCACTGGGATCATTATAAGGAAAATATGTTTCCAATGATGAAGGTTGATGATGAAGAGTTTGTACTTCGTCCTATGAACTGTCCACATCATATGTTGGTGTTTAAAAACAAACTACATTCATACCGTGATTTACCAGTTAGAATAGGAGAGTTTGCAACAGACTTTAGATATGAAGCATCAGGAGCTGTTAAGGGCCTTGAACGTGTTAGATGCATGTGTCAAAATGATGCCCACCTTTTTGTAACTCCAGAACAAATTAAAGAGGAATTTAAAAAAGTTGTTAGCTTAATACTTGATGTTTATAAAGATTTTGGAATAAAGGATTATAAGTTTAGACTTTCACTTAGAGATCCGGAAGATAAGAAAAAATACTTTGATGATGATAAGATGTGGAATGAAGCAGAGGCTAAATTAAGAGAAGTTTTAAACGAATTAAACGTTGATTACTTTGAAGCTGTAGGAGAAGCTGCATTTTATGGACCTAAACTTGACGTTGAAGTAAAACCTGCTGTAGGGCCTGAGGTTACTCTATCAACTTGTCAGTTAGATTTCTTACTTCCAAGAAGATTTGATCTTTCTTACATTGATAATAAGGGAGAAAAGAAAACTCCTGTTGTTCTTCATAGAGCAATATTTGGAACATTTGACAGGTTTACAGCATTTTTAATTGAAGAAACTAAAGGTGCTTTTCCAACTTGGCTAGCTCCAGTACAAGTAAACATCATTCCAGTTAATAATAATTATCATTTAGAGTATGCAAATGAAATATATAAAATGCTAAAAGATGCATCTGTTAGGGTAGAATTAGATGATAGAGATGAAAAATTATCATATAAAATGAGAGAATCCCAAACTAAAAAAATTCCTATTACCTTAATTTTAGGTGATAAAGAACGTGATGAAAACTTAGTAAGTTATAGAAGACATGGTTCTTTAAAAACTTACTCGGTTACAAAAGATACATTTAAGGAATTACTTTTAAACGAAATAAAAAGTAAGCAAAGCAAAAAAACAGAAGATTAAAATTGACAATGATTAATAATTATTGTAATATAAAAATATATTTAAATTGATGATGAAGATTAGTAATTAGCATAATTATTTTATAGAAAGTTGCCGTTTGATGGAAGGCGATAAATAGTTGCTGATGAATCTGCTTCTAAGACGAATGAGATAAAATTCATTCGCGGGTAAAACCGTTAAACAAATTAAGAATAAGCTTGGATGGCACCGTGGTTAATATCACTCCAACAATTAAGGCTTATTCTTTTTATTTAAGGGAGATTATTTTATGGATGAAAGGTTAATATTAAAAACCGATGGTAAAATAGACTTAACGATACCAAAGGATTTTGAAGAGTATGATAATACGTTTGATATTTACTTGCATAATACTGATGAGATGATAGGTAGAATGTGGTTTGATGAGGGATTTGATGAAGATTTTACCAAATATTTTGGAAATGCTGGTTATGAGATATTTGAAAAGTATAGACGAAAGGGATATGCATCTTTGGCACTTAAACTTTTAAAGGATATTATGCTTGAAGAAGAAATTACCAAGATGATATTTAGTATAGCATCTGACAACATAGCATCAAGAAAAACAGCAGAAAAGTTTGGAGCGAAGATAACATGTTATAGAAAGGTTCCTAAAAACCATAAATTATATAATATAAGTGGGGAAGAAATAGTAATATATGAGCGAGATATAGGAGAGTATGATGAGAAAAATAAAACTAAAAAGCATTTATAAACATTTTAATGGAAACTTATATTTAGTAGAAGATTTAGCAGTTCACTCGGAAACTGGTGAAATACTTGTAATATATAGACGTTTGTATGATGATTGTGCAAGCTTTGCAAGACCACTTGATATGTTTTTATCAGAAGTTGACCATGAAAAGTATCCTGATGTAAAACAAAAATATAGGTTTGAAGAAGCTATAATACATAAAAAATAAGGAGGATATATGTTAAAAGAATATTTGGCAGAAGAAAAGTATGAAGAATTAAAAGAAAGTAATGATATGATTTATAAGGCTTTAGAATTATCATTAGAGTTATTTAAGCACGATACTGATAAGGGTGGTTTTCCTTATGTGCTTCATTTACTTTATGTATATAGACATGTATATGATAAAGAAGAAAAGGTAGTAGCACTACTTCACGATGTTATGGAAGATAAAAACGTAACCAAAGAAGATTTATTAGAAATTGGTTTTCCAAACAAAATAGTAAGTGATGTATCAGTATTAACTAGAATAAAAAATACAAACTATACAGATTATATAGATAACATAATAAAAAATGGTAGTAAAGAGGCTTTAGAAGTAAAGCTTGCAGATTTAAAGAATAACATAGATTTAACTAGGATAAAAAATCCTACCGTAAAAGATTATGAAAGAGTAGAAAAAAGGTATATGCCTTCTTATGAAAAAATACTAAATAGATTAAAGGAGATAGAAAAATGATAGATATTAAATTAATAAGGGAAAATAAAGAATTAGTAAAAGAAAATATCAAAAAGAAGTTTCAAGATAAGAAATTACCACTTGTTGATGAAGTTTATGATATGGATATAAAGTATCGTAAAATAAAAACAGAAGCTGATGAAAAAAGAAGTAAGATTAACTCTTTAAGTAAAGAAATTGGTAATTTTATGCGTAATAAAGATATAGATGGTGCAAACAAAATAAAAGATGAAGTAGCATCTATTAAAGAATCTATACCAGAACTTGAAAAAGAAGAGGAAATGCTAGAAAAAGAAATAAAAGAAAGAATGATGGTAATACCAAACATAATAGCAAGTGACGTTCCAATTGGAGAAGATGACTCTAAAAACGTTGAAGAAGGAAGATTTGGAGAACCTAAAGTTCCTGATTATGAAATTCCATATCATTCAGATATAATGGCTTCATTTGACGGATTAGATAAGGATGCTGCAGCAAGAGTATCTGGTAATGGTTTTTACTATTTAATGGGAGATATTGCACGTCTTCATTCAGCTGTATTAGCATATGCAAGAGACTTTATGATAGATAAAGGATTTACTTACTGCATTCCTCCATATATGATTCATTCTGATGCGGTTGATGGGGTTATGTCATTTGAAGAAAAAGAAGCTATGATGTATAAAATAGAAGGTGAAGATTTATACTTAATAGGTACGTCAGAACACTCTATGATAGCTAAGTTTAAAGATCAATTATTAACGGAAGATATGCTTCCTATTACTATGACATCATATTCTCCTTGCTTTAGAAAAGAAGTTGGGGCACACGGAATAGAAGAACGTGGAGTATATAGAATTCACCAATTTGAAAAGCAAGAAATGGTAGTAGTATGTAAACCAGAAGATAGTGAGTCTTGGTATAACAAGATGTGGAATTATTCAGTAGAGTTATTTAGAAGTCTTGATATTCCAGTTAGAAAACTTGTTTGCTGTTCTGGAGATTTAGCAGATCTTAAATATAGATCTTGTGACATAGAAGCTTGGAGTCCTAGACAACAAAAATACTTTGAGGTATGTTCATGTTCTAACCTTACTGATGCACAAGCAAGAAGACTTGGTATACGTTATAAAAAATCTGATGGAACAAAAGAGTTTGCACATACTTTAAACAATACCGTTATCGCTCCTCCTAGAATGTTAATTGCATTTTTAGAAAACAATTTACAAGAAGATGGAAGTGTTCTTATACCAGAAAAATTAAGACCTTATATGGGTGGTAAGGATAAACTTATTCCGACAAATAAATAAAGGATTAATTCCTTTTTTTATTTGTGTTAAATTTAATTTTATGATATCATACAATCTATTAGAAAAAGAGTGATAAAAAATGAGATACTATGTTGATAAAGACACCATGGATTTTTTAGAAAAAGACGTAGAAGCAGTAATCTATTTACTTAAAAAAGCATATATTAGTACTAAAGAGTATTATAAAGGAAAAGCTCTTTCTGATTTTCTTTACTTTAATACTTATAAGACATTTACTAATGGATATTGTTTTTATTTTGCAAGAATGCTTAAAAGTATTTATAAAAATGCTTGTTTTGTTTCAAATGATAAATATTATGCTCATATAAGTCATATATTTATTAAGATAAAAGGTGATATTTATGATGTATATGGTAAAAGAAACTTAAGTAAATATGAAACGTTAGAAAATGAAGAATTAGAAAAAATAAATTTAAATCATATGGAAGTAGAAGGAGAGATATATGAAACATTTAAGATGTATTTTCATAAGTATTTAGACTTATATATAAATTATAATGAGCCTTTTATTAAGAAAAAGCATTAAAAATTATTAAAAAAACTTGCATTATTTAAAAAAATGTGGTAAATTCTTTCTATCGCTATTTTTTATAGTGATTTTATTTGGCTTTAATTTTATTATATAAAGAAAGGAGAGATAATATGTTAAATAACAAAAAACTTATAAATTATCTTATTGTTCGTGAAAATAATGTTAATAGTTATTTGAAAAATTTTGATATTACTAAAGATGATTTTAATTCTTTATTTATAAATAATAAAGATGAATTAACTAGATATTATGATGAAGCATATAATCGTGCGGTAACTAAAGTTATGGATGATGAATATGTAGGTATTACATTTGATAATTTAGATAGAATTAATGAATTTTTAAATGAAGATGGAAAAATAAAAACACTTGCTATGTAAAAGAAGTTAGGTGTTTTTTATTTTTTTTGTTTAAAGTGTATAAAATACACAAAAAGCTATTGACAAGTGTATAAACGGCACATATAATGAAAATAGTTAAGGTGATTATATGAGAGTAGATAATAAATTATATGAAAAACAAGGTATCCATGTTATATCTGCTATATTTACGGTAGATAACGGAATAACTAAAGTATTATTAGTAAAAAGAAGTAACAAACCATATAAGGATATGTGGGCATTACCAGGTGGAGCTTTATACAATAACGAAAGGTTAGAAGATGGAGTTAAAAGAGAAATATATGAAAAAACTGGTATAGAAAATTGTGATATTTACCAGTTTAAAACATTTGATGAGTTTGGTGAAGAAAATAACTTATTTAGAATGCTTGCAGTATCGTATATCGGAATATTAAAAAGTGATTCTAAAATAATAAAAGAAAACAAAAATACTAAAGACGCCGCTTGGTTTAAAATTGATTGCGTGCCTAATCTTGCGTTTAAACATAATGAAATTATGAATGAGGCATTAGAAAAATTAAAAAGCCTAATAACTGAAAGTAACATTTTAAAATCTATTTTGCCTGATAATTTTACGATGCCTGAATTACAAAAAGTCTTTGAAAGTATTTTACAAAAGAAGTTTGATAGAAGAAACTTTAGAAAGAAAATACTAAGTTTAAACATAGTTGAAGACTTAAATAAAGAACTTAGCTTAAATGGAAATAAACCATCTAAATTATATAAATTTAAAGACGAAATTCCCGTTAAGAAAGTGTTTTAAAAAGTACAAATGATATGTACTTTTTAATATAAAATTATATGTGTACAAAATACACTAAAAGGAGGCTAAAATGATATATTTGTTAAGACATGGTCTTGATGATGAAACTAAAATAGGAGGTTATAGCAATGTTTCACTGACAGATGAAGGAATTATGAAAACCAAAGAAGCAAGAAGTTTTATAGAAGAGAATATAAACTTTAATAAAATTATTTCAAGTGATGTTAAAAGAGCAGTTCAAACATCAAACATAGTAAATGAAAATTTAAATAAAGAAATAATTTATACGGATTTATTAAGAGAACAAGACAAAGGAGATTATAATGGCGTTTTAAAAGCTAGTTTAGATAAAGATGATTACTTTTTAGGAAAAATAAACACGTATGATACGTATCCAAATGGTGAATCTTTAATGGACTTATATTTTAGAGTTGAAAAACTATTATTAGAAATAGATAGATGGGATGATAATTTATTAGTAACACATAGAGGAGTTATAAATATGATTTACTATATTTTAAATGATATAAAACCTACTATGTATAAAGATGAGTTTAAAGTTACACACTCATCAGTTCATAAATTGGATTTATCAAAAAATAAAATAGAAAGGATATATTAATTATGTTAGTATCAAAAATATGTTTAACTGGAGGACCTTGTGCAGGAAAAACAACCGCGCTTTCTAAAATAGATAATGAACTTACTAATATGGGGTATAAGGTATTTATAATTGATGAAGTTGCAACAAGAATTATAAACGAGGGAATAAGACCTTTTGGAGAAGGAAAAATAAGTATGTTAGACTTTGAAAGAATTTTATTAAAGGAACAGTTAACTAATGAAGAATGTTTTTCTTATGCTGCAAATTTAATAGATAAAAAATGCGTTATAATTTGTGATAGAGGAGTTTTTGACGTAAAATCATTTTTAAATGAAAAAGATTTTGATTCTTTAATAAAAGAATTTGGTAAAACAAAGTTAGAACTTATGGATAGCTATGATTTGGTAATTAGTCTAACAACAGCAGCTAAGGGTGCACAAAAGTATTACACAACAAGTAATAATAGTGCAAGAAAAGAAGATATAAAAGAAGCTATTATAAGTGATGACAAGGTACAAGATGCTTGGAGTTTTCACAATAATTTAAAGATCGTATCAAATAAATATTCCTTTGATGAAAAGATGAATAATGTTTTAGAAATAATAAAAAAACATCTAAATATAGATGAAAAAAAGGAAGCAAAATACGTAGTAGAACTTCCCCTTAATATAGATAATATCAAAGACTACACGAAAATAAGAATTACCCAAACATATTTAAAAACAAATGGTAACTACGAAATGAGACTTAGAAAAAGAAGTCTTGAAGGTGAAAACACATATTATGTTACGATAAAAAAGACCTATGATGATAAAGAAAAAATAATAACAGAAGAAAAAATAGATGAAAGAACATATAATATTTTAAAAAATCAAAGAGAAATAATAAATGAACTTGATAAAACAAGACTTTGCTTTTCTTTTAATGATGATATGTATAAATTAGATATGTTTGATAATGGTATGAATATTTTAGAAGCAAATGCTACATCTAAAGTTCCAGAATTTATAAAAGTTATTAAAGATGTTACAAATGATAAAGAATATAAAAACATTAACATAAAGCCAGGTAAGAGTTATGTTTATAAAAAATAAATATGTAAGTAGGTGTTTTATATGGCTGATTTAGAATTTAGATATGGACCTATGAACTCGGGTAAAAGCATGAATCTTTTACAAACAGCTTATAATTATGAAGAAAATAATAAAAAGGTTATTTTAATAAAATCCGTTATAGATACTAAAGGAGGAGATTATTTAGTATCAAGAATTGGACCTAAAAGAAAGATTCAGATAAAACTCGGTAAAAAAGAAAACTTATTTAGTAATAAATACATAGAAAAAATTAGAAAAGCAGATATCGTTTTAGTAGATGAGGCACAGTTTTTAAATAAAAGTCAGGTAGAAGAGTTATGGATAATATCAAAGAAATTTGATATTTTAGTTATTTGTTTTGGACTTAAGACTAATTTTAAATCTGAATTTTTTGAAGGATCCAAAAGATTATTTGAATTATCAGATAAGTTTAAAAAGCTAGAAACAATATGTAAATGTGGTAAGAAAGCTTTTTTTAACGCAAGGAAAATAAATGGTAAATACGTAAAAGATGGATTAGAAAACGTAATAGATAAAGAGAATAAAGAAACAAAATACGTTCCCTTATGCGGGAAATGTTACTTAGAAAAAGTTTTTAAAAAAAGTATATAATTCGACATATTTTTCAAATTAAAATCACTATAATTACTATTGTGATTTTTTTTTTTAGAAAGGAATAAGTAGTTATGCAAACAGAAATTGAATTATTAAATTATTTGAAAAATTTTATTATAAGTAAGGAGATATTTAACATAAATATTAAACCTAATAATATAGATATACTAAAAAGATATTATGATGATAATTATAAAAAGGCTTCTATATTAGTTATGGATGATGAATATGTAGGTATTACATTTGATAACTTAGAAAAAATAAATACTTTAATTAAAAAAAGTTAGTTAAAATACGTTTATTATAGTATAATTATTACGAGGTGTTATATATGTTTGAAAATAATAAAATATTTATATTAGGATTTGCAAGGAGTGGTTATGAAGCTGCTAAATTTTTAGTAAAAAGAGGAAATGAAGTTTTAATAAATGATGGTAAAGATGAAAGTAAGGTAGATAGGGATAAACTAAAAGAACTAAAAGATCTAGGAGTTAAGTTTTTCTTTGGCTCACATCCAGATGACTTATTAGATGAAAGTTATGATTATTTAATCAAGAATCCAGGAGTTCCAATACATCATAAATATATAGAAAAAGCAAAAGAACTTAAAATAGAAGTTATAAATGAAGTAGAAATGGCTTATAGATTATTACCAAAAGATGTTACGTTAGTTTCTATTACTGGTACTAATGGTAAGACAACAACTACAACACTTACTTACGAAATGATTAAAGAAGCAGGTATTAGATGCCATTTAGCAGGAAATATAGGATACCCTTTATGTAGTTTTTTAGATAAATTACAAAAGGGTGATGTAATTGTTATGGAAACATCTTGCCAGCAACTTAATAACGTAAAAGAATTTAAACCACATATAGCAGTTATGACTAATTTATCAGAAGCTCACGTTGACTTTTTTGATAATAGCTATAAGAAATATAAAGACGTTAAAACAAAGATATTTAAAAATCAAACAGAAGATGATATTGCAATTCTTAATTTAGAAAATGAAGAAGTATTAAAACAAACAAAAGATATTAAGTCTAAGAAGTTATATTTTTCATCAAAGAAAAAAGCTGATTGCTACTTAAAAGATGATATTATTTACTATAACGGTGAAGAGGTACTTGATACTAATAAAATGATTATAGTAGGTAACCATAATAAAGAAAACGTAATGGCATCTATTATGGTAGCAAAAGAGTTTAACGTATCAAATGATACCATTAAAAAAGTTGCTTACAATTTTAAAGGTGTTGAGCACAGACTAGAATTTTCAGGGGAAGTTGATGGTGTTAAGTATTATAATGATACTGAAGCTACTAACATCAAATGTACTCAAATTGCACTTTCTTCATTTAATAATCCAACCATAATTATATTAGGCGGATTAGAAAGAGGACAAGACTTTAACGAACTTACTCCATACATGAAAAACGTAAAAGCAGTTTTAGCAATTGGTGAATGTAGAAAAAGAGTAGAAGACTACGCAAAAAGTTTAAAAATCCCAGTTTATACTCATGAATTTTTAAAAGATGCCATGAAAGAAATAGAAGGTATTAAAAAAAGCGGAGACGTGGTTCTTCTATCTCCAGCATCAGCCTCTTGGGATCAATATAAAGAATGTGAAATTAGAGGAAAAGAATTTAAAGACTTTGTAAAAGAACTAAAATAAGCCTGATTGACTTATTTTTTTCTTTATGTATAATAAGTGCCATAAAAAGAGGTGTTTTTTTATGGGAATAGAAGAAAAAGTTAGACTAGCTAAAAAAACAAAAGATGAAAAACTAATTAAAGAAATAATAAAATATTACGAGCCTATCTTTTGTTTAAATGTTTCTAATAAATATGGAGAAGAATATGTAAAAGATGCAAAAGAAATGCTTCCCCAATTAGTTTATAAATATATTTATAATGACGAAATTAAAAGTAAACTTTCTTGTGTTTTAAGAAAAAAAGTTAAAACTTTTTTTCCAAAAACACATTATAATGATGTAATTACATCAGGAAACAAAGAATATATAAAAGAACATTATATTAATAAACTTTATAAAAATCTTAAGATTTTAAATACAACAGATGTTTTAAATGATGATGAACTTATGATGTTATCCAATAAAATCGTTAGTGGTTTTTATAATAATTATTTAAATGGTGATAAAAAATCATCAGTATCTAATTATTTTAATTCACAGATTTCTAGAAAATTGAAGTACCTTAATGATGAAGAAAAATTACTAGTATATTATGTTAATAAAGTTGGTTCAAATAACAAAATAGTTTTATATTTTGTTAATAAATACATGTATTTATTAAATGAATTTAAAAATATTGATTTTAATACATATAGGAAAATAATAAAGAACATTTTATCTGGTGATATTTATTTTAGAAATTTAAACCTTAAGACCACGATAATTAAAGAAATGAAAAATAAAGAAGAGAACTATATAAGTTATATAAAAAAATGCATTTCTTTATTAAAAATGGGAGATATGACTTATTATGATGATGTTTATAAATATTATTTTTATATAACTCGTTTAGTATATGAAAAATATAAAGATGAAGTTATTAATAAGAAAGAATTTAAAAAAGCATTAAAAGAAAAATATGATATATATTTTGAAAAAGCAATAAATAACATGCTTTTTAAAGAAAATCCTGATATACAAAGATATGTTAATTCAAGGTTAACTTTTTATGCTAAAAATGATAGATCTTTATACGAAAAAACACGAATTAATAAAAAAATGATTAATGAAAATAGTGACGAATTAATTGATAAAACTTTAAGAAAATATGAAAAAAATATTTTTCCTTCGGATGTATTAGAAGATATTATAGTAGAATCATATTATAAAAGTGCAGAAGAGTATTTTAAAAAGCATAGAAATACAGATTTTGTATCATACGTAGATTATAAAATGGATTATTGTATTAAAAAAATGAATTTGAATAAATAAAATAACAAATTCTTTTTTTTATGTTATACTATTTTAAGAAATGAGTGATTGATATGTTAAAACCAAATTATATAGAAGCTAAAAAAAGAACTAAAGAAGATATAAAAGTATTAAGAAATGAATATAAAATTCCAGATGAAGTTAAAAACTTAGGAGAAAATAAAAAGTATTTCATTAAGACTTATGGCTGTCAGATGAATGAACATGATAGTGAAGTTATATCTGCAATATTAGAAGATATGAAATTTATTAAAACAGATGATTATGAAAATGCTGACTTAATTATTTTAAATACTTGTGCTATTAGAGAAAACGCACATAATAAAACGTTTGGAATGCTTGGTAGAATAAAGCACTTAAAGCAGGCTAAACCTAATTTAATGGTTGGACTTGCAGGGTGTATGAGTCAGGAAGAAAGCGTAGTAGATGAAATAATTAATAAGTATAAATGGATGGATTTTGTATTTGGAACTCATAATATCTATAAGCTTCCAGAAATTTTAAAAGAACATATGAAAACTGAAAAACTAGAAGTTAACGTATGGTCTAACGAAGGAAACGTAATAGAAGGACTTCCATCAAAAAGAGATTCTAAATATAAAGCATGGGTAAATATTATGTATGGTTGTGATAAGTTTTGTACGTACTGCATCGTTCCTTATACAAGAGGTAAACAAAGAAGTAGAATGCCAGAAGATATAATAAGTGAGGTTAAAAACTTAAAAGAACAAGGTTATATGGAAGTTACACTACTTGGTCAAAATGTTAATGCATATGGTAAAGATTTTAAAGATAGAAATTATAAAATGGAAAACTTACTCGAAGATGTAGCTAAAACAGGTATTAATAGAGTAAGATTCGTAACATCACATCCTTGGGATTTTACTGATAATATGATTGATATAATTAAAAAGTACGATAATATTTGTAACTATATTCATCTTCCAGTACAATCAGGTTCATCTAGAATATTAAAACTTATGGGAAGACGTTATACCAAAGAATCATACCTAGAGCTTTATAAAAAAATAAGAGAAAAACTAGGGGATAACGCATCTATTACAACTGATATAATAGTAGGATTTCCAGGTGAGACAAATAAGGATTTTGAAGAAACTTTAAAACTTGCAGAAGAATGTAAATATGATTCAGCATTTACTTTTATATACTCGCCAAGAGAAGGTACTCCAGCTGCTAAAATGGAAGATAACGTATCAAAAGAAGAAAAAGAACAAAGACTATATAAACTTAATGAAATAATAAATAAATATGCAAAAGAAGCTAACGATAAATTAGTTGGTAAAGTTATGAAGGTTTTATTAGAAAACGTAAGTGAAAAAGATGAAAATATGTTAGCAGGTTATACTGATACCATGAAATTAGTTAATGTTAAGGCAGATAAAAAATATATTGGTAAAATAGTAAACGTTAAAATTACTGATGCTAAAACTTGGAGCTTGGATGGTAAGATAGATGAGTGATATAGAAGAAAAAATAGATGAATTATTTGATGATTTTGAAGAGTCTAAGTTGTACAAAGATTATTTGAGCGTTCAAGATAAAATATCTAAAGATAAAGAGATAATAAGCGTTATAAATGAAATAAAGAAATTTCAAAAAATAAGTGCTAACAACAAAGATAAGTCAGTTGAACTTAAAATAAATGAATTATATAAAAAGTTAGAATCTTATCCGATTTATCAAAGTTACTTAATTATGCACGATGAAATAGAAGAAGAATTATTTATGATAAAGGAAGTATTTGATAAATATTTTAATAATTTATTAACTTTGAGCTAGTGATATATGTCACGGCTTTTTTAATTGTTTCATAAATTATAGTGGTGATTATTATGAATGAGGTTATTTTAACAATAAATTTAATAAACTCTATTTTAGAGGACATAATATTAGAGGATAACATTAGTTATCTAGGTAGTAATACAAAAGATATTTTTAGTGTTTACAGCTCGGATTTTTGTGATATTATGATGCATTATTATCCTGGAGCAACAGTTATGATAGATAATAACTTAAGAAAATGCGGGATAATGATAAATGGAGTTGTTTATGATTCTTATGGAATTTCAAATAAAGGTTATCATGTAGCAAATGAAGAAGAAATAAATTACATAAGAAAAGCAATGCCTAAATTATCTATTTATGTTGTATCTAAAATTTATAACCATATAAATAGTACTAACAAGAAAGATAATGTTTATAGTTTAAGAAAGAATTTATATGACTTGACGTAGTTAATAAAAAAATCTTGATTATGCAAAAAAAAAATGATATCATATATTTGTAATAATAATAGGAGGAAGAAAGATGGAAAAAGAAAGAAAAATTAAAGTTCTATCAATTGCAGCTTTATTAGTAGCAGTATTAGGACTAACTGTTGCCTTTGCAGCTTTATCACAAACACTAACAATTAATGGTAGTGCAACTGTAAATACAGCTTCATGGGATATTCATTTTAAAAATTTAAGTACCCCAACATTAACAGGAAATGCTGCAGTTACAACAGCACCTACAATCGATACGAAAGGAACTACAATTGGAAACTATGCGCTTAAGTTAACAAAACCAGGTGATAGTGTTACATACACTTTTGATGTTGAAAATAAAGGTACTATTAACGCTAAAATATCTGAATTAGTTAAAGCAGCTAAACCTACTTGTACTGGTACTGGAGCAGCAGCAACAGCAGATGCAAAAATTATTTGTGATGGTTTAACTTACACATTAACTTATACAGATGGTGGAGCTGCAGTTGCAAAAGAAGATACTTTAAATGCAAATCAAACTAAAAACTTAACTTTAAAATTAGCTTTCGAAAGTAACAGCTTACCAGCAGACGATGTTTCTATTTCTGATTTAGGAATAACTATAACATACGCTCAAAACTAATTATAAATAGTAATCAAAGAAGAGATAAAACTCTTCTTTGATATTGCTATTTAATACAAAAGTGTTAAAAAGTGGTGATTGGATGAAAAAGGGATTTAATAAAATACTAATTTTAGAAATAATTCTTCTAATTTTTTTGCTATTTAATAGTTTTGTATTCAAAATAGCAAATATGTATGTAATATCCGGGATAATGCTACCATTTTTAATTTTAATGATAGTGTTAAATGGTTTTGAAAAAGATAATTATAGGTACAAAAAAGATGTTTTATTAAACATTATAATATTTTTACTTATGTATTATTTTATTACATATTTTTTAGGCTTATTTTCTGGGTTTGTAAAATCCAGCTACAGTTTATCATTTATAAACATTATTAAAAATACTTTTCCAGTTATTGTATTAATATTAATTAGTGAATTAATGAGATATGTATTATTTAATAAAACAAAGAGAAATTTGCCTTGCTTAATTATTGGATGCTTATTATTTGTAATGGTAGATGTTAACACAATGGTTCATATCTATGATGTTAAAACAGCACTTGGAATAACAAAAATGATATGTCTTGTTGTTTTCCCTAGTATTACAAAAAACATATTTCTTACTTATTTAACCATGAAAGTAGGATATAAAAATGGAATTATATATAGGCTAATAACTGAGATTAGTACTTATTTACTTCCGATATTTCCGGACTTTGGTGAATATATAAACGTACTTTTAAAAACGGTTTTACCTATCGCTATAATGGCAAGACTAAATAATATGTTTAATTATTATTCAGTTAGAAAAATAAAAGATTCAAGATATAATAGCAGAAAACTTGTTTTATATTCATTTATAACTTTTGCACTTCTTACTATCGTACTTCTAACAAGTGGCTTATTTACATATCAAGCTCTAACAATTGGATCAGGCTCTATGTCTCCTGCAATTGAAAAGGGAGATGTAATAATACTTAAAAGTATGAAAAACGAAGAAGCAAGAAAAATAAAAAAAGGTGATGTATTAGTTTATAACCATGATAATAAAATAATAGTTCACCGTGTAATAAAGAAAAGTAATAATGGTGAAACAATAAGTTTTAAAACTAAGGGTGATTATAACAATGCAAAAGATTCTTGGATAGTAAAACAAGAAGATGTAATAGGAATAGTTAAATTTAGAATAAGATGGGTCGGAATGCCAACTGTTGCATTAAATGAGTTATTGAATAAATAGGGTGGTGAATTTATATGGCAAATGTTAAAAAGAGAAAGTATACTAGCAATTCGAATAGATATCATAGAAAGAAGAAAAACGTATCTGAAAAACAAAAAGTAAAAAAGGAAACTAATGTAGAGCAAATAGATGAAATAAAGGATAATGAGGTAAAAAGCGTTGATTTAGCAATTGATAAATTATTAGATGAAAAAGTACTTCTTAAAGATAGTACAAAGATGGATGAAATAGAAAAGGAAGAAGTAGAAGCCTTTATTCCTGAGGAAAACTCTTTAATAGAAACAAAACCAGATGAATCATTAGAAGAGGAAGAAAAAGAAGAAAAGACATTTATTCCATACATTCCTGAGATAAAGGAAGATGATGAAAAATTAGAAGAAACTAGTTTAGATATGAGTATACCAGTTATAGAAGACTCTAGTGATGCTAAAGAACATGAAGATTTATCAAATGATAATACTGATAGTAATGAAAAAAAATATGAATTTGATGTAACTTACAAAGAAAATAAAAACAATAAATACTTAGGTTACAATGAAAGATTGCTAATTAATGTTATAGGAATAGTTTTATTCTTTATTATAGGGATAATATTAGTTATATCTAGTATATCTATAAAAACACAAAACACGGTTTTATACAATCAATCAAGTAACGTAGACTATAAAGTATATTTAAAACCAAATGATTATTATAAAGAACCTTATTTAGATAAAAACATGCAGTATATAGCTAATTTAATAAATGACATAGACGTTAACTTTAGTTATAATTTTAGTGTTAACCAAAGCATTAATTATACTTATTCATATTACGTTAAAGCTGACGTAGCAGTAACTGATAGTCAAGATAAAACAAAAGTTATTTATTCAAAATCAGATAAGTTAACAGAACCAGTTATTTACACGAAAGAATCATCAAATGGATTTAACATAAACCAAAATATAAAAGTTGATTATGATAAATATAATGACTTAGTTAAATCGTTTAAGAGTTCATATGCAATTAGTGCTAATAGTAATTTAACTTTAAGTTTATGTGTTCAAATACAAGATGAAAAAGGCAATATGATAAGAAGTTATGAATCTTCTGACGCAATGAAATTAAAGATTCCATTAACAGAACAAATGATAGATATTACGATGGATTCAAAGTCAGTAAATAATGATAATAATAATGCAAGAGTTTATAAAGATTTTAGCATTTCTAATAAGGTAACATTTATATTATCATTTGTATCATTTATAATATCAATTGCATTTGTTGTTAAATTATTATTATTTATGCGTAAAACTTCTGCTAAAAAAAGTTTATATGACGTAACACTATCTAAAATACTAAGAGAATATGATAGAGTAATTGTTAACTCTAAGAAAATTGTAGATTTAAATAACGAAAAAGAAATAATAGATGTAAATAGTTTTACTGAACTTTTAGATGTAAGAGATAACTTAGAAAAACCAATAATTTTCTCTGAAGTTCATAAAGGACAAAAGAGTGTGTTCATTGTTAAAACTTCAAATGAAACATATAGATATGTATTAAAATTAGCAGATTTAGAAAAAGAAAAGAAAACTAAATAAAGTTTTCTTTTTTTGTGTTTTACACAAATTTGCAGACTTGACACCCGGGG
>FR881472.1 GCA_000434835.1 Clostridium sp. CAG:594
GAAAAGTTCGAGTTTCCTATCAATCTGGAGCAGGTGAGGAGAATCGAACTCCCGTATACAGCTTGGAAGGCTGTGGTTCTACCATTAAACTACACCTGCATCAAGTAGGCATTTTTAATTATACTGATTTTTAAACTTATGTCAATAGTCTTCTAATAAAAAAATGATTTTTTTTTGATAATTCAATATTATTATATGCAAAGTAATATTTTATTATTCAAATAAATATGATAGAATTATAACAGAGGTGTTAAAAAAGAATGATTTTAAATATTTTAATTTTAGTTATATTAATTTTACTAAATGGAGTTTTATCCGCTAGTGAACTTGCGTTTTTATCGATAGAAAAGTTTGAACTTGATAAAATGATAAGAAAGAGAAAGAAAAATGCAAAAAAAATAAGAAAAATATTAGAAGATCCAAGTAATTTTTTATCAACCATCCAAGTTGGAATAACGTTAGCAGGTTTTCTATCTAGTGCGTTTGCAGCTTCTACTTTTGTAGATAAAATAATGAAAACTGGTTTTGTAATAATAAACTCTAATTTTACAAGTGGATTTTTAATGGTTGTGATAACTATTATTCTATCTTACTTTACGCTTGTATTTGGAGAGTTAGTGCCAAAGAAAATTGCTCTTTCTAATCCGTTTAAAGTAGCTAGTTTCTCGGTTAACTTAATAAACGTTATGCAAGTAATCTTTTTCCCACTTATAAAGTTACTTTCTCTTTCAACTAATCTTATATGCAAAATACTTAAGATAGAAGAAAAAGAAGAAGACTTTACCGAAGAAGACATAAAAAGGATAATACTTACTGGTACCCGTGATGGAATAATAGAAAAGAAAGAACAAGAATACATATTTAATATATTTAAGTTTAATGATACAACCGTAGATAAGGTAATGACTCCAAAGGATGAGTGTGAACTTATAAATGTTAATACTAAGTTTGGACCACTTCTTAAGAAACTTAAAAAAACTAAGTTTACTAGATATCCAGTCTATGATGGAGATACTAACAACATAATAGGTATCTTTAACGTAAAAGACTACATTATGTATAAAAAAGATAATGATGATTTTAAACTTAGAAACTTACTTTTTAAAGTAAAGAAATTTAACTATGATGAAAAGATAGATGATGTGTTTGCAAGCATGCAAAAAGAGCACATTCAAATGGCAATAGTAGTTAAAAAGAAGAAGTTTATAGGTGTTGTAACTCTTGAGGATGCAGTAGAAGAAATATTAGGTAACATATATGATGAATATGACTTAGAAGATGATAAATAATCATCTTTTTTTGTTGCTTTAACCCATACTAAGTAGCCTATAGATGTATATAATAGGCTAGGAGGTAAAAAGATTATGGAAAGTTACTCTAATTACAATTTAGATGACATTTTAGTTAGAACTTTTATGATGCCTGCAGTAATGCCAAAAGATAGAATAAATATGATTAATATGCCTAATAACACTTATTCTCCTAATCAAAATAATAGTACGACTAATAACTTTAAATTTTTAACACCAGAAGAAGGTTTCTTAAGAGGTAATATGATTAAAGATGAATATGAACCATACCATAATATGGCGTATTTAAAGCCTAATATAACAAGTGAAAAACAAATGATGCTATATGATATTCAAAAAGTTTCTTTTGCAGCTCACGACCTTAATTTATACTTAGATACACATCCTTTTGATACTAACTATATAAACTTATATAATGAATATAACAAGGAAGCTAAAAGACTAACTAATTTATATGAACAAAAATATGGACCAATTGATTTATCAGATGATGTTGGTCTTAGTATGACACCTTGGTCTTGGATAAATGAACCTTGGCCTTGGAATAAATAGAAAAGAAAGGAGCTTAAAAAACATGTGGAAGTATTCTAAAAAACTTCAGTATCCTATAAACATCAGAAATAAAAATTTAAAAATGGCTAAAGCAGTTATGAGTCAGTATGGAGGAGCACAAGGAGAACTTGGTGCAGCACTTAGATATCTAAACCAAAGATATACCATGCCAGATGCTAAGGGAAGAGCCCTTTTAAATGATATTGGAACAGAAGAGTTAGCACACGTTGAAATGATATGTACTATGGTTCATCAAATGATTAAGGGTGCAAGTATAGAAGAGCTTGATGAAGCAGGTCTTTTAGGACATTATACAGAGCATGGTTTCTCATTATTTCCAAGTGATCCAAATGGATATTCTTGGACAGCAGATTATATATCTACAACGGGAGATCCAATCGCGGACTTAGAAGAGGATTTAGCAGCAGAACAAAAAGCACGTGCAGTATATGAAAACTTAATCAATCAAACTGATGACCCAGATATTATAGGACCACTTTTATGGCTTAGACAAAGGGAAGTAGTTCATTATAATAGATTTAAAGAATTATCTGATGAGTATAAGAAAAAAGGATATAATTAATAAATAATTAACCAAGCTTACGATTATTAAATCGTGGGCTTTTTATATTGCATGTTTTTTGAAATCTAAATCATAGTTTATATTTTCTATTTCACCACTGTTAGCTAAATCTTCTATAATTTTTTTATTGTCTATAATTGGATCCTGAATCACGTAACAAAAATGGTAAATGGCATAATTATTTAGGTCCTTAAAATTATATGAAGAAATGGGATTAATATCTAAAGCTAAACTAATATCCCTTACTAATTTATTAACAATATCATCATTAATACTATTTTCTGCTATAACAGTTAATGATCCATTTTGTTTTTGAAAACATATACTTAGGTATCCACTTACACTTTCTTTATTTATGCTTTTTATATTAACTTCATAATTTTGATATTCGCAAGTTTTTATAGAAACTTCATATTCATCTTGTAAGGCTCTAAATATTTTTGTAAAAGAGCTTATGTAAGCTTTTTCATAATCAGTATTTAACATATATAATCACCATTATTATTATAAGTAAAATAAAAAAACTTATGAGTAAAACTTCATAAGTTTAATATTGCTTAGCCCAATATATTTTTGTTTTAGCATCTTTCCCACAACAGATACATTTTTTATCTCCGGTAGGTAAGTTATTATCAAAAGGCATGCATCTTGATTTTAAACCAAGTTCATCTTTTATTTTGTTTTCACAATCCTCATTGCCGCACCAATTCGTGTATATAAATCCATTTTTATTTTTAGCTATCTCTTTCATTTCATCATATGTATCAGCGTTATATACCATACTGTTTCTTCTTTCTAATGCTCTTTCATACATATCGTTTTGAATGTTTATTAAAAGTTCATTAACCTTCATAACAGCCTCATTAACTGGTACCTGCATCTTTTCTAAAGTATCACGTCTAACTATTGTTACAACGTCATTTTCTAAGTCACGCTTTCCAATTTCTATTCTAACTGGGTATCCCTTAACCTCAGCTTCTGCAAACTTAAATCCAGGAGACTTCTTAGAATCATCTATTTTATAAGGAATTAGTGAATCGCTTAAATCTTCTTTTATTTCATTAACTACATTTGTAACTTTTTCATCATCACCAATAGGTATTAGAACTACTTTAAAAGGTGCAATTCTAGGTGGAAGAACAAGACCTCTATCATCACCATGAACCATTATTATCTCGCCAATCATTCTAGTTGTACATCCCCAAGAAGTTTGGTATGGAGTTTCGTATTTATTATCTTTGTTTAAGAACTTAATATCAAATGCTTTTGCAAAGCCTTGACCAAAGTAGTGTGATGTAGCACTTTGAAGAGCAACTCCGTCATACATCATAGCTTCAATAGCGTAAGTAGCTTCTGCTCCAGCAAACTTTTCTTTTTCTGTTTTCTTACCGGTAAAGACAGGAACTGCTAAAATATTTTTTTGAAAGTCTTCATAAACCTTAAGCATTCTAAGAGTTTCATCTATTGCTTCTTTTTCGCTAGCGTGCATTGTATGTCCTTCTTGCCAAAGTATTTCTCTTGTTCTTAAAAATGGCCTTGTTGTTTTTTCCCATCTTACTATTGTGCACCACTGATTATATAGTAGTGGTAAGTCTCTATATGATGAAATTATCTTTTTAAAATGTTCACAAAATAATGTTTCCGAAGTAGGTCTAACACACATTCTTTCTTCTAATTTGTTATTTCCACCATGTGTTACCCAAGCTACTTCCGGTGCAAAACCCTTAACGTGATCTTTTTCAAGTTGAAGTAAGCTTTCTGGGATAAACATAGGCATTTGTAAATTTAAATGTCCAGTTTCCTTAAATTTCTTATCTAAAATACTTTGCATATTTTCCCAAATAGCATATCCATAAGGTCTTATAATCATACTACCTTTAACTGATGAATAATCTACTAAATCTGCTTTTTTACAAACGTCCGTGTACCATTTAGCAAAGTCTTTATCACGGCTTGTTATTTCTTTTACTTGTTTATCTATACTCATTTTTAACACATCCTTATCCTATAATTCCTTTTAATAACCCAAATGATAGTGAACCTACAATTAATCCTGCTAATAATACTCCACAAGTTATTGCAAGCATTGCTTTTTTCTTATCCATATTAATTAATGATGCAATTAAACTACCAGTCCATCCGCCAGTTCCAGGAAGTGGAATACCAACGAAGAAGAAAAGCCCCCAAAATTCTGCTTTTTCTATTTTATCCTTTTTTGATAAAGCCTTTTTTTCTATTTTATTTACAAACTTACTTAAGTGTTTTGTCTTTTTTAGTTTGTTAAATATAGGTGTAATAAACCAAAGAATAAAAGGTATTGGAAGTAAGTTACCAATTATACATATTATAAATGCGGGGACTATATTAAGACCTAGCAAGGCTGCTGCGATAAGTCCTCCTCTAAGTTCCAATATCGGCATTAAAGAAATTAAAAAAACAATTAATTCCTTGCCAAACGGAATACTTCTTAATCCATCAAATAATCCTAAGAAAGTATGTACTAAACTTTCTGCCATAATATCACCTCATATGCATAATATTATATCATATATAATGAAATATTATGAAGACTTTGTTAATATCTGTGTAAATTAATGCAAAGTTTTTAATTAAAAAAACAAATAATCTAATTGTTATGATAAAATATATAAGTAAGGAATAATTATATGAAAAAAGAAATAGTAACTAATGAAAACGGAATAATTAAAATATTAAATGAATTTGGTATTACAAAGCCTATTTTAGAGGAAGCTAGTAAAATGGATATTAACGTGCCAATGCTTTTTTATGATAAAATTATAAATAATCCAAGTGCGGAAAACATAGATAACGTAACTAAAAACCTTTTAGGAGTGTACGGAAATTATTATGCAACGAATTATTTCAAGATGCAAGGATATGACGTTGAAAATGAAGTAGGTGTGTATGATAATGGTAATCTATTAACACGTGCGGATATCTCTTTTATAGATTCTAATGGAATAAGAAACTATTGCGAGGTAAAGGCGGCATATCAAATAATTGATAACATAAGGAACTATAAAGATAACTCTTTAGAGAAAACTGGTTATTATAAGAATTTAGATGCAGAGATAATTAAATATAAGAAAATAGGTGAAAAGTTAATCAAACAGGTTAAAAAACTATCTAAAGATGGTTCTTTAGTAAACGTTATAATATTTGATGGTTGTTATATGGATGAAATAATAAAGCAAGAATTAAAGGATCTTGATGCTAATATAATTACCTTAAATGTTAACATATATGATTTAGAAGAAAACATAAAGAAAAACGTTCTTAGAATCTTAAGTTATTTTAGTAAGAACGTAACTATCAATATTGATTATAAAGGAAAAAAGAATAGATAACTTTATGAAATATGAAGTTATCTTTTTCATATAATTACTTAGGTGATTAATATTTGAAAATAACGGTTAGAGATGTAGTAGAAAATACTTCTTGTAAATTACTTATAGGAAACTTAGACGAAGAAGTTAAAGAGTGTTTTATAGATAGCAAAAAAGTTAAAGAAGAAGGATGCTTTATAGGAATAAAAGGAAATAAAACAGATG
The DNA here is from genome assembly GCA_000434835.1 of Clostridium sp. CAG:594. Lineage (GTDB taxonomy): Bacteria > Bacillota_I > Bacilli_A > RF39 > UBA660 > Aphodocola. Next base: position 6,018 of record FR881472.1, read on the forward strand.
GGTCATTATATTATAAAGAGGCCTTTAATAATAAAGCTAGTATTTGCATATTAAACAAGATATTAGACCTTGATTTAAATGGTTATGACGATAAAACAGTTTTAATTGCTAATGATACTAAACAAGTCTTAAAAGAACTTGCTATGTATAAAAGAAGCTTATTTAAAGGAACGGTTATAGGTATAACAGGTAGTGTTGGAAAAACATCAACTAAAGAGCTTATTTATAATGTTTTAGAAAAAAAATATAAAGTTCTTAAAACAAAAGGTAATGAAAATAGTCAGATAGGTCTTCCACTTACAATAACAAGGTTAAAGGACGAAGACGTAATGGTTTTAGAGATGGGAATGAATGATTTTAATCAAATACATAATTTATCCATTATTGCAAAACCTGATATTGCTATAATAACTAACATATATGATTCACACATAGGTATTTTAGGTTCTAGAGAAAACATATTAAAGGCAAAGTTAGAAATTTTAGATGGGATGGATTGTGGAACGGTAATAGTTAATAATGATAATGACCTTTTAAATAATTGGGCAAAAACTTGTAATGAAGAAAACATAATAACTTACGGGATTAATAATGAATCAGATTATATGGCAACTGATATAAAAGAACGTGAAATAATAAGTTTTAACGTTAAAAACATAGATAATATAAGTGCAAGTAGCACAGCTTTCATATATAATAAACTCGTCGCTATAATAGTAGGTAATTTATTAAATGTATCAGATAATGATATAAAAAAAGGCATAAATGAAGATATTAAAATAAAACATAGACTTGAAGAAATAAAATTAAAAGGTGATATCACAATAATAGATGATTGTTATAATGCGAGTTTTGAATCTGTTAAAAATGCTTTAAGTTATATAAATAAAAAAGATGGAAGAAAAATACTTATTTTAGGAGACATATTAGAACTTGGCAAAAAGTCTAAGCAAATACATAGAAAAATAGGCACGTTAATTTCTAATTGTGCTTATTTAATAACCATTGGTAAATGGTCAAAATATATATTAAAAGAAGCTAGAAAAAATGGTCTAAAGAAAAAATATGTAAAACATTTTAAAAACGCATCAATTGCAAAAAAATATATTTTATCCATAATTAAGCCAAGTGATAACGTTTTAATAAAGGCATCAAATGCCATTAATTTAAGTGAGCTAGTTAACTATTTAAAAGAATCTGAAATTGACAATTAGTAAAATTATGTGCTACTATGATTATAGTATTTAAGATAGGAGAAAGTAAAAATGAATTGTAAATGGTGTGGAAAAGAAGTTGATCAAAATTCAAAATTTTGCCCTAATTGTGGTAAGGAAATATTAGAAGTTAGTTCTTCTAACATTAATCAAGGTGAACCTAGTACTGAGCCTGAAGTTGTAAATTCTTTTAATCAAGAAGGTATAAATAGTGTTGAAGAAAAAACTAATGTTTGGCTTGCAATACTTTCATATTTTGTACCAATCGCAGGACTTATAATCTTTTTAGTAAAAAAAGATAAAGAACCAAAAACAGCAAAGGCAAGTGGAATATGTGCTTTAGTCAGTTTTATAATTAATATGATATTAATAGTTGTAATTTTTCTTTTTATGTCTTTTGCAGCATCAAAATCAACAGAACTTATAAATAATACTATTGATAAAGCAGATGATATTATAGAAAAGGCAGAAGAAAAACAAAAGGATTATGATAGAAATGAAGCGTCTAACACATGGTCTGATTATGAGGTATCAGTTAATAATAAAACAATTAAGTTACCTTGTACTTATGAAGAACTAAAAGATGCAACCGGTTTTTCTATGAAAAGTGCTAACGAAAAATCATATCTTACAAAAAATTATTATGCAACTGTTAATTTGTATAAAAATGACAAACTTGCATTATATACTGAAATATATAATGATACTAATGATGACATAAAATATTCTGATGGTAAGGTAAGCAGAATTTCACAAACTAAATATCAAGTTTCAACAGGAGCAGACGTAATTACGTTCCCAGGTTCTTTAAAAGCGGGTGACCAAATAAGTGTTGATGAATTAATAAATAAGTTAGGCAATCCTAGTGATAAGTCAGAATATAATGATTCTAGTTATAATAGTACAACATTAACTTATAATGAAAATTTAAGTTGGAAAACTACTAAATTTTATAAAATAACCTTAGTAAATGGTGTAATTGATGAATTATCATTAGATAATAGAAAGTAAAAAGAAGGCCTTATTTAAGACCTTCTTTTAACATATCTTCTAACTTTTTACATTTATCTTTGTCCATATCACTTACACCTTTAAGAGGGTAGCTAATTTTTAAATCATCATACTTATGTACTCCAAGGGTATGATATGGTAAAAATTCTATTTTTTCTACGTTTTTAATTGGTTTAATAAAATTTATAAGTTCATTTACGTATTCTTCTGTGTCATTAATGCCAGGCACTATAACAACTCTAATCCATAGCTTTTTATTTAACTTTCCGCATAGATTTAAGAACTTAAGTGAGTTTTCAATGTTAAAGCCAGTCATATTTTTATAATTATCTTTGTTTGTACCTTTTATATCAAACATAACAAGATCAGTATACTTAAGTATTTCTTCTACGTTTAATATGCTTCCTGCGGTATCAAGACACGTATGAATATTATTTTCTTTGCATAACTTTAAACATTCTAATAAAAATTCTTTTTGCATTAAAGGTTCACCACCAGAGAAGGTAACACCACCATTATGCTTAAAATAAGGCTTGTAATTAAGGATTTTTTTAATTAATTCTTCCGGAGTATAGCAATTTGCTTTCCCATTTAAATCCCATGTTTCTGGATTATGACAGAACTTGCATCTTAAAGGACAACCTTGCATAAAAACAACAAATCTAACTCCAGGACCATCAACTAATCCCATTGACTCAATACTATTTACTTTTCCAATCATCTTTAATCACCTAATGTTAATTATATATTAAAAAACTTGAATATGAAAGTAAATAAATGAATATTTACTCTAATAAGACATATTTTTTATTAGAGGTGACAAGGTTTTGAAAAAAATATGTTTCTTTATTATTTGTATGTTTCTTTTTATACCAATTATAGGAGCTTATAATGATGATAAAACTACAACAAAAACAACTACAGAAAATAATACTGATTGCATAAAAGAAGAATGCAACAATACAAAAAATACCAATAAAGAAGAAGATGATGTTTTAACTGATGGTAAAAGTGCTATTTTAATTGAAGAAGCAACTGGAAAAGTACTTTATGAAAAAAAATCACATGATAGGTATGCTCCAGCTTCAATGACAAAAATAATGAGTATGATTCTTATAATGGAACAAATTGAAAAAGGCAAGTTAAAATGGAATGATACTTTAGTTACAAGTGAATATGCTGCATCAATGGGAGGGTCTCAAATATTTTTACAACCAAATGAAAAAATGAGTGTAAAAGATTTGTTTAAAGCTGTTGCGGTAGGTTCTGCTAATGACGCTACAATTGTTTTTGCAGAAAAAATAGGTGGTACTGAAAAAAGATTTGTTAAGATGATGAATGAAAAGGCAAAAAAGTTAGGTCTTAAAGATACTAATTTCAAAAATGCCGTAGGTCTTGATGAAGCTAACCATTATTCATCAGCATATGATATGGCATTTATGGCAAGAGAATTAATTAAGCACGAAAAAGTATTTTCTTTTACTACCATATATGAAGATTATCTAAGACAAGATACCGATAATAAATTTTGGCTTGTGAATACCAACAAGTTAATAAAAACTTACGATGGTGCTGATGGACTTAAAACTGGATATACTAAAGAAGCCGGATACTGTCTTACTGCAACTGCAAAAAGAGATAGAATGAGACTTATTGGAACCATCATGGGAGCAAGTGAAAGTAAAACAAGAAATAGCAATATGATGAAGTTATTAGATTATGGATTTAATTCATATGAAATGCAAGTAGAGGTTAAAAAAGGAGAAGTAGTATCCGAAAAAAACATGTCAAAGGCAGAGAATAAAAGGATAGAAATAGTTCCTAAAAAAGATGCTAGCGTACTAGTAGAAAAAGGTAATGAAAAAGATGCTTTAAATTATGAGATGAGACTAAACAAAATAAAACTCCCTGTTAAAAAAGGAGAAAAAGTTGGCGTATTAAAATTAAAGGATGGTAGTAAAATTATTAATGAAGTAGATTTAACCGTAAAAGAAGATGCTAATAAGGCAAATATATTAGAACTTTATAAACGTTCTATAATAAGTATTTTATCTGGAAGTATGTAAGAACAACTAACTAAGTTGTTCTTTTTATAAATCTATATAATATAACTTTTCATTGATATACGTTTTAAGTTCTTAATCTGTTTTCTTTTTTCCCCATGTTACCTGACATATTTTTGCATATTCTTCTAGATGTTTTATATCATCCATAATATTTTTTATTTTCATAATTAAAATCCTTTCAAAATTATTATAACATTAACTTATGATATGATAAAATAATTATGAAAAAAGGTGATTGATATATGAAATATGAGTACTATAATCCAAGTCTGGAAAGAGGAGGTTGCATTTCTAGAGCAATTAGTAAAGCTTTAAATATTAATTATAGTGATGTAAAAAATAACTTAATAAAATTATCCATAAAACTTAAAAAAGATGATTATCATGACATAGAAGTTTTTGATGCGTATTTAAAGAAAAATGGTTTTAAAAAAATTAGCGTAAAAAAAGATGAATTAGTTAAGAATTTGAGCCTTGATAATGGTACTTATATAGTATTTTGCTATCAAGATGATTTTTACCATATGACATGCATTATGGATAATACTTTATATGATAATAAAAAAGACTCATTTAATTTAAAAACTATAACTTTATATAAATTAGAAAAATAATTATTATTAGAAAGGATTTTAAAAAAATATGATATATACAAGCTCGTATGAGAAATTTAAAACAAATAAATATAGATTGGTTTCTATTTCAAAAGATAAAGGTGCAAGTTACATAGATGAAAATGGTAAATCCTATGAAGGAGAATGCTATCTTTCTTTAGCACCCAAAAGGGAATTTTTTAAAAAATGGAGAGTATTAAGAAATGAAGTTTCATTTGAAGAAAGCACAATGTTTTATATGAGACACTTTTATCATGAAGTATTAAAGAATTTAGATCCAAATAAAGTTTACAATGATTTAGATAACTCTGTTTTATTATGTTATGAACAGTCTTATGAATTTTGTCATAGACATATAGTTGCAGCATGGTTAGAAAAAAACTTAGGTGTGAAGGTAGTAGAATGTGAATTTACAGATGATAAAATTATAGAAAGAAAAAGACCTGATTATATAGATGAATATCTAAATATGGTGGTGAATGAAGATTTGAGTAAGAAGATTTAATATGCATAAGAACTAGAATAATAAAAAAATTAAGATATTAAAAAATATTAAGGAAGAAGATAATTATAAGTTGTCTTCTTTTCTTTTTGTTTTATAAATGTTATAATTAATATTAGAATAAGAGGGATTATTATGAGGAAGAGTAATGATGTTAAAAGGCTTGAAGAAATAACTAAAGTAATACTTAAAAATGATTTAAAAAGTGGCATTTCTCCATCAAAAGTATGCAACATATTAGCTGAGTTAGGACCTACATTTATAAAGATAGGACAAATACTATCAACTAGAATAGATTTGATACCTAAAGAATATTGTGCTGCACTATCAAACCTTAGAAATAACACAGGTGTTATGCCAAGGGATGAATTAGAGAAAATATTAAAAGAAGAATATGATGATTATAAAAAGGTATTTAAAAGTGTAGATGAATGTATTGGAGCGGCCTCTATTTCGGAAGTTTATAAGGGTACTTTAATAAACGGGGATACGGTTGCAATAAAGGTTTGCAAAAAGAACGTTTATGAAAAGATGCAAAACGATGTTTTATTAATGAAAAAAGCAATAAAGGTATTACATTTAAATAAAATAATAAAAATAATTGACCTTAATAAAGCGCTTGATGAGATGCTTTCATCTGCATATGAAGAAAGTAATTTTAATATAGAAAAAGACCACTTAATAAAATTTAAAAAATTAAATGATAATAATTACGTAACATCTCCTAAAGTATATAGTAATATTTCAACAAACAAGGTGCTTGTTATGGAATATGTAAAAGGTGTTTCTTTAGATGAAAAAGACGCTTTAATTAAAGAAGGGTGTAACTTAGAAAACTTAAGTTATATTTTAAGTGACAATTATATTAAACAGGCGTTAGATGATGGATTCTTTCATGCTGATCCACATCCTGATAACATAATGGTAAGAGATAATAAAATAGTTTTTATTGATCTTGGTATGATGGGAACTTTAAAAGAAAAAAATAAAAAACTATTAAATGATGCAATAGAAAAAATAATAGAAGAAGATTACTATGAATTATCTAAAATTCTTGTCTTAATGTGTACTAAAACAGGTGAGTGTGATATGTCTAAATTAAAAGGTGATGTATCTATGATATTAAGTGAAGTTGCAAGCCAAGATTTAAAAGATATAGACATTGCTAAGTTTTCTTCTAATATGTTTAAAATGTTAAGGGAAAATAACCTTGTATTAGATAAAGATATTACGATGCTAATTAGGGGTATTTTGGTTATGGAATCATCATTAAAAAATCTAAATAATAACCTTAGTTTATTAAGCGTTTTAACAAATCATATAGTAAATAAAAAAACATCTTTAATAGATGGTGAAAAGATAGTTAAAGCAGGTAAAGAAATTGTTAAAAATACTAAAAGTTTAGTTTCGGTACCAAACGAGGTATTAACGTTTTTCAAAACCTTAAATAACGGAGATAATAAAATTAAATTTGAAATGTCAGGTTCTACAAAGCAAGTAGATAAAATAGAGAAGATGCTTCATGAACTTATAATAGGAATAATAGATGCAAGTTTAATTTTAGCACTTTCAAACGAAAAAAACGAAACAATTAGAATGGTCTTAATAGTATTTATAATAATACTTTCTATTTGGCTATTTATTAAAATGTTAATAGATCATATTCATAGAGGATATTAATTAGTAATAAAGGAGTATTTAAAATGCAGTTTAAGAAAATAAAACAGAATGCTAAAAGAGTGTTAAAAAAACATTTCTTCAGAAATATTGTCATAACTTTTATTTCACTTCTTATAATAAACGGCGGGTATTCTTATGTAACACAGTCTGCTAGAAGTACTGCAAATAGTAGGGCTGTTAAGGAAACTCAAAAAATAAATAAAAAAAGTAAGTCTAACGCTGATTTATTAGATGATATATTAAAAAATGGCAAGAAAGACGTAAGATATGCTAAAGCTGAAGTTAAGGGAAATACAAAGAATTTAACTAATTTATTAGTTAACGAATTAACTAAATCTAAGTCATTTTTTCTAGGATTTTTAAATTCTATAAACAAAGTTATTTTTAAGAAAAATTATAAATTAATATCTATTTTGGCTTTACTTTCGGTAATATATTTCTTATACATTATTTTAATAAAGTATCCTACCATAATAGGTAAGGCAAGGTATTTTTTAGAAAAAAATAAATTTGAAGATACAAAGATAGAAAATTTGTTTTTTGCATACAGAGTAAAAAGACAGATTCATTTATCTTTTTCATTACTTTTAAAAAATATATATCAAGCTTTATGGAATCTAACTATTATAGGCGGAATTGTTAAACGTTATTCATACTTTTTAGTTCCGTATATTTTAGCAGAAAACCCGGATATAAAAGCAAAAGATGCGATAAGGTTATCTAAAGACATGATGAGTGGATATAAGTTTAAGTTATTTTTACTTGAACTTACCTTAACACCTTGGTATTTATTAGGCTTTATAACTGTTGGATTAAGTGATGTATTATACTTTGATGCATATAAAGAGTGCATTTATTCTTCGTTTTATATGACACTTAGAAAAATATACAAAAAAGAAAATAAAGGCGCATTAAAACTTTTGAATGATGAGATTTTAGACGGAAAAGTAACATTAGGCTGTTACCCAGAAGAGAAAATAGAAAAAAGGTTTAAAGCACCAAGTGTTTTAAAAGGCTTAGATTTTGATAGACGCTATAGTATAACTTCTTTGATATTATTATTTTTTACATTCTCATTTATAGGATGGATATGGGAAGTTATGCTTCATTTAGTAAGTGACGGAGTATTTGTAAATCGTGGAACCATGTTTGGTCCTTGGCTTCCTATATATGGAACAGGTGGTATATTAATTCTTGTTTTACTTAAACCATTTAGAAAAAATCCTTGGCTTTTGTTTATAACGGCATTTATATTATGTGGCATAGTTGAATATTTTACTGGATGGTATTTAGAAGTATTTAAACATATGAAATGGTGGGATTATAGTGGCTATATTTTTAATATTGACGGAAGAGTATGCCTTGAAGGTCTTATTATATTTGGTCTTGGAGGATGTGCGTTTACTTATTGTTTAGCACCACTAATTGATAACCTTTATAAAAATATAAATCTTAATTTAAAAAGTACGATATGTTTAATATTGATATTGTTATTTGCAGTAGATATTGTTTATTCTCATTTTAATCCTAATTGTGGTGATGGAATAACAAGTAAAGTCCTAAATATATGTGTAAACGAAAAAGATAAGCAAATTAATTAGATTTACTTATCTTTTTTAATTATTATTTTATTAAACATTAAAAGCATTAAAGGTAGTGCAAATACGTTTGGAAGTGCGTATCTAAAGTATGTGTTAGCAGGTGATACAAAACATACTAAAAGTATTAAAAATGATGGTATAAGAAGTATTATATCTTTGTATTTTTTTCTGTAAAATAAATAAGATAACATAAATAGAAGAATCCATGTGTTAAATCCAATATTAATTAATAATCCAATAAATGGAATATATGGAAATGCTATTGCAAAGCCTCCTAAGACCATTCTTAAAGGCCTTAATTTCTTATTAAAGTGATAATCAAAACCATAGTTATTAATTATCTTTTTACCCTTAATATGTACATACCAATTAGTTTCAACCGGATAGATATATCCATATGTATTAGCTATAGTAGCTTCTACATATACTAAAGGATGTTTTTTTAATTGAGTAAACCATACTTTAAAATAGTTTTTTAAATCATTATCAGTATAATATCTATTAAACTCATTTTTAACAGGATCTGCTAAAGCAGGATTATACCTAGATGCTATAGTATCATAATTTAAGAGTTTATCGATTGCCTTTTTTTCATCACTAGTTACTTCTTTTTTATATTCTTTTACATATCTTGCAGTCTGCTGAAAAGGAACTGATAAAACTTCTCTTATGCTTCCGTTTGTGATTTTAAAATGTGGTAATATAACGTTATTATAAGAATAATAAAACGTAATTGTTATGCAAATGATTATAATGTATTTAAATATGTTTTGTCTTCCTAAGAAAAGTAAAAATAAAAGCGAAAGTAAAACTATATGAAATCCATTATTTCTAAATAATATTATTAGTATGATTAAAAGTATTTCCATTACCATATCTTTAATCTTTAGTTTTCCTTTTAAGTTTATTAATTTGTAAAATGAAATTATATAAACGATAATAAGACATCCAAATATAACATCTTTAACAGGACTCATTGCATAAAGTGGAAATACTGGTACTAAAGAATAAATAAGTAAACATATTTTTCTATACTTTAAGCTTACGTTTATATCCTTCATAAATTTAATAGTGTATGATAAAGTACTTGCTAAAATAATCGTCTGAATAATGCTGTAAATAAATAGTCCGGCATTCAAAGAAGAAAATAATTTAATTCCAAGCTTAACTAAAGAGCCAAGTATTATTGTATGAACAACGGGATGATGATTTGTTAAAATTACGTTTTTATCTATTAATACAACGTAGTCTGAGTACTTGTTGTTTATATTAAAATACTGTAAAAGCTGAAAGCTAGGATCAGGAGACATAATCGCTGGATAAAATGCAATTATGTAAACTGGCCATAAAAGAATTATNAACTAGCCATAAAAGAATTATAAATAAAATAGAAAATATAAATGGGTGTTTATCAAATAACTTTCCAAGTTTTCCTTTTTTTATATCTTTTTCTTCATCTTTTTTATTGTCTAATCTATCAAATAAGTATTTTATTATTTCCCAGAATATTTTAATTAATAATATAAATGATAATAGTGTAATTAAAGGATGTTTTTTAATCATCTTAAAATCACCAGTCATTATAAAGCTTGTTCCTATAACCATAAAACTAGTAATTAAAAATGATAATAGAAACGTAATTATATTTTTTCTTTTCATAGTAACTACCTCACGTAAGATTATACACTAAAATAATAAAAAATAATAGTTTTAAAAGATGGCTTTGTAAAAAAGTTTGTTATAATAATTAAGGAAGGTGTTTTATATGATATTAAACGTAAGTGGAAGAACTGATATAGTAGCATTTTATTCTAATTGGTTTATGAATAGATTAAAAGAAGGTTATGTTTTAGTTAGAAATCCATATTATAAAACTTTGGTTAGTAAAATATATTTTAAGGATGTAGATGCAATTGTTTTTTGTACGAAAAATCCAATTCCTATATTAGATAAATTAGATGATATTAAGATTCCTTTTATATTTCACGTTACCTTAACACCATATAAAAAAGATATTGAACCAAATGTACCTCCTAAAGGATTAATAATAAATGCAATAAAGAAGTTATCTGAAAAAATAGGAAAAGATAAATTATGGATTAGGTATGACCCGGTATTTATAAATGATTATTATACGGTAGATTATCACATAAAAAGCTTTGATAATATGTGTAAATTATTATCTGGTTATGTAAATAAAATAATCATTTCATTTTTAGATATGTATCAAAACGTAAGATATAATATGCCTTATTTAAGAGCAAAAAAGCTAGCAGATGAAGACTATGAAAAAATAGGAACAAACTTTGCTTTGAGCGCTAAAAAGTATAATATGACAGTTCAAACTTGTGCAGAAAAAAGAAATTTAAAAGAATATGGATTTTTAGTTTCAGATTGTGTTACAAAAGAAATTGCTAAAGATTTAACTAAAAGGGATAAATTTAAAAAGTGGACTGCTAGAGGAAAGTGTTCTTGCGTAAGTATGGTAGATATTGGAGAATATAATACGTGCAAACACATGTGTAAGTATTGTTATGCTAATTATGATGAAAATGCTGTTTTTAAAAACGTGAGGGAGCATAGCGATTTATCTCCTATGTTAACTGGTAACGTTACTCAAAAAGATAGTATAAAAGAAAGAAATAACAAGTGTTATAAATAAAAAAGTAAAATAAATGTATAAATAATAAATATTAATAAATTATTTTAAATGTTAATGATATAATTGATAATAAGGAGTTGATAATTATGAATATAACAATATTAGGAGCGGGAGCTTATGCTTTAGGTCTTGCACTAAGATTTAACAAAAATAAAAATAAAATCATTATATGGTCAGCGGTAAAAGAGGAAATTGATGTTTTAACTAAAACTCATAAAAATGAAAAAGCCTTAAAAGGTGTTACGATGCCTAATAACTTTATCTATACGGAAAATATAGAAAAAGCGATAGATGGAAGTGATATAGTTGTACTTGCGGTTGCAACTAAGTTTTTATCTAGCGTTTGTGATAGAATAAAACCATACATTAAGGATAAACACATAATAATTGCATCTAAAGGAATAGAGCAAGATACATATATGTTTGCAAGTTCTATCGTAAGAAAGAAATTAAAAACTAAAAAACTTGCAACTATATCAGGACCATCATTTGCTAAAGATATGGCAACTGATGAATTAGTTGGACTTTCACTTGCAACAACGAATAACAAAACAAGGGATATGGTTATTAAAGCGTTATCATCTGATACGTTAAAAATAAGGCCTAATAAGGACTTTTTAGGAACTGAGTTATGTGGGACTTTAAAAAACGTAATTGCACTTGCAGCGGGAATGTTAGATGGTATAAATGCAAGTGAATCTACTAAGGCTATGTTTTTAACAGAAAGCATAAATGATACTAGAAAACTAATTAAAAAACTTGGTGGAAATGAGAAGACTATCATGTCATTCGCAGGCTTTGGAGACATTTTATTAACGTGTACGTCTAAGTCTTCTAGAAATTACACGTTTGGTAAGATGCTAGGTGGTGGAGCATCAAAAAAAGAACTTGACGAATACTTAAGTCAAACGACAGTGGAAGGCGTATATACTTTAAAGTCAATATATGGTTTAATAAAACAAAAAAGAGTTAAAATGCCGTTTATAAATTTCATTTATGACGTTGTATTTGGTTATAGAAAAAAAGAAGATATAATACCATTTTTAAAAGAAAAAGAATAATATTTAATCACTTTAAAATAAGTGATTTTTTTATTTTGTAAGGTTGTGTCGAAAGACTTTTTTTAAATTAAAATAAGTGATTAAATATAATTGCTGGGAGGATTTAAAAGTGCTTAAAGTATTAATGGAATTTAGAAAAGGAGTTTTATTTGTAAGATTATATGGAGCTTTAAATAGTTCTACAATAGATATATTTAAAAAGGACGTTAAGGAGGTGATTATAGCATCTGGGATTATGTACGTAGTATTAAACACTTATAATTTAGAGGAGATAACAAAAGAAGGGGTAAAAGAAATTAAGGCATTAAGGAAGATAATGAAAAAAACTGATGGTGATTTATTCTTATTTGGCGGAGAGGTAAAAGAATTAAAATCACTAGTTAATCTAGAAAATGAACTAAACGTTTTTGAAAGGGTCGTGATATAAAAAATGCAAGCCTTATGTCAAAGTGTAGAAGACGTAATAGAAGAAAATAGAAACTTAATTTATAGTGTATGTTCTAAATATCAAGGCTATAATGATAAAGAAGACTTGCATCAAGTTGGAGTAATTGGATTAATGAAAGCATATAAAAATTTTGACGAAGCAAGGGATGTTAAATTTTCTACTTATGCATTTCCGTACATTGTTGGAGAAGTAAGCTCTTACGTAAGAGAAAATAAGGCTATAAAAGTAAGCCGTGACATGATAAGATTAGGAAGAAAAATAAACGAATACATTGATAAACATATAAAGGTAAGAGGATATGCTCCAACAGTTAGTGATATCGCACTTATGCTAGATGCTCCCGAAGAGAAAATAATAAGTGCACTTGATGCTTGCAGGCAAACAAAAAGCTTAGATGAAGAGATAAATAACGAAGGAAAAACAATAACTCTTCTTGATGTTACACCAAAAAAAGAGACTTTAAGTAAAGATGTGTTACTTGATTTAAAAGAGGCTTTTTCATATTTAAGTGATGAAGAAAAAATGCTTGTCGAAAACAGATACTTTAAAGACTTAACACAAAGTGAAGTAGCCAAAATAATGGACGTAAATCAAGTTTATGTATCTAGAATGGAAAAAAAGGTTTTAAAAAAGATGAAAAGCAAGATGACATCTTAAATGTCACCTTGTTTTTTTATGTATAAATACTTAATTTTTTTAAATACTAATACTGGTGATACAAATGAATAAAGAAAGGTATAAAGAATTAACTAGTAAAATAGTTCCTGAAGAAAATAAGACTAAAAACGGAATTATTGCGTTTTTAACAGGTGGTTTAATTGGTTTTTTAGGACAGGTAATAGTAACTATTTTGGAAAATAATTTTAACGTAGCACATAAAGATGCTACAACAATAATGATTGTAATATTAATATTTTTAGCGTCACTATCAACCGCAATGGGATTTTTTGACAACTTAGTTTCTAAAGCAAGAGCAGGATTAATTGTTCCGATAACAGGCTTTGCACATGCTATGACATCAAGCATGATTGATTATAAAAAGGAAGGATTAGTAACTGGAATTGGGTCTAACGCATTTAAATTAACAGGTAGCGTAATATTATACGGAGTTTTATCTGCATACGTATTTGGAATTGTTAGATACTTATTTTTTGGAGGTTAACTATGACGATAAAATTTAATAATGTTTATTTAAAAGAAGTATCAGCGGTTGCGGGACTAGATGAAAAAGAAGGAAATTTTGGAAAGCTTTATGACAAAACGTATGATGATTATTATTTAGGAGAAAAAACCTTTGAACAAGCCGAGATAAAAATGATAAATGATTCGGTAAACATTCTTCTTAATAAAGCAAACATGAAGATGGATGATATAGATGTAATACTAGGAGCAGACTTACTTAATCAAATAACGCCTAATTCCTATGCATCCGTTTTGTTTAACAGACCATTTATGGGCGTTTATAATGCTTGTGCTTCTGTTTGTGAAGAAATAATTATGGCATCAAGTCTTCTTCAAAATAAGAATATTAATAATGTAATTTGTAATACGTCTTGTCATAATATGACCGCAGAAAGACAGTATCGTAATCCGGTTGAGTATGGATGTCCTAAACCTAAAAGATCAACGTTTACCGTAACAGGATGTGCAAGTAACATTTTAAGTACGGAAAAATCATCTATTAAAGTTACATCGGCATCAATTGGAACTACAACTGACTTAGGTGTAACTGACGTATATGATATGGGTTCTGTTATGGCTCCTTCTGCAGCTAGAGTAATATTTGAACACTTAACTGATACAAAAACAAAGGTTAGTGATTATGATCTTATATTAACTGGTGATTTAGGAGTGTATGGTAAAGAAATATTAAGTTTATATATGATAGAAGCCTATGACATAGATTTAAAAGATAAATTAGTTGATGCAGCATCTATTATATATGATAGAAAAAAACAAGAAAAAGTAAATGCAGGTGGTAGTGGACCTGCTTGTCTTCCTTTGGTATTTTATACAGACATTTTAGGTAAGATGAAAGAAGGAAAACTAAATAGGGTACTAATAGTTGCAACAGGAGCTTTAATGTCTCCTACGATGAATAACCAAAAATTATCTATTCCTTCTATTTCACATTTAGTAGAACTTGAGGTGATTAAATGATATATTTATATTCGTTTTTATTCTGCGGGGTTGTATGTCTTATAGGACAAATGATTTTAGATAATACTAAACTAACTCCAGGACACATAACTAGCATGTTTGTTGTTATAGGAGCATTCTTAGACTCATTTGGGTTATATGATAAGTTTATAAAATGGTTTGGAGCGGGAAGCCTTGTTCCAATAACAAGTTTTGGTCATTCACTTATTCATGGTGCACTAGATGCCGCACACACCAAGGGAATTTTAGGCCTTTTAGGTGGAATGTTTAGCTTAACATCGGCAGGTATAACAGCAGCAATCGTATTTGGATTTATTTTCAGCCTTATATTTAAAGCAAAAGACTAGTCTTTTGTCTTTTTTTGTGGTATTTTATTAAGTAAGAGGAACTAATTATGAATTATAAGAATTATGATATTAACGCACCAGAATTTGATAGTAAAATTAAATATTATTTTTCACTTTTTTTTATTTCAATAAAATCTTATGAAGTGTTAAGAGATACTTACGGGGAAGATTTAAATCTCTTTAAAAATGAAGCAGAAATAAATTCAATAAACAATTACGAAAATATAAGTTTAATATTTGAAAACTTAAAGTGGAATAATAATCAGATTAATTTATCAGATAAAACAATACTAAATTTATTTAATGATGATGAGATAAAAAATTATTTTGAGTCGTATTCTAGGGTGGCACCAGATTTTAGTATTGATGATCCAGAAAAACTGGAAGAATTTTATTTATATATGATGTTATCTAAAGTAAAAGAAAAAAAGTGCTTAGAGTTTGGAACGATTTATGATCTATTTGATACTTTTTCTTTAGAGGAAATATTAAATGCGGTAGCAAACTTAGATTATAGTTTAAAAGATACTTTTATTAATCTATTTGGAATTAAGGGAGATAAAACATTTGAGATAAACTCTGATAATAAAGTGCAAAATGAAATATTAATAAAACTTTATAGCTATATGCTTTTAAAAAGAGAAGAAGCAGATATTTTATCTATTATAAGAAACATAATTTCAAAGGATTCTTATGAATACAATTTCTATGATTATATTAGATATATGTGCAAAGATAAATCTTTAAGCAATGAATTTATTTATAAAATGTTAACTAAGATGGACTATAATTCAATAAAACAAATAAAAGAAGTTTTTGGAGAAAACTTAAATGAAAAGAAGAAGCCTTCTAAAGATAAGGCGTTTAAAAATGCTGTTCAAAACTTAACCGTTATTATTAAGGTAAATAAGGCGTATGAAAAAAGAAAGCAAAAGAGTGAGATTCATAAAGAAAAGGTTGGAGTAGATAAAGAAAAAAAAGAAGAAAATAAAAAAACTAAAAAAGAAGAACCTAAAGCCACAGAAATAAAGGAACCTAAAAAAGAAATAAAAAAAGAAGCAGAAAAACCAAAAAAGAAAGAGATAATAGTTGAAATAAAACAAGATTCTTTAAACAAAAAAACACTTGATAAAAAGATAGAAAAACCAAAGAAAAAGGAAAAAGAGGAAAAACCAAAAGAAAAACAAAAACAAACCAAGTTAGATAAATTTTTAAGTGATAATGAAATTAGTAAACAAGACTTCTTAAAGGCTATCCTCTTACTTGGTCCACTAAGCAAAAGTGTTATAGTTTTATATTATGGATTAAAAGCAAAACCTGTTTCTACAAGCGAAATTATGGTTAAACTAAAAATGGAAGAACAAGAGGTATTAAAATTAATAGAAGAGGCAGAAAATAAAATAGTTAACTTAATAAAAAGTGGCAAAATAAAAGAACAAAAAGAAGAGGAATTATCTTCTGATAGGCTTATGTCTTACGCAAAAGAAAACAATGTAAAAATAACTAATGTTATAAAAGATATGACTGTTCTTTCTTCATATGAAAAAATTGCACTTACTTTATCTTTAAACGAGAAAATAACTAATAAAAAAATAGCATCAGCTCTAAATATGAATGAAAAAGAAGTAATTGGTATAATAGATACTGCAACTGATAAAGTAATTGATGAATTATCAAAAACAAATGAAAAAGAAGATGCTTTAAAAGAAATAATTAAAGAAGAAAAAGAGCCTTTAGAAAAACAAGAAGAGCCTAAAAAAGAGAATAAAAAAGAAGAAAAGAAAAAAGAAGAAAAAAAATATGTTAAAACAAGTTTAAATGAAGTTTTATTAAAAAATAAGATATCAAGAGCAGATTTTATAAAGAAATTAAATAATCTTAATATGAATGATAGAAGAATGGTTAGAGATTATTTTGGACTTGGTTTGTTTTCACTTTCGATAGAAGAAATGTCAAAAAGATATGGTATAAAGGTGGAAGACGTAAATAAAACAATTAATGGCATAGTAGGAAGTATGCTAAAGAAAAAAGATGAAAAGGTTAAAAAAGATGATAAAAAGGAAAAAGAACAGTCTAAGTTAGATAAATTTTTAACGGTAAATAAGATAACTAAAGAACAATTTATGAGTGCTTTATCAGGATTATCTTTAGAAGAAAAAAGCATTGTTTCAATGTATTTTGGTATTGGTCAAAAAGAAAAAAGTTTGGCTGAAATAGCAATTTTAACAAAGACTAATCCCCTAAAGGTAAAGATGAATTTACAAGATATATTAAAAAATATAAATAAAGCAGTAAAGAAAAAAGATGATAAAAAGCCAGTAGATAATTTAGAACAACTATATGATAATGCTAGGTTAAAATTATCTTCTATGTCAAAACTTTTGTTAACTAATGTAGCATTTATGATGTATTTAAGTACTAATCCTATTATGCAAAATATGCTTTATACTATTACTAATTTTAATTATGATTTAGATATGGCATCAAAAATGCTTGGTATGACAAAAGAAGGAGTTGTAAGCAGTTTAAACACATTATCTACCGTTTGTTATGGCTATATAGCTGATATGAAACAAAATAAGTCATCTGGCTTTACTGATGATTATGAAAAAGAAAGAGAAATAGGAAGAAGATATTAACTTCTTCTTTTTTTGCCTGTAAATTTGACTTTTTTAAAAAAATGTATATAATAATTGCACAAAGAAAAGGGGAATTTGGTATGTCTAAGAATAAGGAGAGCTATTTTAGCGCGGAGAAAGTAGATTCTAGTTATATAAAGAAGAATGGTAAAAGAAATGTATCGCCACTAAAAAAAATAATTTCTTTTGCTTTAGCACTTTCTCTTATTAGTTCGTCAGGAGTAGCAATTAGTAAGTTATATAAAGAAAAACATAATGATTTTGATATAAGTGGCATAACTTTTGGTACGGTAGATAATACATTAAGTGATGATGCTTATTATGAAGAATTATATAAAAATTATAGAGAATCATTAGGTGGAGATGAGTTTGTAGATGAACTTAATGATGTTTATGAAGATGCTATTAAATATATTTCTAAGTTGTATGATAAGTTAGGATTAGAAAACTCAGTACAATGTTACTATTTATTTAATTACTTAGATGATAAAGGATATTTATCATTAGATAATAATAAAGCAAGTAGATATATAAACGAGAATAAAGATTCTTATTATTTAGATTTATATAAAGATAATTTAATAGCAGGGGATATGTTATTTAAAAAATCTCTTTGTAGACATGAGGCACCTTTTTTTGAAGATTCACTTAATAATTATGGTATAAAAGCTTATACATTATCTTGTTTTATGGGAGAAACTGGAAAGAAATATGACATTAAAAATCCAAATCATTCTGTAGTTGTTTCAGAAGATTTAGGAACAATGGTTTTTGATACATTAAATGATAATATTTATGATAAGACATCTACTACTTATATTGACTCAGATCCTTATATTTATTTTTCCTATAATTCAAATGATTTTTTATACATGATGCCAGATTGTTCTTCAAATAAAAAAACAAATATAATATGTGAAAAACTAAATGAAAAAGAAATTGATGCCGTAAAAAAAATAATGAAAAAAGATAAAGAATGTGTTGATAATGATTATCTTAAAGAACAAAGAGAAATAGTTCAAAGCAAAATAAAAGCTCATTTTAGTGATATAGAAGAGTTTAAAGATGAATACGAATTAAATGTAAAAGAAAAATTACCACAAATAAAAAGATAAAATGAAATAGGTCATTTTATCTTTTTTATGCTACTTTTAAAATCATCGTTAACGTTATAGTTTGTCAGCATAGAGTATATTAAACTTGCTTTTTTATCAATCAAAAATAAATCATCGTATTCCTTTTTATACTTTGTTATAATAGGAATATTTATTTTGTTTTTCACATCTTTTAGTATTTTATTGCCATAAGAACTTATCCCAAGAACTCTTATGTAATTTAACCTTAGATTATTATCTTCTTTTTTAATTTTACAAACTATATGAAGAAGCATTCTTTGAATTTTATTATATGAGTATCTTTTTGATTTGACGTTTAAAATTAATTCATTTAAATTATTAGAGCTATTTATTACTTTTTTAAGTTTATTTTCTATTCCTTCATCAACGTCTAAGTAATCACTTAAATTATCACTACTTATAATCTGATATTTAATTAAATCAAAATATTTATCATAATTAATATCATTAATAAAACTTATGGAATTTCTTGGCATAGTATTTTTAATTTTATTAATATTTTTAATATTACGTCTTATTGATGTAGCACTAGTAATTTCTTTATTTATATCTTCCTCGTGATAATCATTTGTTCTTTTAATGCTTATAGGTTTTATTTTACTATTTAAAAGTTTTATGCATCTTACGTATTCAAGCGCTAAAACGTCATTTGGTTTATCTATTAACTTGCCAGTTAAATCCTTTAAAGCAAGTGAGCAGGAAAGAGGATAATTATTTCCATTATCAACGTATTTTTTGACTAGTGATTCATAATTTTTATTTTCATAAGTTGTGTTAACTAAGTCTTCAAGTGTTTTAACATCATTTAATTCAGAACCAAAAACTAAATAATCACAATCTAATTTGTCTAATATTTCAACAGCACCTTTAGCATAAAAACTTGCTGACTGTGTTGCAAAAAGAAATGGAAGTTCAACAACTAAGTCATAACCATAATTAAGTGCAATTTTGGTTTTATCCCATTTATTTATTACGGATATTTCACCTCGCTGCGTAAAGTTTCCTATTAAAACTAGTATAAGAAAACTATCAGGAAACATTTCTTTTACCTTATTCAAATGATACAAATGTCCATTATGAAATGGATTGTATTCAGCAATAACACCAACTTTTTTCAAGCAAATCACATCCCTTAGGCATATTATAGCAGCTTATGTTTTATTTTTCCACTTTTTTTGGTGCTTGACACCCAGTAGGGGGTATATGGTATTATAAACAAGGAAGATAATAGTAGTAAAAGGAGAATAACAAAATGGAAAAAGAAAGAAGTGTAAAGCTTTTAATAATTTCAATTTTATTTATGTTAATTGCAGGTTTAACAGTTGCGTTTGCAGCCCTATCAACTACGCTAAATATAAATGGTACGGCATACCTTGATGCAGCAAAATGGGGGATTAGATTTGAAAACTTATCTAGTCCAACAAAAATAGGTAGTGCAACCACTACTGGAACAGCAAAAATAGAAGAGTCAAAAGCAGCAGAAATAACAGGAATAAACGTTGGTTTATCAATACCTGGAGATAAAATAGTATATACAGTAGATTTAGTAAATAAAGGAACTATTAATGCAAAAATAGATAATATAAAAAAAACTGTATTAACACAAGAACAACAAAGATACCTAACATTTAAAGTAACAGATCCAAATGGATATGAAATAAAACAAGGAGATATCCTAGAAAAAGGTGAAACTAAAAAAATAACAATAACAATAGAGTTTATAAAGGATTTAACAAAAGAAGATTTACCTAAACAAACAAGCACAATATCATTATCATATAAGTTGAATTTTGTGCAAACAGATGAAAAGGCTACTACTTCAGGTTCTTCTAAGCAAGCCTGCACGACATTTGATAAAAAAGATACATATAATGTAGGAGATGTAATAGCATTATGTAATACAACGACTAATAAATCAGAAGACTTTTATGTAATAAGTGATAATGGAAGTACTGTAACAGCATTTGCTAAGTATAACTTATTAGTTGGTAATACTGTAGTATACAATGATGATTTTAGTGATATGACTGTAACACCAATATCAACTTCAGAAGAAGGGTACGGACTTCAAAATAGTATTGCTGGATATGTATGGTGGGATTCTGAAGGCAATCAAATAAATCATACTATAAAAGGCACAATAGCTTTTGCAGATGGTGAAGAATCAAAGAAAGTAAGTGATAGGTGCTCAGGCCTTGGTTGTTACTACGGATACTGGACAGATAATACATCTAGTCATAACTTGCTAAGCAAATACGGAACAAGTTATCCTGCAAATGTCTTTGATAGTAACTCAA
>FR881473.1 GCA_000434835.1 Clostridium sp. CAG:594
AAGTGGTAATGAAGTAAGTGAAGGTGACATCTTATCAGCTAGGGAAACAAAGAGTCTTACAATAACAATAGAATTTATAAAAGACTTAACTAAAGAAGATTTACCTACTAATACAAGCACAATATCATTATCATATAAATTAAACTTTGTACAAACAGATGAAAAAGTAACTAGTGTAAGTCAAGGTGGTAATGAAAAAACATACTCAGTTGGTGATGAATTCTGCTTAGAAAATGAATGCTTTAATGTAATAAAAGATAATGGAACAACAGTAGATGCTTTAGCAAAACAAAACGTTAATACCAAAATAAATAAGCAAGATAAAAATACTAATAATTTGTCGTTTTCAAATAGGACAAACGGGAATTATGGATATTGGACAGATTCAAGTGGTAAATTATTAAGTAAATATGGAACAAGTTATCCTGCAAATGTTTTTGATAGTAATTCACTTCTTTATGAACCAGTACAAAATTATAAAACATATTTAAAAAATACATTAGGAAAAACAAGTGTAGGTGCAAGATTAATAACCTATGAAGAGTTAACTAGTTTAGGATGTAGTGAAGATGATTATTCATGTAAATCTGCACCAGTATGGGTATATAGTACTTATTATTGGACTGCGTCCGCGAATGACATTAGCCTCGTGCGTATTGTGGGCGCGGGTGGATACTTTGGCAACGGCGACTTTTATAATTCTGATATCTGTGGTCTTCGCCCAGTTATAACTATCTCAAAGTCTGATATCTAAATCATTCGTAAGAATGATTTTATAGGTGCTAATTTCTGGGAAATAAAAAGTCTTATTAATAATTATTTAGAAAAAAACATTGGAAATTAATCCGATGTTTTTACTTGTATAAAAGTGAGATTCTTCTTCCTTTGGTTTCAATAAAACCTTCTTCTTTTAAGTTTTTAAGTTCCCTTGTCATTGCACTTCTATCAACTGCAAGAAAATCTGCTAGATCCGTAAAACTAAATGGCAGGTAAATTATTTTTGATGCATGTTTTTTTCTATATATATTAAAATATTCTAATAATTTATCTCGTATTGTTTTTTTTGTTAATATTTCTATTCTTTCGTTTTTTTCTTCTATTATATTAGTTGTTATTTCAAGTAAGTTTTTTATAAACTGATTATAATAAGAGTAATTATTGTTTTTTGATGAGATTATTAAGTCATAATCAATTATTAAAACCTTGGTTTCTTCTTTAGTTATTATTTCACATTCATCGCTTGATAAAGAGGATATGGCAGTACCAAATATGGATTCTTCTTCAAGTTCTTCTATAATTGTTCTATTTCCATTATAGTCTGTTCTAATTATTTGAGCTTTACCTTCTAATATTATTCCTATTATGTTATCTTTAACATTTGATAATATTACTGTATCTTTCTTAAAAGAAAGTACACTTGTTTCTAATAATTTTAGTAGTTTACGTTCTTCATTTACACTTATTTTACCAAATAACCTACGCATTTTTTCTTCACCTATTAAAATAATATCATTTTTTAATAATTGTTGCAATTGCAACATCGTTATTTTTTTTAATGTGTTATATTTGTATTAGAATTAAGATAGAAGGAGAACATCATGAAAGTAATTAAAAGAGATGGACATATGGTTGATTATTGTCCAGAAAAAATTGAAATTGCTATAAAAAAAGCAAATGAAGAGGTACAAGAAGAAGATAGAGTTTCTGATACTCAAATAAAAAACATAATAAAATACATAGAAAGCTTAAAGAAAAGAAGAATATTAGTTGAAGATATTCAAGATATAATTGAAATGAGACTAATGACTTTAAATAAGTTTGCTCTTGCTAAAGAATATATAACTTATAGATATACTAGAGAACTTGTTAGAAAAAGTAATACTACAGACCTTTCAATTAAGGAGTTAATTGATGGTGAAAGTGATTATTGGAATACTGAAAACTCTAATAAGAACGCTAAGGTTGTTACTACTCAAAGAGATTATATAGCAGGTATTACATCAACTGATATATCAAGAAGGTTTTTGCTTCCTGAAGATATCGTAAAAGCTCACGATGAAGGAATAATACATTTTCATGATATGGATTATTTTGCACAAAACGCACTTCATAACTGTGATTTAATTAACCTTGAAGACATGCTTCAAAATGGCACTAACATAAATGGTGTTATGATTGAAAAACCACATAGATTCTTAACTGCAATGACTATTGCAACACAACTTATAACAGCGGTTAACTCAAGTCAGTATGGTGGTGCGACTATTACAATGACTCATTTAGCACCTTTTGTTAGAGAAAGTTATAACAGATTCTTAGATAAGTATAAAAAAAGAAAGTTTACTAAGGCTCAGTGTGAAAAATATGCTAAAGAAGATTTAGCAAAGGAAATAACAGATGGTGTTCAAACTTTCCAATATCAAATTAATTCAATGACTACAACTAATGGTCAAGCACCTTTCTTGTCAGTATGCTTGTATTTAGGTGAAACAGATGAGTATAAAGAAGAACTTGCCATGATAATTGAAGAAATATTAAAGCAAAGAACAATGGGTATGAAAAACGAAAAGGGTGTTTATATAACTCCTGCATTTCCTAAACTTTTATACGTACTTGAAGAAGATAACATACATGAAGATAGCAAGTATTATTACTTAACAGAACTTGCTGCTAAATGCACAGCTAAACGTATGGTTCCGGATTATATATCAGAAAAAATAATGAAGAAATTAAAGGTTGATAAAAACGGAAATGGTCAGTGTTTCCCTTGCATGGGATGTAGATCTTTCTTAACTCCTTATGTTGATTCTAACGGAAAACCAAAGTACTATGGTAGATTTAATCAAGGAGTTGTTACAATTAACTTAGTTGATGCCGCACTATCATCTGATAAGGATATGGATTTATTCTGGAAGATTATGGATGAAAGACTAGAGTTATGTCATAGAGCACTTCAAGCAAGACATAAAAGATTATCTAAGGTAACTTCTGATGTTGCACCTATTTTATGGCAACACGGAGCACTTGCAAGATTAGGTAAAGGAGAAAGCATCCACGAGTTATTGCATCATGGTTATTCAACTATATCACTTGGATATGCTGGACTTTATGAATGCGTTAAATATATGACTGGTCACTCTCATACTGATGGTGGTAAAGGTAAAGAGTTTGGTCTTGAAGTAATGAGAAAATTAAACGCAGCTTGTAATAAATGGAAAGAGGAAGAGGACATTGATTATAGTGTTTATGGTACTCCAATTGAATCTACTACTTATAAGTTTGCTAAGTGTTTAAGAGAACGTTTTGGTAAGATTAAAGGAATTACTGATAGAGATTATATTACAAACTCATATCATGTACCTGTATTTGAAGAAATCGATGCATTTACTAAATTGAAACTTGAAAGTGAGTTTCAAGAACTTTCACCAGGTGGTGCCATAAGTTATATTGAAACACCTAACTTAACAAATAACTTAGATGCTGTTATGGAAGTTATTAAGTTTATTTATGATAATATCATGTATGCAGAATTAAATACTAAGTCTGATTACTGTCAGGAATGTGGTTATGAAGGAGAAATTCTTTTAGATGACGACCTAGAGTGGTATTGTCCAAACTGTGGTAACAGAGATCACGATAAACTAAATGTTGCAAGAAGAACATGCGGATATATTGGTACAAATTTCTGGAACAAAGGAAGAACTCAAGAAATAAAAGAAAGAGTAATTCATATTGATAATAAGGATGCTGATCTTTAATTATGAGATATAACAAAATAAGAAAAATGGACATATCTAATGGTCCAGGAGTTAGGGTGTCAGTCTTTATGCAAGGCTGCACCTTTAACTGTAAGAATTGCTTTAATAAAGAAACACATGATTTTAACGGTGGAAAAGAGTTTACAGATGAAATCATAGATAAGGTACTTGAATTATGTGGTAAGGATTATATTGTTGGTTTATCTATTTTAGGTGGTGAGCCAATGCATCCTAAAAACATAGATGGAACTTTAAAACTCGCAAAAAAATTCAAAGAAAAATATCCCGATAAAACCGTGTGGTGTTGGACTGGATTTTTATTTGATAGAGATTTAAAAGATAAAGAAGTATTAAAATACATAGATGTTTTAGTGGACGGAAGGTACAAAGATGAATTACACGATTTTAGATTAAAGTGGTGTGGATCATCAAATCAAAGGGTAATAGATGTTAAAAAATCACTAAAAAAAGGTGATGTCGTATTATTAGATGAAAGAAAGTTAGTAGGAGCGTAATAATTATGATAAGAGGATTTGAAATAGCTAAAGGATTTGAAGATAAAGAAATTAATCTTCCAATAAGAAAAACAAAAGGTGCAGCAGGATATGATATAGAAGCTGCAGAAGATATAATAATTGAACCATTTAAACCAGGAACAAACCCAACTCTTGTAAAAACTGGATTAAAGGCATATATGCCAAATGATGAGTATTTAATGCTTTGTAACAGGAGTTCTAACCCTAAGAAAAAGGGACTTGTTTTAGCTAACAGTGTAGGAATAATAGATGCTGATTACTATGGTAATCCTGATAATGATGGAGCTTTTATGTTTGCTTTTTATAATACTAAAAGTGAACCTACCGTTATAAAAAAAGGTGATGCTATAGGACAAGCTATATTTATGAAGTATTTAACTGCTGATGATGATAATGCAGATGGTATTCGCATTGGTGGATTTGGTTCAACTGATAAAAAGTAAAAGAAACGTAAAGGTTTCTTTTTTTGTAGCAAATAAAATTGACTTAAAATGAACATAATGATAATATGAAAATAGGAGATAGTTATGAGAAAAAAGAAAAACGGTTTTACGTTAATAGAACTCCTTGCAGTAATTGTGGTACTTGCAATCATAATGGTTATTGCAACTATGCAGATTAATAAAACACTTTTAAAATCAAGAACTAATGCATTTATTCAAAGTGCTGAACAAGTAGTTAAAGTTGCTAAAAATTTGCAAGTTTCTTCTGAATTAAATACATATAACTTAAGAAAGGCCGTAGATTATTCATCATCTGAGTATCAAATATACGTTTATGAATATAATCCAGTTTATGAATGCCATGCTTATAAGTATAACGCTAGTTCAGCAAATAAATTAGAGGAACTTGATAGTAATAATTTGAAAAGTTCATATAAAGATCCTGATGAATTTATGCGACAGTTTAATTATGGGTTGATGGATGATTATGAAAAGTATAAGCTACAAAAAAAATTTAACGAAGAAACACATGCATATGAATTAGATGAAAGCAAAATGATAAATGGCAAAAATTATTATGAATGCATAGGAAGATATAATTATATTGCATCAAACAATAAAGATTATACTACAACATCTGCGATGATTATGATTGAGGCTAACATTAAAGGTAAATTTAATAATGTTAACTTTAACATTGATGGATTAAATATAAAAAATAATTATAACTATGATATTTTTAAAAATAATAAAGAAAATAAAATTCGAATTTGTGCAAAATTAAACGGAGATGGAAAAGTTGAATTGGCAGATTCTTCTAATGAAAATATAAATAAAAATAAAACAACACTTTGCTACAGTGCATCTACGGATGATGATGATGAATACACGGTAATAAAACCATAATATAAGGAGATAATATAATATGAAAAGAAATAAAAATGGATTTACTTTAATAGAACTTCTAGCAGTAATAGTAATACTTGGAATAATAATGACAATTGCAACTACAAATGTTATTAAAAGTATAAATAACTCAAGGGAAAAATCAAAGGAAATAGCAAAAAAAGAAATTATTAGTTATGCTGAAGCTTATTTTGCTACTAATAATAGTGGTGATGACTGTGTTTCAGTTGAAAAATTATATGACCTTGGATATTTAACAGGTGATGTTACTAATCCAGAAACAGGAAAGAACATAACAAATAAAAGTGAATTAAGAAATCAAAAAATATGTAAAACATCAGCTTCTAATATTCCAAATGGTACTACAACAGAAATAAATGGATATAAATACGTAATAACACCTAAAGATTCTAATAGTGCTGCAGAAGATAATAAAAAACAAGATTCTAATACAAAAGATAATAAAAAACAAGATTCAAATGTAAGTAAAACATATAAAATTGGAGACAAATTTTGTTTAAATAAAGACAAAGAGTGTTTTTATGTAATAAAAAATAATGAAAAGACCGTTAAAGCTCTTGCAGAATATAATTTGTTTGCAGGAAATACTGTAACGTTTAGTAATGATTGTATGCAGTTAAAAACAAATGAGGAAATCTCTTCATCTGAAAAAGGCTATGGACTTCAAAATAAAAATATGACTATTATTAATTGGGGTGGAGAGTGTATTCCAAAAGTAGTAGGAGTTGTTGAGTTTTCTTTATATAAAAATTATG
>FR881474.1:0-41284 GCA_000434835.1 Clostridium sp. CAG:594
TTTTACACAAATATGCAGACTTGACATCCGGGGGGGGGGTATATGATATTATAAACAAGTAAAGTAGCCTTCCAAGGTTATATAAAAATTATTTGTGTATGATAAAATGATAAAAGTTAATAATAGAAGTAGGAGAAAGTAAATATGGAAAAAGAAAGAAGAACAAAAGCGTTAGTTATAACTGTACTATTAATAGTAGTTGCAGGATTAACGATTGCATTTGCAGCCCTATCAACCACATTAAACATAAATGGTACTGCATATCTAGATGCAGCAAAATGGGGAATAAAGTTTGAAAACTTGTCAGAACCAGTTAGTGTTGGAACAGCAACAACTACTGGAACAGCAAAGATAGAAGAGACAAAGTCTGCAGAAATAACAGGAATGAACGTTAGTTTATCAACACCAGGAGATAAAGTTACGTATACAGTAGATTTAGTAAATAAAGGAACTATTAATGCAAAAATAGATAAGATAGAAAAAACAGAATTAACAAGTGAGCAGAAAAAATATTTAACGTTTAAGGTAACTGATAAAGATGGAAAAGAAGTTTCAGAAGGTGACATCCTATCAGCTGGAGAAATAAGGAACCTTACAATAACAATAGAGTTTATAAAAGACTTAACTAAAGAAGATTTACCTACTAATACAAGTACAATATCATTATCATATAAGTTAAACTTTGTTCAAACAGATGAAAAAGTAACTAGTACGGGTCAGTCAAGTTCATCTGTTTCAGAACCAGTATCTTTTTCAACAGATAGTTGGGAAACAATAGTTAATGCAGTAAAAAATAATAATACAGATGCATATAATATAGGTGATGAAAAAGAAATAGACATGGGAGATTTAGGTACACATACTGTTAGAGTGGCAAATAAAACTGTACCTGATGAATGTCATAATGAGGTTTTTTCACAAACGGCTTGTGGTTTTGTAATAGAATTCAGTGATATTATAGTAAAGCACAATATGAACTCAGAATTATCAAACGTGGGAGGTTGGCCTGCATCATCTATGGCAAAATATGTAAATTCAACAATATATGATGCGTTACCAGAAAATTTAAAAAATAATATATTAGATACTATGGTAGTTTCAGGATACGGTGCCAACGATGTTGATAATTTCATTTCAAATAATAAATTATATTTACCATCTGCTATGGAAATATGGGATAAAGTTAATGATACCTATGGATTTTATGATGGAGTTATGCACCAATTTGATACGGCTGAGAACAATACAAGACAACTAGATTATTATAAGAAAATAGGAGTAAATGCTAGTAATTATGCGACTGCGGTAAAAAAATATAATGATGAAGCATCACCTTTTTGGTTGCGTACTCCAGAAGGAACAGGGAATGCATATTTTATTGCTGTAGGAAGTGATGGTTCCTTTGATGTAAGAGGTGCTGTGGGTAATTATGGTGTATCTCCAGCTTTTAGAATAGGAAAATAATAAAATATAAAAAGCAGTATCTTGATTATACTAGGTAATAATATTAATCATTTATTTGATTAATATTTTTTTTGAAATAAAAATGAGTTATAATTATAATTAAGGAGAGTGGATATGAAAAAGGTAGAATTACATTTACATTTAGATGGAAGTGTAAGAGAAAGTACGGTAGCAGAACTTCTAGGTGTAAATGAAAAGAACATAGAAAATAAGTTACATGTAAGTGATTATAATAGTAGTTTAACAGAATATTTAACTAAGTTTGATATGCCAATAAAAGTTATGCAAACAAAAGAAAATTTAAGTAGAATCGCAAGGGAATTAGGCGAAGATTTAGAAAAAGATGACATAATATATGCAGAAGTTAGATTTGCACCACAATTACATACAAAAAAAGGATTATCTTATGATGATATTGTGCTTTCTGTTATAGAAGGTTTTAAAAAGAGTAACATAAAAATAAATGTAATTTTATGTATGATGAGGGGCGCAAGTTATATAAATAATTTAAAAACGATAGAAGTTGCAGAAAAATATCTAAATAAGGGTGTAGTTGCACTTGATTTAGCAGGTGATGAAAAACACTTTAAAACAAAGGATTATGAAGAGTTATTTAAGATAGCTAAAGAAAAGAATATTCCTTTTACAATTCATGCCGGAGAAGCAGATGATGCAAGTAGTGTATTAGATGCAATAAGTTTTGGTGCAAAAAGAATAGGTCATGGAATTAGAATAATAGAAGATAATTATGCTACAAGTGAAGTTATAAAAAATAAAGTTACTTTAGAGGTTTGCCCAACAAGTAATTTTCAAACTAAAGCAGTAGAAATATATAAGAATCATCCTATAAAAAAGTTATATGAAAAGGGTGTTTTAATAACTGTTAGTACTGATAATAACACGGTATCAAACGTTTCTTTATCCAATGAGTATGAACGTCTTAAATCTTGCTTTGACTTTACTGATAAAGACTTTTTAACCTTTAACATAAACGCTATTAATGCAGCATTTATAAGTGATTTAGAAAAGGAAAAATATATAAAAATATTAAAGGGAGATTAATATGAAGTTATACGTAATTAGACATGGAAGAACACCTTGGAACGAAAAAGGATTGATGCAGGGTCGGGTTAATATAAAACTTAGTGAAACTGGAAAAAAAGAGGCAAAAGATATAAGAGAAAAGTTAAAAGATATAAACTTTGATATATGTATTTCATCTCCTCTTAAAAGAACTTTAGAAACTGCTAGCATAGTAACAGATAATAAGTATAAAATTATTACTGATGAACTTTTAATTGAAAGAAATTTAGGAGAATTTGAAGGGAAAAAATATGCTGAATATGAAAAATTAAAATTCTGGGATTATAAACTGAATAATGATTCATATGGTGTAGAACCAGTTAAATATATACTTAAAAGAACATCATCTTTTCTAAACAACTTAAAAGAAAAAGATTATAAGACGGTTTTAATAGTATCTCATGCTGCAACTATAAGAGCGATTAATTATAATATAATAGGTTATGATTCTAATACGAATTTTTTAGAGTTTAAACCTACTCATGGAGAAATATATGAATATGAAATATGATGAAGAAAAATACAGATTAAGAACTATAAAACATGATGAAAAATATTTAAGGCAAACCTCATCTGACGTGTTAAAGGGTGATCCTGATTTAAAACAGGAAATAGAAATATTATCTAATTATTGCAGAAGTAATGGTAATTTAATGGCTCTTGCATCAGTTCAAATTGGGATTCCTAAAAAAATTATATACATTATGAAAACTGATGAATATGATGCTTTAAAAGAAAATGATTTTGAAGATAAAAAAATAGTTATGATAAATCCATGTATATTAGAAGAAAAAGGAGAAACCTACTATTGGGAAGCTTGTGCTAGTTGTATGGATAATATGGGGCTTGTCAAAAGACCTTACAGTATAAGAGTAGAGTATTTTGATCAGAATTTTAATTTGAAAACAGAGGTATTTGAAGGCTTTAAGGCAACGGTGTTTTCCCATGAATATGACCATTTATTTGGTATATTACATATTGATATAGCAGAAAAAATATATGATATGCCGCAGGATGAAAGAAAAAAATTTAGAAGTCTTGATGAAAATAAATATTTAGTTGTTTCTAAAACAAAAAAGTATAAACATCCATTAAGATAATTTATATTTAGATATTAATAAAGGAAGTGATTGAATTGATAAATATTTATACAACTGATAGCAAAAAGAGATTTAAAGAACTAGAAAATTTAAGAAAAGGTTGCTGGATAGATTTAATAAAACCAACTAATGATGAGATAAAAGAGGTATCAGAAAAGACAAATACGGATTTAGATTTACTTATGAAACTTACCGATGACGAAGAACTACCTAGAACTGAGATAGGTGAAAACGCAACTTTAATAGTAGTTGATACACCTTATATGACGGATTCAAGATATAAACATAAGTATAATACAGATCCTCTTGGTATAATAATTAATAATGATGGATACTTTATTACAATATCCCTTAAAAAACAGACGTTTTTAGATGACTTTAAAAATAATCGAATAAAAAATTTTGATATTAAAAAAAGAACGAAATTCGTAATTCAAATCTTACTTAGGGTAGCAGGTGTTTATCAAAAAGAACTTACCTCAATTAATAATTATATAAATAAAAAAGAAGAAACACTTCATAAGTCTACCGATAACAAAGAATTAGTTGACCTTCTTAACATTGAAAAAACATTGGTTTATTTTTCTACTTCTTTAAAAGCTAATGACGTAGTGCTTGAAAAACTTGTAAAAGGAAACGTACTTACTCTTTATGAAGATGATATGGACTTGTTAGAAGATGCAATGATAGAAAATAAACAAGCAATTGAAATGGCTAGTATATACCGTGAAATATTAACTAGTATGACAGATACTTACGCAACTATAATTTCTAATAATTTAAATGATGTAATGAAGTTTTTAGCGGGAATTACAATAGTATTTTCAATACCTACTATGGTTTCATCATTTATAGGAATGAATGTTCCTTTAGGAGATATGGGAAAATCCAACATAAGCTTTATTTTAATAATTGCTTTTTCATTTGTTTTATCAATTATAATTGCAATTATACTAAAAAAGAAAAACATGCTATAATTATAAAGAAAGTAGAAAGGAAATAAAATTATGACTAAAAAGTTAAAAAAACAATTAACGGAGCTTATTATTTTTGCAGGTATAGTTTTATGGTGCGTGTTTAATTATAATTTATTTTTTGATTTTATAAAATTCGTATTAAAACTTGCAATGCCTATAATAGTTGGAATTGCAATAGCATTTATAATAAATGTTCCAATGAAACAAATTGAAAGAAAAATATTTAATATTGATAAAAGAAAGCATAAGAAGTTTATAAGATTAATTTCTCTTATATTATCGATTGTTTTAATCTTTGGTATTTTAGGACTTATTTTATTTTTAATAATTCCAGAAGTTATAGAAGCAGTAGGACAAATAAGCCGTAACTTACCATCTAATTTCAACTGGGTAAACGATATATCAAATAAAGCTCAAGAATTATATCCAGGCTTTAAAGATTATATCAAAAACATTGACGTTAAAAATATATTGTCAACAAGCGGAATTCATATGGGTAACATAGTAAATGTTGTAGTATCATTTTTATCAAGTACTATATCGAAACTTGTTATGTTCTTCCTTGGATTTATTATTGCGATTTATATACTAGCAGATAAAGAAAATTTAACTAGACAAACAAAGAAATTATTAAAAGCATTTATGCCTTTAAAAGCATCAAATGAAGTAGTTAGAATAGTTAAACTAACTAATGTTACGTTTACTAAGTTTTTAACTGGTCAATGTTTAGATGCTGCATTAACTGGTTTTGAATTCTTTATAATTTTATCAATAATAAAGTTACCTTATGCATTGATTTTAGGTGTTTTATTTGCTGTTACAGCTTTAATACCTTATGTTGGAGCATTTATTACTCTTGTTATTGGAGCGCTTTTAGTTGCGGTATCAAATCCAATGAATGCATTATGGTATACAATAGCATTTTTTGCTCTTCAACAATTCGATGATAATTTTACATATCCTAAGATAGTTGGTAAGCAAGTTGGCCTTCCAGCTCTTTGGGCTCTTGTTGCAGTATTAATTGGAGGCTCTATATTTGGCTTTATTGGAATGATAATAAGCATACCAATATCATCTGTTTTATACACACTATTAAAAGAATATGTTAATTACAAAATAGAGAAAAAAACAAATAAAACCATTGACATATAATTTAATTTAAAGTATACTTAAGTAGTAATCATTATTACTTAGGAGTTATATATGAGGTATTCGAAACAGAGTGAAGAAGTGTTAAATACGGTTTTAAATTCTAATAGTCATCCAGATGCTAAAGAAATTTATGAACTAGTAAAATTAAAAATACCTAACGTAAGTTTAGGTACAGTTTATAGAAACTTAAATACTTTGGCAAAGGAAGGATTAATAAGAAAAATAGAACTTGATGATGGTAATGATAGATTTGATAAAACGTTATGTCAACATAACCATTTAAAATGTACGAAGTGTGGTAAGGTAATAGATATCACGCCAAAACTTAATCAGAAAGAAATAAAAGAAATAGAACGTAAAACAGGTTTTAAAATTACTGATAGTAGTTTTAATATAAATGGAATATGTGAAAAATGTAAAAAAGAAAGGAATTATTAATTATGGAATTAAAAGGAAGTAAAACAGAAAGTAATTTAATGGCTGCATTTGCAGGAGAAAGTCAAGCAAGAAATAAGTATACATATTTTGCTAGTAAGGCTAAAAAAGAAGGATATGAACAAATAGCTAGTATTTTTGAAGAAACAGCTAATAATGAAAAAGAACACGCTAAAATATGGTTTAAACTACTTAATGGTGGAGATATTCCTTCAACAAAAGAAAACTTAAAAGCAGCAGCAGAAGGTGAAAACTATGAGTGGACAGATATGTATAAAGAGTTTGCCCAAACTGCAAAAGAAGAAGGATTTGATAAGATAGCAACTCTTTTTGAAGAAGTAGCTAAAATAGAAAAGCATCATGAAGAAAGATACATGAAATTATTAGGAAATGTAAATGATGATTTAGTATTTAAAAAGGGTGAAGAAACAGTTTGGATTTGCCGTAATTGCGGATATGTATACGTAGGAGAAGAAGCTCCAAAAGTATGTCCAGTATGCGCTCATCCACAAAGTTTCTTTGAGAAAAAAGCAAATAATTATTAATTATTAAAGTGACGTTAATTGTCACTTTTTTCTTAAAAAGGAGCGTTTAATTATGAATAAAAAGGCAACGGATAAAACAGAAGTTTTAAGTTTAGATGAACTTTTAGAAAAAACAAAGGCACTTGATTTGTCAGTTATAAAGTTAAAATCAAAATTAGATAGAACAAATAAGATTTTATTTATATTGCTTGGAATATCGATATTGTTATTAATAGTAATAATTGTATTTATTTTTATTAAAGCATCTTAAATAAATCTTTTTTTGTGTTATAATCTTTGAAAGAGGTTTATTATGAAAAAAAGAAAAAAGAAATTAGATATAATATATGAAGATAAAGAAATACTAGTTGTAAATAAGCCTAGTGGAATGCTTACCGTGTCAACTCCTAAAGAAAAGGAAAAAACACTATTTCATGAGGTGTCATCATATGTTAAAAAAAGTAATCCAAAAGCTAAAGTATTTATAATTCATAGACTAGATAAAGATACGTCAGGTATTGTTATGTTTGCCAAAAATCAAAGTGTTAAATATAATTATCAAAATGCTTGGGATAAATTATGTATAAAAAGAGGATATATTGCAGTTGTAGAAGGTATTTTAAAAGAAAAAAGTGGTACTATTAAATCATATCTTAAAGAAACTAAAACACTTAAGGTTTATTCTAGTAATGATAAAAGAGACGGAAAACTTGCAATAACAAATTATAAAGTTATTAAATCAAATAATAAATATTCTCTTTTAGACATAGAAATAAAAACTGGTCGTAAAAACCAAATAAGGGTTCATATGAGTGATATAGATACTCCGATAGTGGGCGATAAAAAATATGGAAATAAAAAAAGTCATTTTAAAAGACTTATGCTTCATGCTTATAACCTTGAGATTATAAATCCTAAAACTAAAAGAAAAATGAACTTTTTATGTGATGTGCCAAAGACTTTTAACGATTTATTTAAGGAGGATTAATTATGAATACTTTTATATGTTATCCTAAATGTTCTACTTGTAAAAAGGCAGAAAAATATTTAAAAGATAATTGCGTAGAATACGAACTTAGAGATATAAAACTAAATAATCCAAGTAAAAAAGAATTAGACTCTTTTATTAAATTATCTGGTAAGGACATAAAGTCATTTTTTAACACAAGTGGGCTTGTTTATAAAAACTTAAATTTAAAAGATAAACTTGCTAATATGTCATATGACGAAAAACTAGATTTATTATCGAGTGATGGTATGCTGGTTAAAAGACCTATTTTAGTTACTAAAGATAAAGTATTTGTGGGTTTTAAAGAAAAAGAGTGGTGTGAAATAATAAAATAGTAACAGGTGATGATATGAAAGATCTTGAATTTTTATCGCGCAGTTTAATTGCACATCGCGGCTATTACAACAATAAAAAAGGCATTCCAGAAAACTCTGTTTTAGCATTTAAAAAAGCGATTGATAATAATTACTTGATAGAACTTGATGTTCGTTTAACTAAGGATAAAAAATTAGTTGTGTTTCACGATGACAACTTAAAAAGAGTATGCGGCGTAAATAAAAAGGTTAAAGATTTAACCTATAAAGAATTATTAAAGTATAATCTTTTTGATACAACACTAAAAGTGCCATTATTTAGTGATGTTATAAAACTAGTAAATGGTAGAGTTCCAATTTTAATAGAAACTAAGTATCATAATAGATATGGCGTTTTAGAGAAAATACTTATAAATGAACTTTCTAATTATAAAGGCCTTTATGCCATTCAAAGTTTTTATCCTATGTCTCTTTTATGGCTTAAAAGAAATACTAAAGATATTCCAATTGGATTATTATCCAGTAATTTTAAAAATGATTCAAACCGATTAAAAAGCATTATTGGAAAAACTTTGATACTTGATTTATTTTTTAAAACTGATTTTATTTCATATGATGTAAAAGGTCTTCCAAATAATTATTTATCACTTAAAAAAGATAAAAAGAAAATAGTTATATGGACCATAAAGAATAAAAAAGATTACGATTTATCAAGAAAATATACTGATGCTTTAATATGTGAAAACATGGATAAATATGATAAAAAATAGCTTTGGTTAGCTATTTTTTTCTTCAAAACTATCACAGATTGTTTCTTTTTTTCTAGCATTACAGTTATCACATGTTGAGCTTACTTTTATTTCATTTAAAGTACAATAACTGTCAGCTTTATTGTTGTACTTACAAGATTCTACTTCACATTTAATACTTTTATTACTATCATTCATTTTCATAACCTCCATAAATAGTATTTTCTATTAAAACAAAATATATACATAAAAGTGTGTAAATAACCTTATAATTAGTCATTTTCTTTATAATATTTGTTTAATTTAATTAACCTTTATCTTTATATTTGGTATAATTATTATTGATATAAAGGAGTATTTATGAACAATATTTATAATTATACAAAACAAGATTTAGAAAATTATTTTTTAGAAATTGGTGAAACTAAATTTAGAGCAGCACAAGTTTTTGACTGGCTTTATATAAAAAGAGTTACATCATTTGATTTAATGACCAATTTAAAAAAAGATTTGATTAAGTATTTAAAAGAAAACTTTAGTATGGATACGATTAAACTAGTTAAAAAGCAAAGTGATGTTGACGTTAAAAAATATTTATTTGAACTTTATGATGGAAACAAAATAGAAGCTGTTTTAATGAATCATGATTATGGCAACAGCTTATGTGTATCAACTGAGGTTGGTTGTAATATGGGATGCCGTTTTTGTGAAAGTGGTAGACTAAAAAAGGTAAGGAATCTATTTGCGTTTGAGTTAGTGCTTCAAATACTAAAAGTAGAAGAAGATATAAAAGAAAGAGTAAGTCACGTTGTTTTAATGGGTATAGGAGAACCATTTGATAATTATGATAACGTAATAAAATTTATTAACATAATAAATGATCCTAAGGGAATAAACATAGGAATAAGACATATTACCGTATCAACTTGCGGTATTGTTCCTAAAATAAAAGAGTTTACAAAAGAAAAGGCTGGCGTTAATTTAGCGATAAGTCTTCATGCTCCAACTGATTTAGTAAGAGATAAAATAATGCCTATTAATAAGGCTTATAAGATAGGAGATATAATGGATGCGGTAAGAGATTATATTGCAAAAACTAATCGCCGCGTAACTTTTGAATATATTTTATTAAAGGGTGTAAACGATAGCGAAGAGTGTGCCATAAAGCTTGTCAATTTGCTTAAAGGAGTTAATTGCTACGTTAATTTAATACCATATAACGAAACTTCACACATAGAGTATAAAACTTCTCCTAAAGTGACAATTAATAGATTTTATGATATATTAAAAGAAGGAAACATAAACGTTACCATAAGAAGAGAGTTTGGTTCTAAAGTATCTGCAGCTTGCGGACAACTTAGAAGTGAGCAAATAGGAAAGGAAAGTTAAAAATGAAAGCATATTATATATCTGATACGGGAAAGGTTAGAACCCATAATGAAGATTCTGTTATGATTGTTAAAAATTTATCTGGTGAGTATTTGCTTGTTGTAGCAGACGGAATGGGTGGTCACAAAGCAGGTGAAGTTGCATCTTCAATCGTTGTAAATGGTCTTACTGAAAAGTTTAAAAACTTATCTTCGGTAGGCGAAAAAGATGCTGCAGTTAACTGGATAAGGGAAAACGTAAGTAAGTTAAATGATGATATATTTAAGTATACTGATGAATTTCCTGAAAGTAAGGGAATGGGTACAACTCTTGTTCTTTCTATTGTAACAAAAGATTATATTTTATTTGGTAACGTTGGAGATTCTTCTGGATTTGTATTTAAGGGTGGAAATTTATACAAGGTAACAAAGGATCATACGCTAGTTAATCTTTTGGTTGAAACAGGTGAATTAACCAAGGAAGAAGCAGTAAATCATCCAAGAAAAAACGTACTTATGAGAGCGCTTGGAGCTAACAATCCAATAGACGTAGATATATTTGATGTTGATACATCATGTGACGGAATATTCTTGTGTAGTGATGGTTTAACTAACATGCTTAGCGTAAGTCAAATAGAAAAAGTGTTAAATAGTGATTTAACAATCGAAGAAAAAATAGTTAAATTAATTAAAAAGAGTAATTTAAGGGGTGGAACTGATAACATATCCATCGCATGTTTACAAAAGGAAAGTGGTGAATAGTTATGATTGCAAAAGGGCAATTAATAAATGATCGTTATGAAATTTTAAAACTTATTGGTGAAGGTGGAATGGCTAATGTTTATTTAGCTCGTGATACCATTTTAGATAGACGTGTTGCGGTAAAGGTTTTAAGAGGAGATCTTGCAGGTGATGAAAAATTCGTAAGAAGATTCCAAAGGGAAGCTCTATCAGCCTCATCATTATCTCATCCTAACATAGTTGAGATATATGATGTTGGTGAAGATGATGGAAACTTTTACATCGTAATGGAATATATCGAGGGTAAAACTTTAAAACAATTAATAAAAAAACGTGGAGTTTTATCTCTTCCTGAGACAATGGATATTATGCTTCAGTTATTAGATGCGCTTAAGAGTGCCCACGATTCATACATAATACACCGTGATATTAAACCACAAAACATAATGATAAAAGATAGTGGCCTTGTTAAAATAACTGACTTTGGTATAGCAATGGCCTTAAATAGTGCTCAATTAACCCAAACAAACTCAGTTATGGGAAGCGTTCACTACCTTCCACCAGAACAAGCAAGTGGAAAAGGTTCAACAATTAGAAGCGACATTTATTCACTTGGAATTTTAATGTTTGAAATGCTAACTGGAAGAGTTCCTTTTAGAGGCGATAGCGCAGTTGAAATAGCTTTAAAACACATGAAAGAACCACTTCCTTCTGTACGTGAGTTAAACCCAGTTGTGCCTCAATCAGTTGAGAACATAATATTAAAAGCAGCCGCTAAAAATCCTAAAAACAGATATCATGACGTTAGGGAGATGGCTGATGATATAAAAACTTGTTTAGATGAAGATAGGGAAAATGAAGAGAGAATAACATTTAAATATCCTGAAACAGACTTTTCTGATACAAGGGCAAATACTTTAAAAGAAACTAAGAAAAGCGCTAAAGAAGAGCCTGAAATCAAACAAATAACGGAAGATGAGAAAATAGAAAGAGGTAACAAAAAAAGACTTGCCATATTATTTTCAATAATTGGTATTTTAGCAGCAGCATTTATTCTTGTTATTATTGTTTTTCCAAAACTTAGTTCATCAAAAGATATAGAAGTGCCTGATGTATCTGGCATGGAAATATCAAAGGCTGAAAAGATGCTTAAAAAAGAAGGCTTTAAGGTTGATTCTAAAAAGAAAGCAAGTGACGACGTTGATGAAAACTTAGTAATCGAAACGGATCCAGCTAAAAATAGATATGCAAAAAAAGGAACAACAATAACCATATATTATTCATCTGGAACAAGTAAAACTAAGGTAGAAGACTATACTGGTCAAAATGCATACGAAGTAAAGGCTAAGTTAGAATTACTTGGAATAAAGGTAACAATAGAAGAAAAAGAAGTAGAAGATTCGTCTAGTTATACTAATAAAAAACAGCTAGTTATAGACCAAAGCGTAAAACAAGGAGAAAAACTATCAAAGGGAGAAAAAATAGTTTTATACATTCCTAAGATATTATCTACTTATCCTGATATGGTAACTGATTCATGGACACTTGATAGAGCAGAAGAATTTTGTGAAAAATATGGATTAACAATAAAGGTTACTTATAAAGAGTCTGATGGAGAAGAAAATATAATACTTGCACAATCTCCAAAAGCAGGTGAAGAAGTGTTTGACGGAGAAACATTTAAAGTTGTTGTATCTAAAAAGCCAGAAGCAACTACAACAACTACCAAAGCAGTAACAGATGGGGAAGAGTAGATGAAAGGCAGAGTAATAAAACTAATAAGTAATAAGTGGACCGTTGAATGCGATAAAAAGTATTACGAATGTTCATCAATTGGGAAATTTAGATATCAAAAAATTTCTCCTTTAGTTGGTGATATGGTTGATTTTGATTTAGAAAAACGCATAATAACTAATATACTACCAAGAAAAAATGAACTTATAAGGCCTCCTATTGCAAACATAGATGAGGCAATAATTTTAGTAAGTTGCAAAGAGCCTAATTTTTCTAGTAACTTACTAGATAAAATGCTTGTTGTAATAGAGTATAATAACGTTGTTCCGGTTATCTGTTTTACTAAGTATGATCTTT
The DNA here is from genome assembly GCA_000434835.1 of Clostridium sp. CAG:594. GTDB lineage: Bacteria > Bacillota_I > Bacilli_A > RF39 > UBA660 > Aphodocola. The sequence goes on from FR881474.1 coordinate 13,007, forward strand.
TAGATTCTACACGTGAAATAGACGAGGCAATTAATTATTATAAAAGTATTGGATATAAGGTTTTTATAAACAATGATCTAACTAACATAGAAAGCCTTTTAAAGGGTAAATTAAGCGTTTTAACAGGCCAAACAGGAGTTGGAAAGTCATCTTTACTAAATAGTTTAAAAAAAGGTTTGAATTTAGCAACAGGGGAAATTTCTAAAGCGTTAGGAAGAGGAAGACACACAACAAGACACGTTGAACTTCTAGAAGTAGCAGGCGGCTTAGTTGCAGATACTCCAGGTTTTTCATCCCTTAATTTTAACGGAATGGATAAAAAAGATATAAAAGATAACTTTAAAGAATTTTATGAAAACGAAGACAAATGTAAATATAAAGACTGCATGCATTTAAAAGAAGATGGATGCTATATAAAAGAATTAGTAGAAAATGGTAAAATAAGAAAAACAAGATATGAAAACTATAAGAAATTTATAGAAAGCATAGAAGAGTTAAAGAGGTAAGAATATGAAAGTTTCTGTATCAATATTAAAAGAATGTAATAGATTAGATTATGCTGTAAAAAAAGTTAATGAATCAAGTGCAGACTTTCTTCATGTTGACGTAATGGACGGAAAGTTTGTTAAAAATAAAGCCTTTTTGTTTGAAGATTATAAAAAGGTAGTACAACTTTCTAAAAAAAAGCTTGATGTTCATATGATGGTACAAGATTATAGTATGATAGAAAAGTATTTAACTCTTAAGCCATATTTACTTACGTTTCACGTAGAAATAATAAAAGATTCAAGCTTGATTAAATATGTTAAGGAAAGCAAAACAAAAGTAGGTCTTGCAATAAACCCAGAAACTAGCATAGAAAAGCTTATGCCTTATATAAATGATATAGATTTGGTTTTATTTATGAGTGTTACTCCAGGAAGTGGTGGCCAAACCTTTAAAAAAGAAGTAATAAGTAAGATAAAGCAATTAAAAAAAGTTGCCCCTAAAGATTTATTAATAAGCATTGATGGTGGTGTTAATAAAGATACCATTAACTTGTGTAAAAAAGCAGGATGTAGTATGGTAGTTTCAGGTTCTTACATTACGAATGAAGAAGACTATGAAAAACAAATAGAGACTTTAAGATAAAAAGTATTATATTTGTTTTTTATTTTTTTGTGATATAATAACAAGCATTTAATGAGGTGATATTTATGAAAAAATTTTTAAAAGAAATGAATTTTGATAACGTAAAAAAGTATAAAAAACCATGTCTAATAACTTTATCTGGTTTACCTGGTAGTGGTAAAACATACGTTGCTAAAGAATTATCAAAGAATCTTGGAATATTTGTATTAAGTAATGATTATGTTAGAAATTATTTTTATAAATACGAAAGTGGAATGTCATTTGAACAAATACAGAAAAATGTTGATAAAATAAACAAAGAAAGATTGCTAAAAATTATTTTAAATAGAAAAAGTTTTGTATTTGATGCAGATTTAAATACTTGTGAAAAATTTCAAAGATTTATAAAAATAAGTGATATGTTTAATTACGAATTGATTAAAATAAAGCTAAATTCAAATGATGATAATAACATAGACAGAATTCTTAAAAGAGTAATGGATTATGATATGTTTGATTATAATGTAATAGGAGATAACGTTCACTATTCAAGTAGTTACGATAGAGATACTTACTATGATATTAAGTCTAGAAAACCTCAATATATAGATGATAATTATTTTGATTACGTTATTGATAATTTTGGAACTAAAGAAGAATTAAAATGCAAAATTAATGAAATATCAACTGATATAGGAAGTTGTTTAACATTAAAAAAGTAATAAAATTACTTGCAATATAATAAAATATGTTGTATACTAATAAAGTAATTTTGATATGAAGGAAAGAAGACGAGTATTCATCTCACCCGATTGTAATTAAACAGTGGGTTAAACGCCAAATAAAAATAGATAAATAAACAAGCGTTTTTTAAGGTGGATACTAATGTCGTATTCACTTTTTATTTTGGAGGTGCTTGATATAGCAAAAGAAAAAGACATGCCAATTAATGAACAAATAAGAGCAAAACAAATGCTTGTAATTGGCCCAAATGGTGAACAACTTGGTATTAAATCAAAGGATGAAGCATTAACGCTTGCTTCTTATGCTGGATTTGATTTAGTTTTAATTAATAACGGAGAAAATCCTGTATGTAAGCTAATGGACTATAATAAGTTCAAATACGAAAAGAAGAAAAAGCAAAAAGAATCTCAAAAAAGACAAAAAGAAAATAATGCTGAAATGAAGGAATACCGCCTGTCACCAAACATTGATGTACATGACTTTAACACTAAGTTAAATAATGCAAAAAAATATTTAGAAAAAGGTCATAAAATCAAATTATCCATACGTTTTAGAGGACGTGAAATGCAATTTACCGATAAAGGTAAAGAAGTATTACTAAGATTTGCAGATGAATTAAAAGAAGTTGGAACATTAGAAGGTGCTCCAACACTTGATGGAAGAAATATGATGGCTATGCTTAGCCCAGTTAAGAAATAGGAGGAATTATATTATGGCAAAGAAAACACAAAAGACTCATAAGGGTACTAAAAAAGTTTTAAATGTAAGACAAAGTGGTTCTATTACAGTAGGACATCCAGGTTCAAGACATAACACTGGTAGCAAAACTTCTGCATTTAACAGAACAAAAAGAGCTAAATCAGCTTTAAGTAAGGCAGATTCAAACAGATTAAAGAGAATAATTGATACTTTATAGTATATAGGAATTAAGGAGGAAATAAATAATGGCAAGAGTAAAAAATGGTGCTGTAACAAAAGCACGTCGTAAAAAGGTATTAAAACAAGCTAAAGGTTACTTTGGTAGCAAACATAGATTATTCAAAACTGCAAAAGAACAAGTAATGCATTCATATGTATATGCTTATAGAGATAGAAAGCAAAATAAACGTAACTTCAGAAAATTATGGATAGTACGTATCAACGCTGCATGCCGTGAAAACGAAATTAGTTATTCAAAATTCATAAACGGATTATCAAAAGCAGGTGTTGCTATAAACCGTAAAATGCTTTCTGAAATAGCAATTAACGAACCTAAAACATTCGCAGAATTAGTTAAGGTTGCAAAAGACGCTTTAGAAGGAAAGATGCCTAAGGAAGCAAAAGCAGAAGTTAAAACATCTAAAAAAGAAGTAAAAGAAGAAAAGAAAGAAACTAAAAAAGCTGCTCCTAAAAAGGAAGAAAGCAGCGATATATCAAAATTAACAGTTGCAGAACTTAAGAAGATGGCTAAAGAAAAGGGTATCGTAGGGTACACTTCAATGAAAAAGGCTGAATTATTAGAGAAACTAGCATAGTTTCTTTTTTTTGTATAATGATGTTATAATAAAGATATATTATGGTGAGGCTAATATGGAAAATATTTTTGATGTTTATAATAAATTAAAAAAAATATGTGATGTTTGCTGGGCAGGTGATGAACATGATTCCATTTACATATATTCCTGTGATCAAAAATATAGACTTTTTGTATCTAGTGACATATTGTATGTAGAAAAAAGGTATAAAATATTTAAATGGGAATATTGGGATTCATTTACACACATACATACTGAATTTTATAAAAGTGATGCTCAATTTTTTAATAAATTGCTAGAATTATGCAATAAAAATAATTTGTTAGTAGTAAAAAATACAATGGGAATTAATACAATAAAAGTTATTTCAAAAGAAGAATTTAAGACAAAGAAAAGAAGATATAAAAGTAATTTATTTAGAAAGTGCCATATCATAAACTTTAATTCAGAAAAATAATAAAATATACGATAAAAATGATATAATATTTTTAGGTGGTAAATATGAATACTTATTTAATATATGGAAATGATTACGGTTTAATTAAAAGAGAAATAGATAAAATAACAAATGGCATAATAGATGTTGTAAAGTATGATTTATCAGCTAGTAATGTAAGTGAGGTAATAGAAGAAGCATCTTGCATGTCTTTATTTGGCGATAAAAAGGCTGTAATAGGGGAAAATGCATTATTTTTAACGGGTACAAATACAAGTGTTAACCATGATATAGATTACCTAATAAGTTATGTTAATGCTGAAAATCACGATAATATAGTAATTTTAACAGTTGTGCAAGATAAGTTAGATGAAAGAAAAAAGATAGTTAAACTACTAAAGAAAAACGTAACCGTAATTCATAAAGAATCAATAGATGAAAAAGATTTACCAAAATTTGTTATAAAAGAATTTTTGAATAACGGATATAAAATAGACTATAAAACAGCCTCTTACTTTGTAGATTACGTGGGTAAAAACGTTGATATATTACTTAGTGAAATAAATAAAATGATTATTTATAAAGATACTGATAAAGAAATTTTTATAGAAGATATTTTAAACATAAGTAGTAAAGGTTTTAATGATAACGTTTTTGATTTAAGTGATGCAATTATGAAAAAGGACTTTAAAAAGATTTTTTCTTGCTATAATGATTTAATGATTCTAAAAGAAGAACCAATTAAAATAATTGCACTTTTAGCAAGCCAGTTTACACTTGTATACCAAAGTAAACTGCTATCTAAAGAAGGCTTTATGAGTAAAGATATTGCAAGCACTTTAAAGGTTCATCCATACCGCGTAAAACTTGCTTTAGAAACTAATTACCCAGACTTTGAATTAAAAGATATATTAAAAAAACTTCATAATTTAGATTATGAAATCAAAACTGGTAAGGTAGATAAAATAGTTGGTTTAGAAAACTTTCTATTACACCTTTAAGTTGAAGTTTTTATATATTTATGATAATATTAACTTATAATCAAGGAGGCTTACTTTATGGATAATTTAACTGAAGAAGAAAAGAAAAGCGTAATAAAAAAGATAGTTATATCAATAGTATTACTTATTATTGTTATAATAATTGGTATTTTATTATAACCAAAAAAGACCTAATCTTAGGTCTTTTTATTTTACAAACAATATAACAAGTATACCTACTATTAAACAATATAAAGCAAAATATCCTAATTTTCCCTTTTTCATTATGTTAATAAACCATTTAGCACTGAAATAAGTTACGATACAACTTGCTATCATACCAAGTGTGTATGGCATTACAAGTTCACCTATGTTTGAAGTGTTAATTAAATCCTTAACACCTAAAGCCATGGTTGCCATGCTAATAGGTAAGTAAAGCATAAACGAGTAATTAACAGCGGTATTTCTTTTAAAATCACGAGTCATTGCACCAACTACCGTTGAACCACTTCTAGAAATTCCTGGAAATAAAGCTACTACTTGAAATAATCCAACCGTTATAGCATCCATTACCGATAAGTCCTTTTTATCCTTCTTACCCTTAAAATCCTTTATTAAAAATAAAGCAAGTGCCGTAATTAAAAGAGCAATTCCAACTAGTTTAACATTGTTAGATAACAAATCTATCTTATCTTTAAATATTATTCCGAAAAGTCCTGCTGGAATGGTTCCTATAACTATTAACCAAGCATACTTATAATTTTCTTTATATTCGTTCTTCTTAGTTTTTAAATAACCAAAAAAGTGTGATATTATCTTTATTATTTCTTTTCTATATAAAAATACAATCGCTAAAAAAGAACCAAAGTTAACAACTATTTCAAAATTCATGTCACTAAGCATTTTAAAATCAAATAACTTTTTCGCTATTAAAAGATGTCCACTAGACGATATTGGAATAGGCTCAGTAAAACCTTGTAATATACCTAAAAATACGTATTGTAAAACTTTTATAATGTTCATTATATCCTCCTATTTATCTATTACATTATATACTAATTTTGACTTAAAATAAATATTATTTAATAGGTGATTAAAATAACTTTAAAGATTTTTTTATTTATAACAGGTTTTGGACTTATGGTACTTGGTTTTTCGACAATGATTTTATACATAAATTTATTTGCTTTTGGGTATAATTTTAAAGAATACATAAGCTATATAGTTAAATTACCTGAGTTTTACTACCTTTTGGTAGGATTCATACTCATTAATTTATCTATTTTAAATAAAGGAGAAAAAAATGAAAAACATTTATGATATTTTAGTTAATTTTAAAAAAATTCCATATGAATTTTATGAGTGGAATAAAGAAGATGACGTAAAACACGTAAAAAAAATGCCCTCTATAAAAGTTAGTGATAGCACGCTTTATGACATTTTTTATAATGATGCCGTAGTTTCAAAAAACTTTTTAGATCAAATAAAAGATAAAACAGAAATCTTTTTTGGAAGAACTGTAAAAAAAGTTAAATACGCTTGTGTAATTTATAACGATGATGTGGCACTTTCAATTTTGCTTAACGATAATGGAGAGATAATAGGGAAAAGTAAGCTTTTATTTGATGAGGAAGAGGACGTTTTAAAAGAAGATGTACCTTTAAAAGAAATAGATTATAACATTATTAAAAAATCAAAAAAAATAAGCGGTCTTACAAGGCGTGAGGCAAAAATAGTTTTACTTTTATCAAAATATTTAGACAAAATACACGAAAGCAAAAAAAATGATGAAATAAAATACATGTATTTTGAGTGTTTTAATAAGGTGGAAGAAGATAATGAAAAAGCTTATAAAAACTTAAAAAATGAGGTTCTAAAAGCTAATTTAAACGTGATAGAAACACTAAAAACATTAATCAAAGTTTTAAAAAATTAGTATAAAAATAATTTTATATGCCAAGTTAATACCAGAAGGAGGAAAAAATAGATGAAAAATGGTATTAAAACGGTATTAGTAGTTTTATGTGCATTATTACTTTTTACTGGATGCAGTTGTGCAATTAACGATAACAAGCCAGACAAAGCAGTAGAAACATTCTTTGAAAAATATAGAGCTAAAGACGATAACATAATAACTCAATTAAAAGAAACAATAGAAAACGAAGATTTAACAAATGACCAAAAAATGAAGTATCAAAAGCTAATGGAAAAACAATACGACCAGTTCGCTTACGTAATAAAAGATACTAAGGTAAAAGACGACACTGCAACGGTAACTACTGAAGTTACGGTACTTAATTATCGCAGTGCAATTTTAAAAGCTGAAGAAGAATTAAAAAACAATCCAGAAAAATTTAATGACCAAGATGGTAAATTCTCTGAAGAAAAATATATGGATTATAAAATAGAAAAAATGCAAGACGTAAAAGATACAACAACTCATACTATAGATCTTTCTTTAACTAAGAAAGCTGGAATATGGACCGTAGATGAATTATCAAGCGATGATATATCTAAATTACACGGATTATACTAAAATTAAGAGCAAAAAGTTCTTAATTTTTTTTAATAATTTTATTAGCACTAACATCTTGACAGTGCTAATGGTTGGTACTATAATTTAATTGTGATTTAAATAAACAAGGAGATGACTAATATGTCTAAAAGACAATTTAAAGCAGAATCAAAAAAATTATTAGATTTAATGATTAATTCAATTTATACTAATAAAGAAATATTCTTAAGGGAACTTATTTCAAATGCTTCTGACGCATTAGATAAGTTATACTATGAATCATTAACAAACAAAAAATTAAAGGTTGATAAGAAAAAATTATTCGTAAAACTTAAAATAGACAAAGAAAAAAGATTACTTACTATAGAAGATAATGGTATTGGTATGACAGAAAGCGAGTTATCAGAAAATTTAGGTACCATTGCAAAAAGCGGTTCTTTAGCATTTAAAGAAGGCTTAACTAAAGAAGATAAGATAAACATAATAGGACAATTCGGTGTAGGATTTTATTCAAGCTTTATGGTTGCTGATAAAGTATGCGTAGAAAGTAAAAAAACAGGCTGTGATGCTTATAAGTGGGTATCTAAGGGTGCTAGTGGATACGAAATAGAAAAAATAGATAAAAGTGATGTAGGAACAAAAATAACACTTCATATAAAAGAAAATACCGAAGGTGAAAACTACGACGAATTCCTAGAAGAATTCAAGATTCAAGCACTTATAAAAAAATACTCAGATTACGTAACTTATCCAATAAAAATGGAAACAAAAGATGAAAAAACAGGTAAAGAAACGTTAACTGATCCAATAAATAGCATGATTCCTTTATGGAAGAAAAACAAAAACAAAATAAAAGAAGAAGAATACTTTAACTTCTATCAAGATAAATTTTTGGATTATACAAAGCCACTTAAGGTAATTCATACTAAAGCTGAAGGTTTAATTAGTTATGACGCACTTATGTTCATACCACAAAACCCACCATACGACTTTTACACAAAAGACTATAAAAAAGGACTAGAACTTTATTCGAACGGAGTTTTAATAATGGAAAAATGCGAAGACTTACTTCCAGATTATTTAAACTTTGTAAAAGGTGTTGTAGATTCTCCAGATTTATCACTTAACATATCAAGAGAAATGCTTCAGCAAAACAGACAATTAAAAGTTATTGCAAAAACAATTGAAAAGAAAGTTTTAAAAGAACTTTCCCTAATGCTTGAAAATGAAAGAGATAAATACGAAGAATTCTTTAAAACATTTGGTGTCAATATAAAATATGGCATTTATGATAATTATGGTGCTAAAAAAGATGAACTAAAAGAACTTGTAATTTTCTATTCATCAAAGGAAAAGAAGAACATAACATTAAAAGAATACGTAAATAAGATGGATAAAGAAGATGATGCAATTTACTATGCATGCGGTGAGACTATAAGTAAAATAGATATGATGCCACAAGTAGAAAGCTTAAAAGATAAAAATAAGGAAGTATTATATTTAACAGATTACGTTGATGAATTCGTACTTAAAATGCTTGGTAAATACGAAGACAAAAAGTTTGTTAACGTAGCATCAAATGATTTTGATTTATCGAGTGAAGAAGAAAAAGAAGCTCTAAAAAAGAAAAACGAGGAAGACAAAGAGATGTTTTCATTTATGAAGGAATCTTTAAACGATGAAGTTACACAAATAAGATACACAAATAAATTAAAAAAACATCCACTTTGCTTAACAAGTGATGGTGAAGTTACCGTAGAAATGCAAAAAGTAATTAATGCAATGCCAACAGATGAACATGTAAATGCTAAATTAGTTCTTGAAATAAATGAGGAACATGATATTGCTAAAAAGATAAAAGAATTATACAAAACAGATAAAGAAATGCTAAAAAAATACACTAAAATTTTATATGATGAGGCAAGATTAATTGAAGGACTTCCGGTTTCTAATCCAACAGAGTTAAGTTCTTTAGTCTGTGAACTATTATCTAAATAATATAAAAAATACTTCAAAAGAAGTATTTTTTTTAAATTCCAATTCATACAATTACATAGGTGATGAAATTGAAGAAAATACTTTTATTAATAACAGTTTTATTGTTACTTCCGGTAAAAATAAACGCTTATAGTCTAGGAGAATCAGCCGTACTTATGGAACAAGATACAAAAAGAGTGCTTATTTCAAAAAACATGAATAAGAAAAAACTAATTGCTTCAACTACAAAAATAATGACCGGAATAATTGCAGTAGAATCGGGAAAATTAAACAAAACCGTAACCGTAACTGATAAGGTGTTAGAATCATACGGTTCAAACATATACCTAAGTATCGGTGAAAAAATGAAACTTAAAGACATGGTTTATGGCCTTATGATGCAAAGTGGTAATGATGCTGCTCTTATGATTGCAGATTATCTTGGCGGAGAAGAAAAATTCGTTAAAATGATGAACAAAAAGGCAAAACAAATCGGTATGAAAAACACCACGTTTTCTAATCCACACGGGTTAGATGAAAAAACAAAAAACTATTCAACCGCATACGATATGGCTCTTTTAATGCGCTACGCAAATTCCGATCCTACATTTAGGAAAATTACTGGCTGTAAAAAACATACCGTTAAAACAGACGAAAAAACATATGTTTGGACTAATAAAAATAAACTTTTATACACGTATAAATATACAACAGGTGGAAAAACCGGATACACCGATAGAGCAAGAAGAACTCTAGTTACATCAGCAAGCAATGGGAATTTAGATTTGATAGTAGTAACCTTAAACGATCCAAATGATTTTAAAAATCACAAAGAGTTATATGAATATGCATTTAAAAGTTACTCTATGGAAAAAATTTTTGATCGAAACAAAATTAATCTTCCTAACAAAAAAATATACGCAAAAGACGATTACTATTACCCAATAACAAAAGAAGAAAAAGATTTAATAAACATAAACTACAAAATAAAAGATAAGAAAAAATACAAAGATGGTGAAATGGTAGGATACGCAATAATTAACCTTGGCGCAAAAACAGTGCATAAAGAAAAACTGTATATTAAAGTAAAGAAATAAATTATAAAACTTATTTACCTTGACTATGAGCTTTTAAAATATTAAAATAGAATTGTATAAGTAGAGATATTTATGCAGATGTAAAATAAATAATGTGGAGGTAAATATGGGAAATGCACTTATTTTCTCTTTACTTCTAATAGTTGGAATATTTATAGGTGCGGTTATAGCCTTTATAATAACTGCATTAAAAAAGAAAAATGAAGAACATAAGGCTTCAAATATAATTGAAAAAGCAAAAAAAGATGCTGAAAAATCAAAACGCGATGCACTTTTAGAAGCTAAAGAAGAATCTTATAAATTAAAACTTGAAACAGAAAAAGAAATAAAAGAAAAAAAACAAGATTTAAAAGAAAATGAAGAACGTTTAATAAAACGTGAAGACGGCATTGCAAAGCGTGATGAACTACTTCAAAACCGTGAGCAAATGCTAGATGAAAAAGAAAATGGAATTATCCAGAAACAAAAAGATATTCAAAAATTAGAAGAAAAAGTTGAAAACATAATTAAAGAACAAATAGATAAACTAGAAAAAATATCTGGTTTCTCAAAAAAGAAAGCTAAAGAAGAAATAATGAAGCAAGTTGAACTTTCAATGAGTGCTGAAATTTCAGCTTACATTAAGGAAAAAGAAGCGGAAGCTAAGCTAGAGGTTGATAAAAAGGCTAAAAACTTACTAGCTGAATCAATGCAAAAATACGCATCCGATGTAACTAACGAACAAACCGTTAGCGTAGTTACCTTGCCTAATGATGATATGAAAGGTAGAATAATCGGAAGAGAAGGAAGAAACATAAGAACAATTGAGGCAGTAACTGGTGTTGACCTTATAATAGATGATACCCCTGAAGCAATCGTATTATCAAGCTTCGATCCTTTAAGAAGAGAAATTGCAAGACAAACGATAGAAACACTAATTAAAGATGGCAGAATTCATCCAGCAAGAATTGAAGAATTATATGATAAAGTCTGCAAAGAAATGAACGTAAAAATAAGAGAATATGGTGAAGAAGCTATGTTCGAACTTGGAATAACAAAACTTGATCCTGAATTAGTAACAATAGTAGGTAAACTAAATTTCAGAACTAGTTACGGGCAAAATGCTTTACAACACTCAAAAGAAGTTGCACATTTAGCAGGAATTATGGCAGCTGAACTAGGTGAAAATGTAGCACTTGCGAAAAGAGCAGGACTACTTCATGATATAGGAAAAGCAATAGATTTTGAAGTTGAGGGAAGCCACGTTGAAATAGGTGCAGACTTAGCTAAAAAATATGGTGAAGATAGTGTTGTTATTAACGCTATAGAATCTCACCACGGAGATAAAGATGCAAACAATATAATATCCGTTTTGGTCGCAATTGCAGATAGCTTGTCAGCAGCAAGACCAGGCGCTAGAAACGATTCATTAGAAAACTATGTTAAGAGATTAGAACAACTTGAATCAATCGCGAAAGACTTTGACGGTGTTGAAAAAGCATACGCAATGCAAGCCGGAAGAGAATTACGTGTAATAGTTGAACCTTCAAAAGTAGATGATATAGGAAGCTATAAAACGGCACGTGACATAAAAACAAGAATTGAAAATGAAATGCAATATCCTGGTACAGTAAAAGTTACTGTAATTAGAGAAACTAGGGCAACTGAAGAAGCTAAATAAGCTTCTTTTTTTAACTTCTATTACTCTTAAGTTTTACATAATAATTAATAGGAGGCCTTTTTTATGAATAACATACTTGCCTATTATTATAGTCTTCATCCAGATGAAATAATACATAAAAAAAACAGTTACTTTTTTAACTACTTAAATAGTGAGTATGTTTTTATGTTGTTTGAAAGACCACTTTCTGATGCAGATAGTTTATATCAAATTAATAAACAAATGATTAAACAAAACTTACTTGTCCACGAAATGAAATTAAATAATGAAAATAAAATTTTAACATACATAAATAACATTCCTTATGTTTTAATGGAAATATTCGTAAATAAAAATGCTGGAATAACTTTATCTGAAATATGCCATATTAATAATAATTCCATAAATGTAAAGTGTGATAACATAATAGCAAGATATGACTGGGTAAATCTTTGGGAGACAAAAAATGATTATTTAGAAACCCAAATAAACGAGATAGGAAAAAAATACCCAAATTTGTGTACCTTTGCAAATTATTATATAGGACTTGCAGAAAATGCCATATCATATGTTAGAATGGCGAATTTATTAGAAGATGATGCACCTCTTAGCATATGTCATAAAAGAATTGAGCCAGAAGGAACATTATTTGAACTTTATAATCCAATAGGTTTTGTTTGTGATTATAGGGTAAGGGATGTATCTGAGTATGTAAAAAAAGCATTCTTTGAAAAAATGGATGTTAAAGAAATAGTAAACGAATTTTTTGCTAATAATTATATAAGTTATAAAGAAGCTTTATTATTTTATGGAAGACTACTTTATCCGTCATATTTTTTTGATATTCAGGGTAAAATAATAAATGAGAACGCTGATGAACGAAAAATAGAAGAGGTTGTTTCTATGTCCGATGAATATGAACAATTCTTACTTTGGGTTTATAGTTTTTTAGTAAAAAAATATAATAAATATATTCCGGGAGTTGATTGGATAATAAAAAGAAGTTTCATTTAAACTTCTTCGTAATTTATTACTTTAATAACTTCTGGAACTTCAGCGGTAAGTATTTCTTCAACGGTATTACTAATAGTCATATCAGCAAACATACACCCTGCACAAGCACCTTGTAATTTTACATAACATATTCCGTCTTCGAATTTCACAAACTCAACGTCACCACCGTCTTGGTTTAAATATGGTCTTATTTTATTTAAAACTTCTATTATTTTTTCTTCTGTTTTTTTCAATTTAATCACCAAATAAATTATACAGCACTTAATTTATGTTGTAAAGCATTGTTTGTTTTAAATATTAAGTTGTGATATAATTGGTAGTAGAGGTGTATTTATGAATAAATATAAGGAAGGAGACGTTGTAAAGGCCAGAATAACAGCGGTTGAAAGGTATGGAGCATTCGCTGCCATAGATGATGAATATAGCGGCTTAATACATATTTCTGAATTTACTGATAAATTTGTTAAAAACATAAATGATTACGTTGGTATAGGGGATATAATAAACGTTAAAATATTAAATTGCGATGGTAAAAGTAATCAACTTAGATTGTCTGCGAAGGATGTTAATCCAAATTTGTATAAGAATAAGAAAAATAAGATCAAGGAAACTGTTTTTGGATTTTACTTACTTAAATCAGCTTTGCCGGGTTGGATTGACAAAAAAATGGAAGAGATTAACAAAAATTCTTAAAACTTACTTGACAATTATCAAAAATACTGATATATTTATATACGTTCTCACGTATGTGAATTTGGATGCTTAGCTCAGTTGGTTAGAGCACTTGCCTTACAAGCAAGGGGTCATAGGTTCGAGTCCTATAGCGTCCACCATTAATGCCGAAATAGCTCAACTGGTAGAGCAACTGACTTGTAATCAGTAGGTTGCGGGTTCAAGTCCTGCTTTCGGCACCATAAATTGGGGAGGTAGCGAAGTGGTTAAACGCGGCAGACTGTAAATCTGTTCCTTCGGGTTCAATGGTTCGAATCCATTTCTCCCCACCACTTTAGAATTGCCTCGTCGCCAAGTGGTAAGGCATCAGACTTTGACTCTGACATGCGCAAGTTCGAATCTTGCCGAGGCAACCACTTATTATTTTACATCTGTCCTGTTAGCTCAGTTGGTAGAGCATCTGACTTTTAATCAGAGGGTCATGCGTTCAAGTCGCATACAGGACACCACGCCCGAGTGGCGGAATTGGTAGACGCACAGGACTTAAAATCCTGCGAGTGTTAAACCTCGTGCCGGTTCAAGTCCGGCCTCGGGCACCACTTGAAATTAACTAACCTTAATGGTTAGTTTTTTTGTTGCTTTCTAATAAATCTTAATAAATATGACATAGTATTTTAATATTTAAAAGTTATACTTAAAATAGAAAGCGAGGAGATGCCTATAAGAAATATGAAAAAATAAACATTACATACAAAAATACTAATAAGGTAGAAAGGCTATAACATAGTTGTTGTAGAAAAACAAACAAAGTTAAAAAACAATGAAAAGTTATTAATATAGATAAAAATAAAATAGAGAGGATAGGTGAATGATATGGTAGCTCGTTAAAAGATTTAACAAACGAAATTGCTAAATTAAGTAAATGAGCGAAAGAGACACGAATATCAAGCGGGCACTATGAAATTTGCCTGCTTTTTATTTACCTTAAAATGGGTGTTGACAAACAAAAAATATATGTGCTATAATCTTATTGCTGTCTGGTTAATAATGTATTATTTTTAACCACGTGCATATAATAATTGTAGATGGAGAAATACCCAAGTCTGGTTGAAGGGACCGGTCTTGAAAACCGGGAGGTCGGGTAACCGGCGCGGGGGTTCGAATCCCTCTTTCTCCGCCACTTAATATTTACATCGCGGGATGGAGCAGTTCGGTAGCTCGTCGGGCTCATAACCCGAAGGTCGTAGGTTCAAATCCTACTCCCGCAACCAAGCAAGTTACACTTAAGTTTTTCTTAAGTGTTTTTTTAATTCATTATGTAATAGACCGACGAGCCATTTCATATAATTATTTTGAAAGGCGGCAGAAAGAGGAATGAGAAAAAGATGTATATACGCAAAAGACGATTTTAAAATAGTTTCATTAAAAGTAGACATTAATAAAAAACTAATTATAAAAATATTAGATAACTATGAAACTGATGATAATAGTAAAACCAGTGGATTATATAACATTATATATGATATTTTAAAATGCACTGATAATTTATTCCTTAGTTACTTAATTTCTGATTTGATGAATTATGAGGTGAGTAGTAAAACTGAACAAGAAATAATAGATAAAGTTTTATTATGCATTCATTTAAAGAAATATAAAAACATCTTTGATGTAAAAAGAATATTACTTAATTTAGAATACAAACTAGATTTATTTGAGGCTGATCCATATTATGTAGATGAAAATACTATAAATCCAAAAATCGATAGGCTCCCATTCGTAAAATAAAAAAGATGCTAAATACTTTTAACATCTTCATTTGAAATCATATCAATTAAATAATCACCATCAGAATATCCTTTTTCTAGAGAAAAAAGATTACACAATTTAATTCCGTCTTTAAAATCAAAAACACCATATTTTTTTGCTAACACATTGCTTCTTACACGGTAGTAGTCAGTTTCATTTAATATAGCGTAGGTGAGTAAATTAAAAAGGTATACATCTAATCCTTTATTAATTCCTAATCTTTTTATATAATCAGCTGAATAATCGTTTAGACTTGATATATCTACATTACTATTATTTAAAGATACATTGTCAAAATCAATTATAAAAGGCTCATCACCACTGAATAAAAGGTTTGAGATATTTAAGTCTCCATGAATGATTTTGTATGAATGCATTTTCTCTATCAAATTCTTAGCATGTTTTAGTTTAGCAACTACGTTCGTATTTTTTTCAAACTCAAGTGGATCTCCATCGCAAAACTTTGCTAAATACTGATTTTTACTTTCTTCGTTTTTAACCCAAAATTTTGGCGTTATCAAATGACTATCATTTATGCTGCTTAACTCACTTATCTTTCTTCTTTTGCCGTTTAGATATTTTCCATTAGTAAAACGTTTTAATGCATAAATTTCACCATTAAATATGCATTTATCAATTTCTGCAAAGCTACCACTATTGTGGTTATAACTAATGATATCGAGTTCATTATAATCAATTGTTTTCATACACTTCTCCCTTTTTGTAACCACTATTCTAGCACAAAATATAATAAAGTAAAGTTTTACTTAAAAAAGTGCTTGACAAAGCCGGATATAAATAATATAATTAATTACGTTGTTTGAGATAAAACATCCATATCTGCTTCAATAGCTCAGTTGGTAGAGCATCCGGCTGTTAACCGGCAGGTCGTAGGTTCGAGTCCTACTTGAAGCGCCACTAAAAATATAAAGTAGCACGTTGCTACTTTTTTTCTTGTCTAAAATTACGACCTGAAGGTTAACAGATAACAATTGATTATTCGTTATATTTATGCTATATTATATGCTTATAAAAAGTTTTTTGGGGTGGAAAATATTATGATAAAAATAAATAGTGCTACCGATATAACAAATAAATTTACTAAAATCTTGGGTTTTGGAGAACAATCTGTTGTTGGTTTACTCGAGGATGGTAAAAATGTTGCAAAATGTTTTAGAGTGCCTCATGATTTTACAGATAAATATGATTTATTAATAGGTAGTAAAATAAATCAGACTTCATTTTGCTTTTTTAATGATTTATATGCCAATTCTAGTTTTATTTTGGGAGGAAAAGCAAGGTTTGCTTGTGGAAATAAGGTGTCAAAGAAAATTCAAGAAGTTTCTTTCATGGATCTAATTTATTCAACATTACTTTTAAGACATGATATAAATCTTATTAGTGAGGCTGGTATAGAAGTAGGAGATTGGAAAAATTTTAACATGAATTTTACTGATAATGAAATAACAATTACTGATATTGGCCGTTTTAAGTACTCGAATAAGTTGCCAAAACAACTATATGAGTACAATGCTCAAATGCTATTCGATGTTATAAGAAGAGAATACACAGATAATCCTGTTATTAAAGAAATGATTGAAAGCAATCCGAAATTGAAAAAATTATATCTTAATTCTGCTATGTTTCCAGAATTTGTTGAAGAATTAAGAAAATATTGCAATTATTATAATTATGCAGAAAATATAACCCAAATGCAGAAAAACATGTAAAATTATTGAAAAAACTATTTTTTTGTTATAAAACAAAGAAAATATGATATAATTTAAATATAATTAATTTTTTCGCCTTGATGAGGAAAAGTAATTAAGCGATTCTATAAAGAGAACTGATGATGGTGGAATATCAGTAAGATAGTTTAATGAAAGAACACCTCGGAGCTTCTTACCGAAATTTAATTAAAGTAGGCTAAGACGGAAGATAACCCGTTAACGTTTTATAAAGTGACTATTTAAATAAAATAGTAAACTGGGTGGTACCACGGATACAAACAGCTATTCGTCCCTATGGGATGATTTGCTGTTTTTTATTTTCTTAAAAGGAGGTGTTGCTATGGATGAGAAAAAAAGAAAATATGCTAAATTTCTGATTCAAAGATGTTTGTCTATGAAAGCTGGAGAACCTTTATTAATTAGCTACTTAACAGAACAACAGGATTTTGTTAAGATAGTGATAGAAGAAGCAAAAAGAATTGGAATAACAGACATATATCACGTTTGTTACGACGGTAAAAAAACAAAAGACATACTAATGAATTCAAGTTTAGATGAAATAGAAAAAGAACCTTACTTCAATAGAAGGATAATAAAGGATGTCTATGACAAAGGTGGTTCCTTATTATCTTTAACTTCATATTCTTATCCAATGCTTAATGAAGTGCCATCAGATAAGAAAAAAATGATGAGCAAGGTTAAGATTGAAACCCAAGAAGATGCTGTAAAAGCAAGAGGTATATATAAATTTCCTTGGTGTATTGCAGCAGTAGCAACAAAACAGTGGGCTGACAAACTAAATTTATCAAGTGAAGATGAATTGTGGAACTTAATTTTTAAAATGACATTAGTAGACCAAGAAGATGTCATAAAAGCTTGGGATGATAAAATTAAAGATAACACCCAAAAAAGAGATTTATTAAATAAACTGAAGTTAGTTAAATTAAAATATAAAAGCAAAAATGGTACCGACTTGGAAATAGGTCTTCCAAAAAATGTTATTTGGTGGGGATCGGCTAAAAAGAGTTTTGATAAAACGAAGAATTTAATAGTTAATATGCCAACCGAGGAAGTTTTTACAACACCTGATAGAACTAAGGTAAATGGAATCGTATGTTCAAGTAGACCACTTCCAATAAAAGGAAAAATAATTGATGAATTTAAGTTAACATTTAAAGATGGAAAAGTAGAAGAAGCATCAGCCAGTAACGACAACGATACATTGCTTGAATTAATAAAAGACCTTGATGGTATGGATCATTTAGGAGAATGCGCTTTCGTTGATTATGATTCACCGATATCAAATATAAATATGATATTTAATTCAATACTGATTGATGAAAATGCCTCTTGTCATTTAGCACTGGGAAAAGGATTTCCAGGCTGCATACCAAATGGCGAATTAATGGGTGATCATGAGTTGCTTAAAAACGGTATTAACCAAAGTAAAAATCACGTTGATTTTATGGTAGGTACACCTGATTTAAACATTACAGGTACCGATTTATATGGAAACGAAGTTCCTCTATTTATAGATGGTAACTTTGCAACACTTAAAGTAAAAGAATTTTTAGAAAACAGAAAGGAAAAATAAAAAATGAGTACATATAGAACAAACACATGCGGAGAATTGACAATTAAAGATTTAGATAAAAAAGTAACCCTTGCTGGTTTTGTATTAGGTATAAGAGACCATGGTGGTGTTATGTTTATCGATTTAAGAGATCATTATGGAGTAACACAAATAGTTGTTCACGATGATACAATGCTTAAAGGAGTAACAAAAGAAACAGTTATTAAAGTTACCGGAAAAGTAGTTAAAAGAGATATTGATACAGTAAACAAAAAAATACCAACAGGAGAAATAGAAGTAGTAGTAGAAGAACTAGAATTATTATCAGACACTGCAAAAACTTTACCATTTGAAATAGATGAATCAAAAAAAGTAGCAGAAGACGTAAGGTTAAAATACCGTTTCTTAGACTTAAGAAATCCAAAGGTTCATGAGAAAATCGTTATGCGTTCTAAAGCTTTCAACTTCTTAAGAAACAAAATGATGGAGCTAGGATTTTTAGAGATAACAACTCCAATTATCACTTCATCATCACCAGAAGGCGCAAGAGACTTTATTATCCCATCAAGAAAGCATAAGGGAAAGTTTTACGCTCTTCCACAAGCACCACAACAATTTAAACAACTTCTAATGGCATCAGGTTTTGATAAATACTTCCAATTAGCACCTTGTTTTAGAGATGAAGACGGAAGAAAAGAAAGACTTGTTGGAGAATTCTACCAACTAGATATGGAAATGGCTTTTGCGGACCAAGAAGACGTTATGGCTGTTGCAGAAGAGGTATATCCTGCATTCTTTAGAGAATTTGGTAAAAGAAAAGTAACAGAAGGTCACTTTAAAAGAATTCCTTATAACGAATCAATGCTTAAGTATGGTACTGACAAACCAGATTTAAGAAACCCACTTGAAATTATTGACGTATCAGATGTATTTAAAGAAACAAGCTTTAGACCATTTAGAGATTCTATCGTTCGCGCTATTAAAGTAGACGATATAGCATCTAAACCAAACAGCTGGTTTAACGAAATAGTAGACTATGCAAAATCAATTGATATGCCTGGTATTGGTTACATATCAGTTATGGAAGATAAAAGCCTTAAAGGACCTATTGATAAATTTCTAACGGAAGATGATAGAAAAGCATTATTTGATAAGGCAGGTTTAAAAATTGGAAGCGTACTTTTCTTTATCGCTGATAAAAGGCGCGACGTTGTTTGTAAAAATGCAGGTTTAATTAGAACTGAATTAGGCCGTAAGTTAGACTTAATGGATAATAATCTATTTGAATTCTGCTTTGTAACGGATATGCCAATGTATGAAATAAGTGAAATAACTGGCAAACTAGACTTTATGCACAACCCATTTAGTATGCCAAGAGGAGGCATGAAGGCACTAGAAACCATGGATCCATTAGATATTTATGCAGATCAGTTTGACGTTGTATGTAATGGTGTTGAACTTGTTTCAGGAGCAGTTAGAAACAACAGACCAGAAGTTTTACTAAAGGCATTTTCTCTTGCTGGATATACAGAAGAAGACATCAAGAAAAAATTTAGTGCACTTTATACAGCATTTAAATACGGATGCCCACCACACGCAGGTATGGCACTTGGAATAGATAGATCACTTATGATGTTAGGTGAAGAAGAAAGTGTAAGAGAAACGGTTGCATTCCCATTAAATCAAAATGGTGAAGACGTACTTACTGGTACACCAAATGAAGTTACAGAACAGCAACTTAGAGAAACACACATTAAACTAAGATAAGGAGACTTTTATAAAATGCAAAAAATAACAAGAGATAACATACAAGATTATGCACTTAAACTTATGTTTAAAATGAAAGAAGAAGAGTTCCCATCATTCGAAAAGGAATTTGAAACTATTTTAAAACACATGGATTTAATAACAGAAATAGACGGAATAGAAAAAGTAGAACCGATGACTTTTCCATTTATTAATGAAGAAGCACATTTAAGAGAAGATGTTGCAACAAGCACGTTAACAACTGATGATGCAGTTAAAAACGCAAGAGATACAGTATATGATGAAATAAAAGTTCCTAAAGTAGTAGGAGGTGAAAGCTAATGAGTATTTTAGATAAAAGTTTACAAGAAATACACGAAGCTTTAAAAAGTGGCGCTGTAACGAGTAAAGAATTAACAGAAGAATCACTTAAAAGAGCTCACAAGTATCAAGATGAGTTAAACAGTTTTGTAACAATTATTGACGATGCAAAAGAAAGTGAAGTTACAGATAACGTTTTATCTGGTATACCTTGTGCTATTAAAGATAACTTCTCAACAAAAGACGTACTTACAACCGCATCATCAAACATCTTATCAAATTACGTTCCAGTATTTGACGCAACTGCTGTTAAAAAGTTGAAAGATTCTGGTATGGTTATGATTGGTAAAACGGTACTTGATGAACTTGCTATGGGAGGAACTGGTACAACAGGACACACTGGAATTGTTAGAAACCCTTGGGATAAGTCTCGTATGATAGGTGGTTCATCAGCAGGATCAGCTTCTGCAGTAGCTCGTGGTATTGTTCCTTATGCACTTGGTTCAGATACCGGAGACTCTATCCGTAAGCCAGCAGGGTACGGCGGAGTAGTAGGATATAAACCAACATATGGCCTTGTATCACGCTGGGGATTATTTGCTTTTGCATCAAGCCTAGACCACGTTGGATGCTTCGCAAAATACGTTAAAGATGTAGCATGCGTTATGGATAACATCAAAGGAATGGATGATAACGATATGACCTCGTTTGACTCATCAAACATAAACTTTGTAGAAAATCTAAATAAAGATGTAAGTGGAAGAAAACTATTTTATATTAAAGAAATAGTAGATGAATTAAAAGATGATAAAAAATACTATGATAACTTCTTAAAAGTGCTTTCATATGCTAAAGAATTAGGCATCGAAGTTAAAGAAGAGTCTATAGATAAAAAGATATTAAATGGTATTTATCCATCTTATATGGCAATATCTTGTGCGGAGGCAACTAGTAATAATTCAAACCTAACTGGAATTCCATTTGGTAACAGAAAAGAAGGACATACTCCAGATGAGGTTATGATAAATACTAGAACTGAGGGATTTTCTGAATTAATAAGAAGAAGATTTGTTATTGGATCATTTATTCTTCAAAAAGAAAACCAAGAAAAATTATTTAAAAATGCTCAAAGAATAAGAAGATTAGTAGTAGATGCTATGACAAACTTATTTAAAGAATATGATGGATTAATTATGCCAAATTCAGGCTCTATCGCACCACGTTTTACAGATGAAATGGACAGGTTATCAGAAAAGTATTTACTTTTAGAAAACCATCTTGCAATAGGAAACTTTGGAGGCTTCCCATCAATTACAATCCCATCTGGAATTATAGATGATATGCCAGTTGCAATAAACATAACTGGACCTATAAAGACAGATGATGTAGTATGTAACATCGCAAACAAACTAGAAGAAAAAATTGGTTTCGTACCACTTTCAGTAAAGGAGGAAAACTAATTATGTATAAAGTAACAATCGGACTTGAAGTTCACTGTGAACTTGATTCTAACTCAAAGGTTTTTTCTCCTTCAATTAATGGGTACACTGAAGCACCAAACAGCCACGTTGCATATCAAGATTTAGGTTTTCCTGGAATACTTCCTATCGCTAATAAGGAAGCTTGGAAAAGAGCACTTATTGTTTCTATGGCAATGAATTGTACTACTCCAGACGTTATGCTATTTGATAGAAAAAACTATTACTATCCAGATTTACCAAAAGGATATCAAATAACTCAAATGACTAAACCTGTAGGTATAAATGGAGCAGTTGATATCGAAGTCGACGGACAAATAAAAAAAGTTCTAATTCACGATACACATCTAGAAGAAGATACAGCATCACTAGATCACTATGATACATATTCTTTAATAGATTATAACAGATCTTGTGTGCCATTACTTGAAACCGTAACAGAGCCTTGTTTGCACTCTAAAGAAGAAGCATTAGCATTCCTTGAGACTTACCGCTCACTAATCGTTTACTGCGGAGTTTCAGAAGCAAGAAGTGACAGAGGACAAATGAGATGCGACGTTAACGTATCAATTTCAGATACTGACAAGTTAGGTACCAAAGTTGAAATGAAAAACATTAACTCATTTTATAATGTAGGGCGTGCAATTGACTTTGAAATAGAAAGACAATCAGAAATACTTCAAAACGGCGGAAAAGTAGAACAAGAAACAAGACGTTTTGATGATGAAACTGGTGAAACGTTTAAGATGAGAGATAAGGCTGATGCGGTAGACTATAAATACTTTATTGAGCCAAACATCCCACCAATTAAGGTTACAGATGAATTACTTGATGAAATAAGAAAAAATATTCCTATGCTTAGACTTGAAAGAAAACAAAAGTACATGAATGAATTTAACTTATCAGAGTATGATTCAGAAGTACTTGTTAAAGTAAAGGAAAACTCTGACTTCTTTAATGATTGTGTAAGTTTAGGAGCAGATCCTAAAAAGGCTTGTAACTGGGTAACTGGTATGCTTATGGGATACTTAAATGAAAATGAAATAAAGTTAGAAGAAGTTCCTGTTAAACCAGAAATGATAAAGGAATTAATTGATTTAATTGATAAAAAAACAATATCATCAAAGCAAGCTAAAGAAGTATTTGAAGACATGATTGAATCAGGCAAAGAGCCTAACATAATCGTAAAAGAAAAAGGTATGATGCAAATTACTGATGATGCATCTATTCATGATGTTGTTATGGAAGTATTAAAAGAAAATGATGAACAGGCAAGGGAATATAATCCTGAAAAAACTAGAATGATAGACTTCTTTGTAGGTCAGGTTATGAAAAAAACTCGTGGTAAAGCAAATCCTGCTAAAACAATGGAAATGTTAAGAGAAGAACTTGCTAAGTATAATAAGTAATAATTTAAAAGAAAGCGAATACCTTGCTTTCTTTTCTTGTTATATTGGTAAAAATAAATGTAAAGTTTTAAATGCATTCTTATTTTTAGCTAGTTATAAAGCGAGAGATATTTTACTTATTATTGATGCAACTAAAGGTTAGAAAATGATATTGATGTTTTCTTTTTTTAAGAAACTTTTTTCTTTTATAATATTTTTTGATTTTGTAACTTAGTTGTAACTTTAATTATAATATAATGTTTATAAGAAAAGGAGAAATATTTTTATGGAAATTTTAAAAGTAGAAAACTTAACTAAAATTTATGGAAAAGATTCAACAAAAGTTGTTGCGTTAGATCATGTATCTTTTTCTGTAGAAAAGGGTGAATTCGTAGCAATAGTTGGTGCATCAGGTTCAGGTAAATCAACACTATTACATTTAATTGGAGGAGTTGATAGACCAACTTCTGGAAAAGTATTCATTGATGGTAAAGATATATTTAATTTTAATGATGATAAACTTGCTATATTTAGAAGAAGACAGGTAGGATTAATATACCAATTCTATAATTTAATACCTATATTAAATGTAGAAGAAAATATAACATTGCCTCTTTCTTTAGATAATCGTGAGATTGATAAAGAAAAACTAAATGAAATGTTAAAACTGTTAGGGTTACAAAATAGAAGAATGCATCTTCCTAATGAATTATCTGGTGGACAGCAACAAAGAACAAGTATTGGTCGAGCTTTAATTACTAATCCTACAATTATACTTGCTGATGAGCCAACTGGTAACTTAGATTCTAAATCAAGTGATGAAATAGTTGCTCTATTAAAAAAATCAAATAAAGAGCTTAATCAAACGATTGTTATGATTACACACAATATGGAAATTGCAAAAGTAGCTGATAGGATAATTAAAATTGAAGATGGGAAAATTATATCGGAGGTATAATTATGAACTTGCTTAACAAATTGACAATAAAAAATCTTAAATTAAATAAAAAAAGAACTATTGTTACAATTATTGGTATTATGCTATCAGTTGCTTTAATCACTGCGGTATCATCTATATACTCTAGTGGTATAAAATCATTAATTAAATATGAAACACACGAAAAAGGAAACTTTCATGCTGCATTTTACAAAGTTCCTATTAGTGATATTGATATATTTGAAAACAATAGAAATATAGAAACTATCAATATTACTAAAGATGTTGGTTTTGCTAAAATAGACTCTAAAAACGAATATAAACCTTATGCTTGTATAAAAGGATTTACTAAAAACTCTTTAAATAATTTATCTGTCAAACTATTGGATGGAAGACTTCCTCGAAATGAAAACGAAATAGTAATACCAACCCATTTAAAAACAAATGGTAGATTATTTTTAAATATTGGTGATTCTATTACGTTAGACGTTGGAAAAAGAGTAGATTCTAATGGAAATGAATTGGATCAAAATAATCCTTATCAAAAATCCGATAAAGAAGAAAATAAAGAATCCATTGTAGATACTACTTCTAAAACTTATAAAATAGTTGGTATTATAGGAAGACCAGCTACTAATATAGAATATTATTCTGCACCTGGTTATACATTTATAACTTATCTTGATGAAAATAAAATAGATGGAATTGTTGATGTATATACAAGATTTTCAAAAGATGGCGTAAAAAACAGTTATGAAACTATTGCTAATATATTAGGAGTTGACGCAAAATTATTTAAGAAAGTTAATAATAATGATGATAAACAAGCGTCAAATAAAGAATTAAAAGAATATTCAAATCAAATGAATAAATCAAAATATAGTGATATAAATATTAATTCCTATTTAATTGCTTTAGAAGCTAATCCTATTTCAAACAGTGGTATTAGTGGTCTAAGTATTGTTGTAGGAATTGTAATAGGAATAATTGTGTTCACTTCAATATTTTGTATAAAAAATAGTTTTGATATTTCTATTACAGAGAAAATAAAACAATATGGTATGTTAAGAAGTATTGGAGCAACTAAAAGACAAATTAAAAGAAATGTTTTTTATGAAGCTACCATATTAGGATTAATTGGTATTCCTTTAGGTCTATTACTAGGTTTTATAGCATCATATATACTTATTATCATAAGTAATTATTATTTAGATGGTTCATTTGCGGAAGGCTTAAGATTAGTATTTTCTTTTTCATGGCTATCTGTTTTAGTAGCTATAATACTTGGTACAGTAACTATTTATTTTTCAGCTTTTAAAAGTGCAAAACGAGCATCTAAAGTATCTCCAATAGATTCCATTAGAAATAGTGCTAATATTAAAATAAATCCCAAAAAGGTTAAATCACCAAAATTAATAAAAAATATATTTGGTATAGGCGGCGAGATATCATTTAAAAATTTAAAAAGAAATAAGAAAAAATATAGAACTACAGTAATATCAATAATTGTTTCTGTATTTGTATTTATTGCTCTATCAGGATTTATGAAATTAGCATTTCAACAAGTGGATCATGAATTAGAAATATCTGATTTTAATATTTCATTATCTACAACTATTACAAATAATGAATCTTATAATAAATTTATAGAAACAACTAAATTAGATAATATAGAAGATTATACAATATTTAGAAGTGGCGAAATATCTTTTACAGGAAATCACTACAACAAAGAATATGCTAAGTTTTTAAATTTAGCAATTGATGAAAATAATCCTACTTATGTATCTATAATTTCTATTGGAGAAGAACAATTTAAAAAATATGTTGATTCATTAGGTTTGAATTATAATGAATTTAAAAACAAAGCTATACTTGTCGATAAAGAATATGTATCTAACTATAATAAAAATAATAAGTTAACTACTAAATATATGAGAGCTTTTAACTTTAATAAAGGTGACATTATTGATGCTACTACTGATGAAAATAAAAAAATAAAAATAGAAATTGGAGCAACTTCTGATGTTAGACCTTTTGGTTTGAAAGGTGTTGATATGGAGTGTTTAATTATTAGTGATGAAATGTTTGATGCTAATTTCAAATCTAAACCACTAGCAATCTATTATAAATCAAATGATGCTAATAAATTACAAGATGATCTTGATGACTTTTTAAAGGGTGAAGATTATAACGTTAATAATGTAGATGAAAATGTTAAAATAATGAGTAACTTATTTACTTTAGTAGGAATATTTCTTTATGGTTTTATAATTGTAATTTCATTAATTGGTATAACTAATATTTTTAATACCATTACTACTAATATGGAACTACGAAAACAAGAGTTTGCTATGTTAAAATCTGTTGGTATGACAACTAAAGAATTTAACAGAATGATTCGATTAGAAAGCTTGTTTATTGGTATTAAATCTCTATTCTTTGGTATACCTATTGGAATAGCATTATCATACGTTATTTATCATTTCTTATCAGAAGAATCAGGAATGCCTTATAAACTTCCTATTGAGGCAATATTAATTGCTGTAGCAGTTGTATTTATACTTATTTCATTAATTATGAAGTATTCTATGAGTAAAATAAATAAGCAAAATACTATTGAAACAATTAGAAATGAGAATATCTAGTATAAGGGGCGAAAGCTCCTTATATTGTGATATAATTATATTTAAAGAAAGGTACTATATATATGAATATTTTACTTATTGAAGATACAGAATCAATTATTAAAGGTCTTACATACTCTTTTAAAAAAGATAATCATAATTTAATTGTAAAAACTACGGTAGAAGACTCAAAAGAATATTTACTTTCTAACTTTAATATTGACTT
This sequence comes from Clostridium sp. CAG:594, assembly GCA_000434835.1. GTDB lineage: Bacteria > Bacillota_I > Bacilli_A > RF39 > UBA660 > Aphodocola. Next base: position 40,537 of record FR881474.1, read on the forward strand.
AATAATACTTGATATTACTTTACCAGATGGAAATGGCTTTAACTTATTTGAAAATACTATTAAGAATTTGAAAATTCCTACTATTTTTTTAACAGCTAAAGATGAAGAAGATGATATTGTTAGAGGTTTAAATGTTGGCGCTGAAGATTATATAACAAAACCTTTTTCCACTCGTGAATTAATGGCAAGGGTTAATAAAATATTATTAAGATCAGATAAGAAAAGTGTTATTAAAATAAAAAATATTTCTTATGATATGGATAAATTAGTTTTAAAAAAAGATAATATTATTATTGAACTTACTGCATTAGAATTAAAATTAGTTAATTTATTATTTTTAAATATTAATAAAGTTGTTAGTAGAAATGTAATATTAGATAAAATTTGGGATTGGACTGGAAATTATGTAGATGATCATACTGTAACAGTTTATTTTAAAAGAATAAGAGAAAAAATAGGAACTGATATTATAACTACTATTAAAGGAATAGGGTATAGAATTGATGAAGAATAAAATTGAATTAAAAAAATATATTATTTCTACATTAATTGTATTTATATGTTTGTTTATTTTGTTCTTATTTTTAAATATATATGAATATAAAACTTATACTAAAAACTTTAATAACAAGATTTCTGCTATTATAAATGTAATAAAAAAAGACTATCCTAAAATAACTGATAAAGAAATTATTAAAATAATAAATAATGATACGTTAAAGACAAATGACTTCTTTAATAAATATGG
>FR881474.1:41306-53760 GCA_000434835.1 Clostridium sp. CAG:594
TAAATATGGAATTGATGTAAATAATAAATCTATATTAATTAAAAATGATAGAGACTATCATAAATTTTTAGCTATTAATTCATCTTTTTTAACAATAACTGTTGTTATTTTACTTATTATATATATTAGATATAATTATAAGAAGGAGAAGGATATAAAAGATATAATTAAGTGTATAGAACAGATTAATAAGAAAAATTATGAAATACAAATTGATTCAATTTCAGAAGATGAGTTATCAATTTTAAAAAATGAAATATATAAAACCACTATAATGTTAAAAGAAGCTGCTGAAAATTCTAGTAAAGATAAGCTTAATTTAAAAAAATCATTGGAAGATATTTCTCATCAATTAAAAACACCACTTACTAGTATATTAGTTATGCTAGATAATATTATTGAAGATTCAAATATGGAAGAAAAAATTAGAAATGATTTTATTGTTGATATAAAAAGAAATGTTTTAAATATCAACTTTTTAGTACAATCACTTCTAAAATTATCAAAGTTTGATGCTAATACGGTTCACTTTGTAAAACAAGAAAATGATTTGAAAACAATCGTTGAAGAATCAATTAAAAATGTTTCTACTTTATGTGATTTAAGAAATATAAATATAAAATTAAATATAAAAGAAAATTCTAAAATAATATGTGATGATAAATGGCAAATTGAAGCTCTTACTAATATAATTAAAAATGCTATAGAACATTCTAAAAATAATTCAAACATAATAATAAATATTAAAAATAATAATGTTTATTCTATGATTGAAGTAATAGACTTTGGTGAAGGTATAGCAAAAAAAGATATAAAACATATTTTTGAAAGATTTTATAAGTGTAAAAATACTAAAACTGATAGTATAGGTATTGGTCTTGCTTTAGCTAAAACAATTATAGAAGAGGATAAAGGTACTATATCAGTTGAGTCAAATAAATTAGAAACTAAATTCATTGTAAAATATTATAAAATATAATTATGTTATAAATGTTGAATCAAACTAAAGTGTATAATTATTACAGTATAAAAAAGTAAATATTAAAAAGAAAGTAAATACCTTGCTTTCTTTTCTTGTTATATTGGTAAAAATAAGTTAAAATTAAAGTATAAATAGGAGGATTAATATGTTAAAAGATAAAGTAGCAGTTATAACAGGAGCAACTAGAGGAATAGGGTACGCTACTGCTAAAAAGTTTTTAGAAAACGGCTGTAAGGTAGTTATATTTGGTTCAAAAAGTGAAACTGTATCAAAGGCTTTAGAGAGTTTAAGAAAAGAAAATAAAGATTATGATGTAAATGGATTCTATCCAGATTTAACTAATTTAAAAGAGGTAGAAGAAGTATTTAATAAAATAAAAGATTTATATGGAAAGATAGATATATTAGTTAATAATGCTGGAATAAGCGCTAGAGAAAGTATTTATGAATACAAGGAAGAAGATTTTAAAAAGATAATGGATTTAAATGTTAATGCAGTATTTAATTGTTCAAAGGCAGTAAGTCTAATTATGAAGGAAAATAAGTGCGGCGTAATACTTAATACATCATCTATGGTAAGTATATATGGGCAGCCATCTGGATGTGGTTATCCTGCTAGTAAGTTTGCTGTAAATGGTCTTACTAAATCACTTGCAAGAGAACTTGGTAAAGACGGTATAAGGGTAAATGCAGTAGCACCTGGTATAATACTTACTGATATGATGAAAAGTGTACCAGATAACGTAATAGAGCCTCTTATTAAAACCATTCCATTAGGTAGGATAGGAAGGGCGGAAGATGTTGCAAGTGCATTTTTATTTTTAGCTAGTGATATGGCAAGTTATATAACTGGAGCTATTTTGCCTGTTGATGGTGCGGCTAGGAGTTAGAAAATGGGACTTATTAAAAAAATACTTAAAATAGCAGTAGCATCAAAGATGGCAGATGATTATGGAGTTTTTCCGGCAGCAATGTATTTAGCAAATAGTAAGCCTGATATCGAAGACGAAATATGTGAAATATCATTAACAGAAAATGTTAGTCAATTTGAGATAGAAAAAAATAAACTATGTAATTATTTATATGATTTTTATGAACAATATAAAGATAGTTTTAAAGGCAATCTTGAATTTACAAATAGATTTTTTAATTTACTTGATAAAATAATGGATGCTGATGCTGAAAGTTATAATTTAATATCACCACAAATAAATAATTTAATTGAAGATGCAATTTATTTTAACAGATTAAGTGAAATTACTTATCAACTAAAAAAGATAGTTGATGATAATTTAGATGAATTTTCTAAAGAAGAGCAACAAGAATTATATAAAAAGATAAATTATGCAATAGATGCAGGAACTAAGGCAAAAAGTAAAAAGAAAATGCTAAATTTAATTAAAGAATTAAAAAAGCATAGAATAACTTTAATAAATGAAGAAGAAGTTGTTACAGCAATAAATAATGGGTTCGAGTAGTTAAAGTGTGAAAAATGTGATATAACGGTACCAAATAATTATTTTAACTATAAATTAAAAAATCACAATGTTTTTTATGTAGATAAAGAAATATATAATATGGGTTTAACTGAAATAGAAACACCATATGGAAATAAAGCACGAGTATATGATATAGAAAGATGCATTTGTGATATTATTAGATCTAAAAAAAGAATGGATTTAGAACATATTAAATATTCAATAAGAAGTTATATTAAAAGAAAAGATAAGAATATTAATAAACTATCAGAATATGCCGAAAAACTTGCAATTAAAGAAGAAGTAATGAATTATATAGAGATATTTTATGAGTAGTAATAAAAAGTAGGTGATATATTGATAAGAAAGATTAATAAAATAAGAACAAATAGAATAAAGTGTAAAAAAAAGTGGTGATATTATAGAATCATATGATGTACATGATTTTAAATGGTGTTCTTGTAAATCTATTGCAGTAGATGGCGGACGAGAATATTTAAGAAGATTAGGTTCTCCAGAAGATTATGAAGAATTATCACATCATATATAACTAGCAGAAATATTAACTGATGGTTTTGAAATATTTGAAAATGTTTTAAGTAAAAAAGATTTACCTTCCAGTGATATTCATTGCCATGTTTGTGGTTCTGATAATATAAGTATACAAAAAGGAATAATAGGTGATGATAGAATTGCCTTAGTATGTCATGATTGTGAAAAGATTTATAAATTTAATGATATAAAATATCGAACTACTGCATAATTAAATTTAAATTCTATAGAATAATAATGATTATAAGTTGACAAAAAGAAAAATAATGATATAATAACGATATATTATTTACATATTTGTAAAAAAAACGCAAAAATAATAAAAATAAGCATACTTTTTGATATTTTTAGTATATAATATTTATAGGAGGGGATAAAAATGCTTATAGAATTTAGCGTTAAGAACTTTTTGTCTTTTAAAAATAAAGTAACATTATCTATGGAAAAAGGTAATGGTGATGAAAATTTAGATAACATAATATCTACTAATAATGTTGATTTACTTAAAACTGCTGCTATATATGGAGCAAATGCTTCAGGTAAATCTAATTTAATAAAAGCTTTAACATTTGCAATTTTATTTATTAGAAATTCTAATAATAATACTGTTGGAATGAGATTACCTATAATTAATTCATTTATGTTCGATGTATTTACAATGGGAAAACCAAGTGAATTTGAATTTGATTTTATATCTAATAATATAAGATATAAATATGCATTTAGTGCTGATGCTACAAAAGTTTATACAGAGTCATTAGATGCTTATTATACTCAAAAACCTACTAATATATTTACAAGAACAAATACAAATGAATATACATTTCCAAAAGTAGAAGAATCTAAACTAAAATCAATAGAATCTAAAAATACTGAAAACAAATTATTTTTGGCTACTGCTACAAATTGGAATTATGAAAAAACAAAAGATGCTTATTTATGGTTTGTAAATTACATTGATACATATAATTCATTTGATAGTATTTCAAAAGAAGTTTTAATTGATTATAGTAATAATGGTGAACTTAAAGCGTTTACTTTAAATATGCTGAAAGAATTTGATATTTTTATCAAAGATTTAAATGTTAGCTATGAGGAAAAGGAAATGGATACTAATATGGTTAATATGTTTGTTCCACCAGCAGCTAAAGCAGTTGGAACACCTATGGTATCTAATGTAAAAATTGAATTAATACATGAAGTTGTTGATAAAAATAATAATACATTTAATATAGGCATGGGACTTGAATCTGAATCAGAAGGAACTCGAATATTATTCTTTTTAGCACCATTCTTAAAGTATGCATTTGAGGATAATAAAGTTATAGTAATAGATGAATTAGAAAAAAGTTTACATCCAGCTATAGTAGAATACATAATTAAAATGTTTAATAACAAAAAAATTAATAAATCTAATAGTCAGTTAATATTTACTACTCATGCTACAAATTTATTAAGCTTAGAGTTGTTTAGAAGAGATCAAATATGGTTTACAGAAAAAGATCCAAAAACTGCTGCATCAGATTTATATCCACTTGATTCGTTCTCAGTTAGAAAAGATGAAAATATACAAAAAGGTTATATAAATGGTAGATACGGAGCAATTCCATTTATAAGAGATATTGACTTATGGNNNGATATTGACTTATGGCTAGAAGACAATTAAGACAAAGTAAGAAAAAGCCTTTAATTGTTATCTGTTCAGAGGGTGGCAAAAAATCTTCAGAATACTATTATTTTAGAAATCATACTAATAGAGATTTAAGAATTCAATTTTCTACAGGTAATAGTACAGACCCAAAAGGTATGTTAGACGATTTACTAAAATATATTCGTAATGAAGATATAGCTTCAGAAGATAATTGTAGAATCTTCTTAGTGCTAGATACAGATTTAGATGAAAGACGAATAAGTGAAATAAAAGAAATAGAACAAGAATGCATTGATAATAATATAGAGATAGTTACATCAGCTCCAACTTTTGAAATATGGTATGTAATGCATTATCGAAACAATAAATTAAAGTTTCAAACAAGTAAAGAAGTAAAAAGGGAATTACAAAATATAAATGGTACATATACAGAAAGCATGGATATGTACAAAATAATTAAAGATTTAACAGATAATGCAAGAAGTACTGCCCAGTCTTTTGAACAACAAATTATTATGAATAAAGAGGATTTATTAAGTTCAAATCCGCATACCAGTATATATAAAATATTAGATGTGATTGATGAATTTAACAATCTAAATAATTAATGATAATTCCCTGAATAAGTTAAGAAGTAATAAGGCACCAGTACAAACTTGATTAACAAGTGTTGTATTGGTGTTTTTTGTAGGAAAGGAAGTGGAAATATGAAAAAGATATTAAAATCGGGAATGATGACTGGACTTGCTATTATGGCAATTCCTGTTCCTGGAATAAAAGATACAGTCATATCTATTTTGCAAAAAATATTTGATATTGATAATGTTACTATTCAACCAATATATTGTTTTATATTTGGTTTAATATTATTTATGATTTGTTTGGTTTCATATATCAATTATAATAATAAAGAAAGAATAATAAACATAGTGGGTTTTGGTAATAATGAATACTGGGAAAAAAATAACAAAAATGTAAAAACAATAGATGTCAGGGATTGGAATAAGAAAGAAGATAAAAATGCTTTTATAAAGAAAAAAATTAAAGAAATCGATGGGTATATTAATAAATACCTAGCATCAGGTTTATCTTATACATCTATAGCACCTATACCAATTGTCGCATTATTTGGAACCCATTTTTCAAAGATTAAAATTAATGAATATTATGAATATGAAAATAAGAGTTCAAAAGTAAAAAAACTAAATAATAATTTAATTTTTCCAAAATTAAGACTAGAAGTGATAAATAAAAATTCAAATGAAAATTATGCGTTGATTTCGGTTAGTACAACAGCAAACATTGTTGAACATCAATATTCTCAATTTGGAGACTGTTTACATTATAAAAATAGAATATTAAAACCTCATCAAAATGCAATTTATTCTAAAATGCAACTATTTAATTATAGTAACAAAATAATAGAACAAATAAATAAAATTAGTTCTAATGAGAAAATTAAAAAAATATATATTATCTTTGCTACCCAATCACCATTACCTTTTGAAGTTGGTAAACAAATTAATGAAAGAATTGCTAAAGAAGTGATTGTTTGTCATTATCAAAATGATTCTTTAAAACCATATGAATGGGGAATTGTATTGAATGGTAAAAACAAGGAAAAATATATCGACATGAAAGGAGAATAATATGGCTTTGTATTTAAAAGATTTAACAAAAAAAGATATTAATGAAATGTTCGACGTTTTTTATGTAAATAATGTAATACTACCTATCAATAAAATTAATCAATTATATGACAAAAAACAATTAAATATAGATAGACTAAAAGCTGGATTAAAAGAATATAATAATGAAAACAATACCGATTACGAGATTCAAGAAATAATTGTTCAAGGAAGCATAGCTATGGGAACTTCTGTTTCTGCAGATGAGAAAAATTATGATATTGATATAGCAATAGTTATGGATAAAGAAAAACTACCGGAGGGAACATTAGCTTCAAAAAGAATAATATCAGAATCATTAAAAAAGAAATGTTACAATATGAAGAATGAACCAGATCCAACAGGGAATAGTATTACAATAGAATATGAAGAAGGCTATCATTTAGATTTTGCATTGTATGGAAAAAAAGGTGACGTATATTATCATTGTGGTGCTAATGAATGGGAGGAACGCAATCCAAAAGCAATTTCTAGATGGTTTAATAATAAAAATCAAGAAAATAATGGAATTTTAAAAGAAACCGTAAAATTTATTAAATTTTTTTGTAAACAAAATACTGAATGGCTGATGCCTGGAGGATTAATAATTAGTGTATTGGTTGAAGAAGCTTTAAAGAAAGATTATTTAAATATGACAATGGATAATATATTAAAAAATATAATCAATAATATAATAGGGAGACTTGAATGTAACAATGATGTTTTAAATCCAACTGATTCTAGTAAAAGTCTTATAAAAAAAGACAAAGATGTAAAAAAAATAGATAACCTTTATAAACGTCTAAAAAGTAGGATAAGTAAAATTAATGAATTAACAGAAGATAGTAATATAAAAGAAATATGTGATGCTTGGAATTACTTTTTTGGAGATGATTATTTTAATGAAAATTTTGAATTGAAAAAGGAAGAATGCGAAGATACTGAGGAGCAAATAGAAAATTTATATGATGTAGAGTTAAATAAAAATGAAGAACAATTAATTACTTGTCAGTTATCTTCTATAGAAGGGAATACTACTGGGCGAACTCTAAGAAACTATGAATCAAATCAACCTCTAAGTGTAACAAGATTTAAAGATCAACAATTAATATTTACTGCAAATATTAATTGTAATCAAGAATATATAGTACTATGGAAAATTAAAAATAATGGAGCATTAGCAGTTAAAAATAATTCAATCAGAGGAGAGATATTATTTTCCAACAATAGTGACGATTTTAATTATATTGATTATAATGAAAATAAAAGATATGAAAGAATTTCATTTGTTGGACATCATTATGTTGAATGTTATATAGTAAAAAATAATATAGTTGTTAATAAAGATAGATTTTTAGTAAATTTAATAGATTAACGAATAAAAAAAGAGACCTAGTCCATTAAAGGGCTAGGTCATCTTCATTTTTACGTTTTACTATTTCATATTCTTCATAATCATATGATTCTTCTTCGGGTTCTGGTAATGTTTCTTTTTGTTCTAATAAGATGGCTGGCTTAGTTTCTATAATATTATTATTTAATCTACTATTTTGTAATTCGATAATATTTACAATAGTATCAAGTCTATTTTGATACATATGGGAATATGTGTTTAAAGTTTCATCAATTTTAGTGTGTCCAAGATATTTAGCAACTAAAGTTATATTAGCGTCACTATCTATTAATAAAGAAGCACAACTATGTCTAAAGTCATGTATTCTTATATCTTTAACTCTAACCATAAAAGTATTCTTTGTTTTTCGATCTAATAGAGTAGTAGCAGATAATGGATCGATATTCCCAAAAACATACCAAGGCTCTCTAAAACTATAATAATTAGCATTGTCATTGTATAAATTAGATAAATCTTTTAATAAGAAATTTGGAATAAGAAAAGTCAATAGACCTTTAGGGTAGTGATACTAAAAAAATGTTTTTTCTCAACTCACACCTACTCAAATTCACACAATTTTAAGTTTTCTGTTAGTTTTTTTGAAAATATAGTACTTAATAAAGATGAAATTATTTGCTCTGCATGAACATTTTTAATGCAATAAAAAACATTAGTAATCATCAACACTTAATTATTTTAAAGTCTAAAGGCCCCTCATTTATTATTTTTAAAGAATATTTTATTTTGAGTAGTTTAATAATTTCGACTTTCATTTTTTTATAATTCTTACATATAAGATTAAACGTATCACAAACGGAATTTAAATGCTGTTTAAACATATAGTGTTACGATAAAAAGAGTTAGCTAGTTAATAAGCATGATTTCTGGTATAACATATTTTTCTATAAAAGTATGATAGTTATCATAGAATGGATCTATTATCTTTTTACATTTTTCATTACTGATATCTTCGTCAGTACATTTTCTCTAAAATCTCATAAACACTAGCAAATGCTAGTCTTTTTTGATATATTAAATACATGAGGTGATTTTTTATGTATGACGTAATTATAGTAGGAGCAGGAGCATCGGGGTGTTTTTTAGCACTTACATTAAAATATAAAAATCCAAATTTAAAAGTAGCTTTAATAGAAAAGAACGATAAACTAGGCAAAAAACTATTAATAACTGGTAATGGAAGATGCAACTTGGGTAACACGAACATAACGGTGGATAGTTATAATAGTTCTTCATCATTAAATAACTTTATCAGTCAGTTAAAAGAAAATGGTTATTTAAACTACCTTAAAAACTTTGGGATTTTAACAAAAAAAGAAGATACATCAACAAGGTTATATCCATATTCTAATCAAGCAATAACCGTTTGTAAGTCATTTGAAAGAGCATTAGAAAAAGAAAAAGTTGATGTAATATACAACTATGATGTAAAAGATGTGGCTTATAAGAATGACTATTTTGTAATCAACAATAACCTAATGGGTAAAAAAGTGGTTATTGCAACCGGCGGAAAAACTTATCCAAAAACAGGTTCTACTGGAATGGGATATAACATATTAAAATCATTTGGTCACACTATAACAAAGCTATATCCATCTCTTACTTATTTAAAAACAAATTATAAATACATAAAAGATTTACAAGGAGTCCGTGCTGATGTGGTAGCTAAATTAAACGTTAATGATAAAACCATTTTAACAGAAAAAGGCCAAATACAGTTTACAAAAGATTCATTATCGGGCATATGTATATTTAATTTATCAAGATATGTAAACAAATACTTAGAAAAGGATAAGAAAGTAGATGTTGTAGTAGACTTAGTTCCTGATTATGATGAATCATATATTAATAATTATTTAAAAGAATTTGATAACTATAACGTATCTGATGCTATAAGCTGTATTTTAAATAAAAAAGTAGCAGACGTAATAACAAAAAACTTAAAACTATCAAATAAAACGATATGTGACATAAGTAAAAAAGAACTAGAAAATATTTCAAGCACATTAAAAAACATGCATTTTAATATAACTGCAACCGGGGACTTTGAAACATCTCAGGTAACCTTGGGAGGTGCTTTATTAAGTGAGTTTACTAACCATTTAGAATCTAAAAAAATAAGCGGATTATATGCTTCTGGAGAAGTGTTAGACGTAGATGGTATATGTGGAGGTTATAACCTTTCTTGGGCTTTTACAAGTGCTTTAATAGTAGCAGAAGGTATACTAAAAGATAATCTAAAATAAATTATTGGATTATCTTTTTTCTTGTTTAATAATTTAAATAATAGTATAATAAAATTATAAAGAATAGGAGAAGTAATATGAAACAGAGAAAAAAGAAAAAAATGAGTAAAAAAGCAAAAATAATATTAGTTGTAATTTTATTACTTATAATAGGTGTTTTAGGCTGCTTTTTACTAACAAATGATAAAGAAATAGAAAAGAAAATTCCAAAAAAGAAGAAAATTACAAAAGAAGAAGAACAAATAAAAGTAGTTGATTTAAGTTCTACCGAAAGACCAATTGCAGTAATGATTAACAATAACAAAGCAGTTTGGGGATACCAAGCAGGCATACAAGATGCATACATAACATATGAAATGATAGTAGAGGGCGGAATAACTAGAATGATGGCTGTATTTAAAGATAAGAATACAGAAAGGATTGCATCAGTTAGATCATCAAGACACTATTACTTAGATTATGCATTAGAAAATGATGCAATATATGCACACATAGGTTGGAGTCCTAGAGCAGAAAGTGATATTAAAACTTTAAATATTCCAGCGGTAAACGCAAATAATTCAAGTGCATTTACATGGGATAATAGTTTAAGAAGAATATCAAAAGAGCACAGAGCATACACAAGCATAGCAAAAATAAAAGAAGCAGCACAAAAAAGAGGATACAGATTAACATCCAATCAAAAATTACTTCTAACATATCAAGCAAAATCACTTGATCTTGCAAACTATGAAGGTGCTGTGCCAGCAAGTACGGTTAGAATTCCGTATTCAACATCTCACGTAACAAGTTATTCATATGATTCTGAAAACAAGGTATATAAGAGATATCAAAACGGATTAGAACATAAAGACTATGTGACAGGTGTGCAGTACACAGCTAAAAACATAATAACTTATAAGGTTCATAACTACACACTAAACGATGGATATGCAGGTGGAAGACAAGATTTAAATAACATTGGAACAGGTGACGGATACTATATTTCAGAAGGATATGCTATTCCAATTACTTGGTCTAAACAGTCAAGATCTAGTAAAACAGTTTATAAAGTTAAAGCAACCGGAAAAGAATTAGTGGTAAATGATGGTAATACATTCATTCAAATAGAACCAGCTAATCAAACTTTAACAATAGAATAGATATTATTATATGGCATATAATTACTTAGGTGATTATATGTCTTTTATTTATCTTTTTTTAATAGGAATACTAATTGGTACTGCAATGATTATTCCAGGCGTTAGCGGCTCTGTTATTGCGGTTATATTTGGTGTTTACGATAAATCAATAACAGCCCTAACTAATCTTTTTAAGAATTTTAAGAAAAATATAATTTATTTATTTGTTTTAGGAAGTGGAATATTAACTGGTGCTATATGGTTTAGTAATGTAATGATGTTTTTATACGAAAAACATGAAATAATAACAAAATTTTCATTCATAGGATTAATACTAGGTGGTATTCCATTTTTAATTAATGAAATAAAGAAAAAGAAAACAGAAAAGATAAATGTAAAAATGTTTTTAATAACTCTTTTATTCTCATTAGTTCTTTGGTATTTATCTGAAAACCTAATTAACCTTACTATAAATATTAATAATAATTCTAAAATACTTAATTTTTTTCTTCTTTTTTTATCAGGTTTTATTTATTCGGTAGGAAAGGTTATACCAGGTATAAGTGGGTCCTTTTTGTTAATCTTAATTGGAATGTATGAATTTGTACTATCTATAATGGCAAATCCTATTAGCGCTGTAGTTACATCCTTTGATAAAATCCTTCCATTTATATTAGGATTAATATTTGGCGTTATAGTTCTTCTTAAACTTATGAAATATTTGCTTGATAAAAAATTTGGTTTAACTTATAGTATAATAATTGGTTTTGTAATAGGCTCTATTCCAGCATTAATTCCTAAGTTTAGTTTTAATTTAGATTTTATAACAGGTGTTGTAATAATGCTTTTATGCTTTACTCTATCATATAAATTAACTAAATAATTGAAAAAAATGAAAAAAATCAATGATGGCACTTGACAATAACATATAATTTTTAGTATACTTAAGGAGCCTTGAACAAAAAGGTTATGTGGTTCCGTGGTGTAGGGGTTAACACGTCTGCCTGTCACGCAGAAGATCGCGGGTTCAAATCTCGTCGGAACCGCCATTTTTTTTATAAAAAATGAAAAAATAATATTTAAGTTGGCTCTGTAGCTCAGTCGGTAGAGCACAGGACTGAAAATCCTGGTGTCGGCAGTTCGATCCTGCCCGGAGCCACCATTTAAAAACAACAACCAATTGGTTGTTCTTTTTTTTGCCTCCGGGTGCAGGATCTAATAATGTATCATCCTATATAACAGGTTATAATATAATAATTATTAATATTAAATGAAATAAGGATTTTAAGTCCTGTCTCACTAAAAAAAGACTTTTCTATTAAGCCTTTTTTAATTTATTTTTTATTT
>FR881474.1:53802-83764 GCA_000434835.1 Clostridium sp. CAG:594
AGTTCTTTTAATATATCTTTTAAAACACTTAATTCAGATTCTTCTGTTTTATCCTCCTTAATTTCTTCTTTTTTTTCTAACCTGTTAGTAACATCCGATAATTTATTTACTATTTTAACAAAGATAAATACACAAAAAGCAATTATAATAAAATCAATAACATTTTGAATAAACATTCCATATGCAATTTTAGCATCACCAATTTTTAAAACCAAGCCACTAAAATTAACGCCTCCAATAATCACTCCTATGATAGGCATTAAAATATCATTAACAAGAGATGATACAATTTTACCAAAAGCACCTCCAATAATAACACCAACTGCTAAATCAACAACGTTACCTTTTGAAATAAACTTTTTAAACTCTTTAAACATTTTATAACTCATTTCGAATAAATTATAACATGATTATTTAGTATGTGATATAATAAAAGAAGAATACGAATAAAGTGGGGCGCATGATATGAAAAAGCAAATAATTATTTTAAATGGTACTGGTGGAAGCGGCAAAGATACATTTATTAATTTGTGTTCAAAATATGCATCTTGCATGAGTATATCATCTGTTGATAAGGTGTATGAGGTTGCCTCTTTATTGGGATGGACTGGAACAAAAACTGATAAAGATAGAAAATTTTTAGCAGATTTAAAAGATTTATCCACCGCTTATAACGATATGCCTTTTGAAGAAATAAAAAGGAAAATAGAAAGTTTTGAAAAAAGCGATTATGATGTTTTATTTGTAAAATTAAGAGAACCAGAAGAAATTAAAAGACTTGCTCTTTTATATAATGTAAAAACTGTTTTGATAAAGAGAAAAGACCATAAAATAATAACATCAAACAGAGCTGATGCTAAGGTTGAAAACTATAATTATGATTATGTTATAGAAAATAATTCACTAAGTAAGTTAGATTGTATTGCTAAAAAATTAATTGATGAAGTTCTAAAATAACGATATATAATTCACGTATAATTAGCAAATTCATAAAATACTATTGAAAAAATTAAAGATAAGTGTTATAATTAGTGGCGTCGCAAGGGAAATTCGAACCTTCTTCCTTGCAAATGAAGTATAGTTGCGCTCGTAGCTCAGCTGGATAGAGCACTTGGCTACGAACCAAGGGGTCAGGGGTTCGAATCCCTTCGAGCGCGCCACTTATTATTTATATAGTAATACTTGTATATTAACACGCGTGCAGTATTGACAATTTTAATTTTAGTATGATATAATCATCTTGCAATTCGGAAAGTAGCACAATTTGGTAGTGCACGCGGTTTGGGACCGTGAGGTTGCAGGTTCAAATCCTGTCTTTCCGACCATTAGAAAGTAACTACTCATATAGAGTAGTTTTTTTTGTTGCAAAATAATCTGCAACCTCACATTCCCAAAGTAAAAAGAAATCATTCTAAGACTTCTTCGTACAACTTGCATAAATCAGATTCCTTTATTCCGAAAGTAACCCCATGATCATGTTCCAATCCTTTTTTGAAACCACTTTTATAAACTCCTAAACAAAAATATATGCGTATATCCCCATTTTCCAAAGCCTCAAAAAACTTATCAATCCCTTTAAGCTTATAAAACTTAATCTCATTATAATGAAAATGTTTTTCTCCATTAATTAATTTGCTATTATATTTAACAAACGATAAATAGCTAAGCTTTCTGTTTATTGTGTTATTGATATCTATAAAATCCCAAAAAACACTTTTGTCGACCAGAATATTATGTTTATTATAAACATATAGATAAATCCTTTTTTCACTATATCTTACATTTATTTTAAAAGAATAACCAGATTCTACCTTTACTTTCATATTGGTATAAAAAGATTTCATAAGTATTTTAACATCCGGAAAATCTTTATCGGGCGTTCCATAACTATCCCTTATCCTTTTTAATTCAAACCCGAAACAATTACTTGGAACAAGACTGAAAAGTGAAATATACTTATATTTATTTTTAAAACTAAAATTATTTTTAACTTTTATTTCAATACCTTTATAATCTGCTGTTTGAAAATTATCATTATACTTTCCGATTAGTTTTTCAAACGTAAGACCAGCATTCCCGTAAGACCAGCATTCCCTTTATTATTTTGACTTATTCCTTTAACATAGCCCATTTCTTTAATTTCATTAAATTTGTTTTGTAATTCTTCTATAGAATCTTTAATATTAAAATTATCCATAATAAAATTTCTTCCTTTCTTTTTTGCCTGCTATAATACACAAAACATCTGTCGATAAAACTCGTATTTTGAAATAATGAATAAAAAATGTTATTTTTTCGTGATATAATCATAATGAAAGGAAAATAATTATGAAACTAGTATCTTGGAATGTTGCAGGTTTTAGAGCTTGCTTGAAAAAAGGATTTGAAGACTTTTTCTACACATGTGATGCTGACGTGTATTGTCTTCAAGAGGTTAAAGCAGAAAAAGAACAAATAGATTTTGAACCAAAAGATTTTTACTGTTACATAAATCCAGCAGATAAAAAAGGATATTCTGGCACTCTCATATACACGATAAACAAACCCATTTGCGTAACTTATGGAATAGGGGTAGATAAGCACGACCACGAAGGAAGGGTAATTACCTTGGAATTTGAAGACTATTATTTAGTTAATCAATACGTTCCAAACGTAAAAAGAGATTTATCAAGATTAGATTATCGTATGAAATGGGAAGAAGACCTTTTGGTTTATTTAAAAAAATTAGAAGAAAAAAAGCCTGTTGTTATATGTGGAGACTTTAATGTTGCACATACCGAAAAAGATATAAAAAACGCAAAATCTAACATAGGAAATGCTGGGTTTACTTATGAAGAAAGAGATAAATTTACAAAGTTATTAGATAGTGGTTTTATTGATACATATAGATATTTCAATCCAGATAAATGTGATGCTTTTTCTTGGTGGAGTTACATGAGAAGAGCAAGAGAAAACAACGTTGGATGGAGAATAGATTACTTTTTAGTGTCAAAAAGTATTATTGATAAAGTGTCAAATCCAGTTATATATAGTTATGTTATGGGAAGTGACCACTGTCCAATAGGAATTGATATAAAGCTTAAATAAAAGCTTTTTTGCTCACGTAGCTCAGGCTGGATAGAGCGTCACCCTCCGAAGGTGAAGGTCAAAAGTTCAAATCTTTTCGTGAGCGCCATTTACCGGAAAGTAGCTTAATTTGGTAGAGCGCTACGTTCGGGACGTAGAGACTGCAGGTTCAAATCCTGTCTTTCCGACCATATTAAAAAATTGACATTTACTTAAATCATGATACAATACCAATCATTAGAAGGTGATTTCATGTTCAAAAAAATAGAGTTATTTGTAGGAGGCTCCACTAATCAAAATATAACTGAAAAGTATAAGGAAGCCGCTGTTTTATTAGGAAAAAAGGCAAATGATAGGGGATATAGAATAATTTTTGATGGTTGTAAAGGACTTCCATCATTGGTGTATGATCAGTTAGAGTATCTTAATTATGGGACTATTGTTTATGATTGCTATCATAGCCTGGCCAAAGAGTATAATAACTGTCTTTATGGACCTAATATTATTTCTTTGAATAAGCAATCTGATGTAACAAAGGCATTAATTGATAATAGTGATGCACTTTTTTTTATGAAGGGTGGCATAGGAACTATAGCAGAAATAACTCAAGCTATCGATAAAAAGAAAAATAAAGAACATGATAAACCAATAGTTATTCTTAATTTAGAAAACAGTTGGGATGAATTAATTACATTTTTAAATACTTTTAACTTAAGCGATTTATATTATGTTACGGATAATGTTATAGATGGATTGAATTATATAGAAAGAGAACTGTATAGCGAAAATTCAAAATTCTATTCTGATTATTTGAAATATTCATCATGCCTGGAAAGAGATTATCCAATTATAGAAGAAATACCAATTAAGAGTTACAAATTTAAAAAGTAGATAGAAATTTTGTTAAATATAAATTGACATTTACTTAAATCATGATACAATACCAACTATTAAAGGGTGATATTATGAGCAAATTGCAAGATTTAAATGATGAAGTATTAGAAAAAGTTAAGTTTATTGATAAGGATTTTGAACTATCAAATCCACTTTTATTAACCGATGATGTTAAAGGAAAAATTCTATACATGGGACAAGAAACCAATACTTGGTGGGGTAGTCATAAAGATTTTTCATCAGCTAGAAATTTGGAGATGAAATATAACGAATATTTTTTGAAAGATAAAATGAGCAATCGTGAATTTTGGAAATTTATAAGAGAAAGTGTTTCCTGCCATGATGTTGCAAATCAGGGAAACATAACATGGTCAAATCTTTTTGTTTGCAGCAATGCACACAAAAAAGGTACGCCGAGCCTTCATGAAGAAATAAAGGAACTGTCGGTAAACTACCTTCTTAACGTAATAGATTACTTAGGTATAGAAAAGGTGGTATCGGTAGTAGGTCCTTCTAATCCATACTATGATGCTTTACTTAAGCTTATGGGAGAATTAGGCTGGGAAGTGCAAGGATGGCCAACTCTTTCTTCACCTGTAATTTACTCTGATAATAAAAAATTATTTTACACATATCATCCAAATTATTTAAGAAGAAGTGGTAAAACTCAAGAAGTCTCATCATCACTAAAGGAATTTATAAAAAGATAAAAATATAGGAAAATAAACCAACCTATATTTTTTATTTTGAATACTATACTAATGAAGATGCATCTTCAAATTATTTTGGGGGATTTTGAAATTGAGTGATATTTTAAATGCAATTTCCAACAACATTATTCAAATTTTTAGTGCAATAATTACCGGTGTTATTAGCTATCTAGGAATTAGAATAAAGAATTTGTATCAAGAATACATTCAAGATAAGTTGAAAAAAGAAATTGTAGATAAGACTGTAAAATACGTTGAACAAACGTGCAAGGATGTAACTTGTGAAGAAAAGAAAAGGAAAGCTTTGGAAAAATCATTAGAATGGATGAAGGAAAAGAAACTAAACGTTAGTGATACAGAATTAGAAATTTTAATTGAAAGTGCGGTTAATTGTTTATAAAAGAGACTAAAAAATGGTCTCTTTTATTGCATAATTATACTAGAGGTGAAGCATTCAAAATAAAATCAAGTTATGATGGATTAATGATTTACGGCTTGATAGAAGAACCTAAGAAAAAGCCAGTAGGAATAGTTCAAATATCTCACGGAATGGCCGAAAATAAAGAAAGATATAAGGATTTTATGAAATTTCTTAGCAATCATGGTTATATAGTTGTTATTCACGACCATAGAGGTCACGGCAAAAGTGTAGCAAAAGAAGATGAATTTGGTTATTTTAACAGAAGTAAAGATGCACTAAAAAACGAACTATACGAAGTTACAAAGTTTATAAAAGAAAAGTATCCAAATTTAAAAAGTAAGCTTTATCCTAACATGAGACACGAAATTTCAAATGAAAAATGTAAAGACATGGTATACGAAAACATTTTAGCTTTTATAAATGATAATTAAATCACATATATTGTGATTTTTTTGTTTATAAAATTATACATTTACCCATAATAATGTTGAAAGGAGAATTTATATGCAAAATTATAGTGAAGTTCCTTCTATAATATCGGGAAAGGATCTAGATTATCTATCTGATATGTTTAATTGGAATTTTAATGCTTTTAAACTTATTAATGATTTCAAAGAAAAAGTATCAGATGAAGAAATAAAAGATTTAATAGAAAGAGTTTGTAAAACTCATAAAGAAAATTTAAGTGCGGTATTAAATATATTAAGTTAGGAGAAATGTTATGAATAATAAAATTAAAAATCCAAAAACCGAAGTTCCAGAAACTTTAGAAATGAATGATAAAGATTATATGACAACAATGCTTACAATAGAAAAAGGTATGGTAAAAGACTATGCAGTAGCATTAACTGAAGCTAGTAATACAGAATTATTTAATGATTATAATGATATGTTTAACGAGATAACAAAACTTCAAAGAGAAATTTATAATCTTATGTTCAAAAAAGGCTGGTATGAAATAGAGAAGGCAGAAGAAAACAAAATAACTCAAAAATTAAATATGTTAGAGGGTTGTATGCCTGAACTTGATAAATAATATTTAAAAAAATTAAATTAGGTATTGATTTTTATAAATCTTTTTGATATTATTAATATGCACTTGATTGTTGCATATTTTTCTGGGGCTTTAGCTCAGCTGGCTAGAGCGCCTCGCTTGCACCGAGGAGGTCAGGGGTTCGAATCCCCTAAGCTCCACCATGAAGAATATAAAGCCACTCGGCAGAGAGTGGTTTTTGTATAAATACATTTTGGTTCGAACCACCTGATTCAAGTAAAATTATCAATTCTAAAAAGCAGGTGAAAAATATTTTTTGTAAAAAAATCAAAAAAATGTTGATTTTTTAAAATATATATAGTAGAATTAAATAGTCAGTTTTACCAGTACTATGAAATGGGCTTGTAGCTCAGCTGGTTAGAGCGCACGCCTGATAAGCGTGAGGTCGATGGTTCAAGTCCATTCAGGCCCACCATTTTATAATTATAAACTGGCGCGTTGGTGAAGTGGTTTAACACACCGCCCTTTCACGGCGGCATTCATGGGTTCAAATCCCATACGCGTCACCATATAAAAAATAAACCTTGAGAAATCAAGGTTTTTTCTTTTTGTCTATTTAAACACATGAATGAAAAAAGTGTTAAACCATTTCCTTAATAAATATATATAATAATAAAAACAGAACTAACTTAGTTCTGTTACATAAATAGATTATTCAAATTTTCCATTCTATTTTTAGCTTCCTTTATTTCAGCTTCTTTTTTACTTAAATATTCTTCTATTTCGCTTGGTACAGTTTCCCATTCAAGATTTCTTATAATACTTAACTGTTCGTTATTATCTAGCATACTAAACTCATTTTCAATATATTCTATTGCTTTTAGTGCGGGAAGCTTATTAATTGCATCTTTACATCTATCTATTGTGTTTATTGCACTAAAACCTCCGTATTCTTTTTGTTTGGTATTATTTTCTTCTTCGTACGTTTTAGCATTGTTTATCATCTTTGATAATTCTTTAAATAGGCTTTCATCTATTTCTTCAAAATTAGTACATAGTCTTTTAAAAAGAACGTTAAGCTCATATAAAGCATCCTCTAAAATCATTTCATTTTTAATATGCCGTCTTAATATTGTCATCAAATCATTTTTATAATCACTTAGTGGTGAACGTTTTAAATAAGATTTTGTATTTTGAATTTCATTATTCAAAAAGGCCTCTTTGTTTTTTGCATTTTTACTTTCACTTATTAAGTCAGCTATTTTATTCATAATTTCTAAGTATCTAGAATCTTTAGTAATCGTAGTTTCCATATCATTTATTAAGGCGTCCATTTTAAAGTTATTGTATCCTCTTGAGATGTTATTTATACTGTTTTCAAGATTATTACAAAATCTTTTTATTTCATCCTTATAATATTTTTTCATTTCATACGTTAATGAATCATACTCTTTTCCAAACTTTAAATAGTCGTACATAATCATCACCTATTATGATTTTATAACAATGATAAAGGTTTATCAACAAAATTATTTTTTACTTTACATAATTTCTATCATAATTTAAAACAAGTGCAATTCCAATCATATAACTAATAAGTGATGAACCGCCATAACTGATAAAGGGAAGGGTTATACCAGTTATTGGCAAAAGTCCAATATTCATTCCTATATTTTGTATTTGTTGATATAAAATCATGGTAATAAAACCAATTATAATGTACCTATGAGACTTATTATTACACTTACTTGCTAAATAAATAAGTCCAAAATCAAACAAACAAATACAAAAAATTAGAAAGGAGGCTCCTAAAAGACCAAAATTACTCGCAAAGATAGAAAAAATAAAATCCGTGTGCGCTTCTGGAATATAAATTGGCGTGTTGCCAACTCCAAAACCAAACAATCCCGCTGCCTTAATCGCAGCAGTTGCGTTAGTAAGTTGCATCCCACTTTTATTAGACCAATCAAGTAGGCGATCTATTCGGTAGAAAAATGACGTACCAAAAACATTTATAAAATTGTCTTCAAAATTAAAATAAAAGTATAAAAATGCACCCGCTAAAATAGAGACCACCAAAAACACACAAATAAAAATACTTTTTTTAATTCCATATATAAAAAGCATGACAAAAGATATTAAAAAATAAATTATTACCATACCAGTATCAGGTTCTAAGAAGGTTAATACAGAAGGAATCATGGTAACTAACATAATTATTAAAAACAACTTAAAATCATCCTTAAAATTACTTTTTGGATGTTTTTTTTCATAATCTTCAAAAATGTGTGCATTAAACAAAATTAAAATAAGCTTCATAAACTCACTAGGCTGAAAAGATCCAATGCCAGGTATTACAAACCAGCATTTAGAACCATTTACTTCACTGCCAAATATTAAAAGTAGGAAAAGTAATATGTTCCCTGCAATATATAAATAAAATGAATATTTTGTTAAAAACTTTAAATTCTTATTCGTACTTATAATTATTAAAATAAAACCAAGTAGGTACCATAAAACTTGTTTTGTTATTATTGATTTAGAAGAAATATTTAAACTTGCACTATAAATGGATGCTATGCTAATTATAAAAAAAACTATCAAAGGAATTATAATTTCATATTTAATTAAGTTTTTCTTCATATTTTTTCACTCCTTTTAGTAATTTTAACCAAGTATACTCATAAAATTTTATGGGAGGATGGTTATGAAAGATAAATTTCCGGAAATTTATAAAAATAAAATAAATAATCTAAAATCAAAAGTCCAAAAGGATTTTTATTATCATGCAACTGATTTTAATCAAGATAATATAAATGGGCATGCTATAAGAGGTGAACAATTAAGTAAAACTGACTTAATAAACAAGATAAATAACATATTTAAAAGACCAGATTATGTTTATCAAGCTGATGTTAATATTATGTACAAAAATGGTAAAAATATAGATAAAAAAATAATTGGTTTTAAAGATAATTACATAATGACGAGTGATGGAGACAGAATCTTTATAGATGAAATTTCTAACATAAAATAAAAGACCACCTAAGTGGCCTTTTTTAAACACCTTCAACGTAAGTATCTGCTAAACATTTTATAGAGCAGCAGCAATCAGTATTTACTGTGCAAAATGAGTTGGTTGCAGTATAAGTACTTGTTCCAGCATTATATGTTAACACTCTTAAAGTAGCACAGCATCCATCAACTTTTTCTACTCTAAATATATTTGAAGTAGTTTCTTCATTAGGTGTATTTGATACTGGCATAGCAAGTGCTGCTCCGTTACATGTATATAAAGTTACTGGTCTTGTGTTAAAATCAACGCTTGAGTTTGGACCAAAGTATGCTCTTGTACATGTTTCAAGGCAAGTATCACCAGGACAAACTTCGCTTTGAAGAATATTTATAACTTTTAATATTTCAGCGATACAGTTGCATTTTGAATTTGTTTTAGAATCATTACACATAATATTCACCCTTTCTATCTTTTTCATTAGTAGCATATTCAAATTACTGTAAAAAGTGCAAGTCAAACGTCCATATAAAACTTGCATTTTAAAGCTTATTGATATATAATTCTAAATAGGTGATAGATATGACAGAGTTATTAAAGTATGTTATTATACTAGCAGTACTTGTAATAATTGCGTTAGTGGTTATTAAAGCTAGTAAGCCAGATTTTAAATATGAGGCAAATAAATTAGTGGAATACCTAGGTGGTATAAAAAACATTACCAACATGGAAGTTAGTGTATCAAGATTTAAAGTAACACTTAAAGATCCATCTAAGGTAAATAAAGAGGGCATTCAAAAGCTTGGAGCAAGAGGCATTGTTGAAATAGATAACACAATTAAAATAATATTTCAAAAAGATGCTAAAAAATTAAAAAAATGCATTGAGCAATTAAATGAGGACCAATAATTTACAAAAAAATTAAAAAAACTACAAAATTCGACAAAATACGGCACGCTACATGCGTATAATTATCTTTAGAGAAAGGGTGATTTATATGTTAGCGTCCGTATTTTTAAGTTTAATTTATTTGTTTTTCCCATTATGCTGTTACTTTATGTACGTAGTTTACACGAAGGTAAAAGATGAAAGGGAGAAGATGATATTTTTTGATTTAGCACTTTTTAGTAGTTATTACTTATGCTCGAGGTTTAGTAATCTTCCTATTGCAGCTTGTTTTTTAATAAACATACCACTTCTTCTTTCAATATACAAAAAAAGAGTGTTCCCATCCGTTGTTCTTTTATTTACAACATCCATATTTTTATGGGATGTATATAATTCAAATATATATTTGTTTTTAATTCAGTATTTAATAATATTTACTCTTGGGTACTTTACGAAGATAAATATTAACAACGTGTTTTTAATTTGCAAGGTCATGTTTGGAATTATAATATCAATATTTTTTCCAAATGATATACTAAATGTTAAATTATTAGGCTATGCTTTTTTAGTATGGATAATTATGTATCTTGTATTTTATGCAATTATAAAGTTTTATGATAAGGTATCAAAAGTTGTAGAACTTTATAGTTCTCTTGAAGAAATAACAAAGGAAAAGAAATTATATGAATCACTATTTAAAATTACTCATGAAATAAAGAATCCACTTGCAGTATGCAAAGGATACCTTGATATGTTTGACGTAAACAATCCTGCAAAAGCAAGTAGGTATGCTGGTATAATTGATCAAGAAATAGATAGAACTCTTCTTTTATTAAAAGACTTTTCAAACGTTTCAAAGCTTAATATTGATAAAGAAAAAATGGAAGTTGGAATGCTTTTAGATGATGTTTGTGACGAGGCTGAACTTATTTTAGATAATAACATAAAATTCATTTCAGATATTAAGGACGACGATGTTTATATAGAAGCTGACTATAACAGAATAAAACAAGTATTAATAAACGTAATAAAAAACTCTAAGGAAGCGATTACTTCTAAAGGAAAGATAGTTTTGAAAACCTATAAGAAAAAAGGTAATTATGTTATGGAAATAAGTGATAATGGGATTGGAATGGATAAATCTACTAAAGATAAGATTGGAACAGCGTTTTACACGACTAAAAGTAATGGAACTGGACTTGGAGTATGTTTTTCAAAGGAAATAGTAGAAAAGCATAAGGGAACAATGAAATACACATCTAAAATGGGAGAGGGAACAACCGTTAAAATAACTCTTCCTATAAAAAAATAACATCTACATTTTACTTTGTAGATGTTTTATTTATTCTGTATAAATTTAAAGTAGGGTGGTTAAATAGTCTAACTTTTATACCTTTAGTTCCACATCCTGCGTTTATGTAAAGCTTAGTATTACCAACTTTTTGATATCCTTTTTTGTATTTGCTAGATATAAATAATTCTCTAAGCTTTGGAATGTTTATCTCTCCATTAAGGGTATGACCTGCAATTGCCATATCGATGTTTGCATCATTAAAATCATCTATGTCATCAGGATTATGGATGGCAAGTATTTTAAAGTAAGGAGCAGCCTCACCACTTTCTAGGTATTCTTTATTGACACTTTTATCCATAATTATTATTGGTGTGTTACTTTCATCATAAATGCTTTGAGGATTATTGTTTAAATTAGTAAATCCTGCCATACCAAGTATTTCATTAGTATCTTCAAAGTCTTCTTCACCGGTAGTATAATACTTACCAAGCTCGGTATCTATCTTGTTTAACCACTTTTTTAAAAATGTTTTATCTTCATCTGTTATATCGTAGTTTTTGCTTATTAAGTCACCTGTAAAAATAACTACATCAACATTATTTTCGTTTATTTTTTTAACTATCTTTTTTATATCGCTTTTATTAATTGTTGAGCCATAATATATATCAGATATTTGAAGTATTTTAATACCACTTGAAAGATTACTTATCTTACTTGTTTTTATGTTATAGTCTTTAATGAAAATTCCTTTAGGGCCAATAAAAAATGCATAAATTATTATAAATAAAATAAGTAAAAATAACTTAACTTGCCATTTTAATTTTCTTTTCTTCTTAGGTTTTGTTTCATCTTTTTCTTTAGTCACTTTTTACCTCCCAATTATTTGAACCATAACAAGTACCGTGTTATGAAGCATATGAATTATTATTGGTAGTGTGATATTGTCTGTTTTACATAAAAGGTAAGCAAAACAAGATCCCATTGCACCATATGGTATTACGTATAGAAAGTCAAGTGGGGATGTAAAGCTACCTAAAACGTGTAATAAACCGAATAATAAACCACTTAAAATAACGAATAACCATTTAACTTTAATTAGACCATAAAATGATTTTCTAAATACCATTTCTTCTAATATTGGTGCAACAATAGAACAAGTAAAAAGCATATACATAGGAGCAGATTTAATACTTTCTCTAACAAGAGCTTCGTTTGTTGATACGTTTTGCTTTAAAATTAAACTAATTAAAAACGAAGACGTAGTCATGATTATGCATCCTAAAAGCCAGCAGTTAACGGATAATAAGGCTCTTTTTGAAAAGTTTTTCTTTAAGTCTTTAAAACCTTTTATTATGTCTTTTTTAAACATAAGTAAAAGTGTTATTACGTATACAAGGTCCGTTAAAGCAAACAAAAATATTCTAGGTATTCTAGGAATTTTAGATATAGAAACACCAAACGAACTAATTAATCCAATTAAAAAATTACTTTGATAAAGTAAATAAATTAATATAACAAGTAGGTACTTATAATTATCTTTAAACCAATTTTTTACTTTGTTTTCCATTTCTTCTAAGGCATTTAATATCATCTTTATCACCTCTATTTTAAATTATAACATCAAATTAGGAAATTATAAAACGTTTTATGTGCATTAGATAAAATTTGACTTTTTAAAAAGTTTAAATATAATAATAGCGCTAAATGAAAAAAAGGGATGAAAAAGATATGAACTATGAAAGTAACATAACTATAATTAGAAGAGAATATAATGAGGAAAGAGTAAGCGAAAATCTAAGGGCAAGAATTGAGTTCTTTAAGAAAAATAAAAGAGCACCTAAAAGAAGTAAGGATAAAGAAGAACAAAGACTATATGATTCATATAGGAGACTTAATTTAGAAGACTATTACAATTTGGATAAATATTTATTAGAAGAAAACAAAATGATAGATGCTTATGATTTAGCACATAAAGATTTTTATAAAAGACAAAAAAGCATAAACTCTAAAAGAAATTATATTTCTAAAGTAATAAAAAATTATTATAACTTTTATTTAGAAAATAATAGGTTTGCATCCGATGTAGATAAAGAAAATGAACTAGAAAGAAAAATAAGTAAGGATTATAACGGTATAATATGTTATAAGAAATATTATACTAAAGAGCATCTTTATTATGTTAACATGATTAAT
The DNA here is from genome assembly GCA_000434835.1 of Clostridium sp. CAG:594. GTDB lineage: Bacteria > Bacillota_I > Bacilli_A > RF39 > UBA660 > Aphodocola. The sequence goes on from FR881474.1 coordinate 67,276, forward strand.
GAAATAAAGAAGAATAAAAGAAATAGGGAAAATCTTCAAAAGATAAAAAAATATATTAATTTTTGTCTTGAAAATTCTAAAGTTCCTGTTCACTTTTCTTCTGATAGCAAAAATATTGAAAGAAAAAAAGAAAATAGAATTGCAATTAATTTAGAAAAACTTAATTTAGATGATATTGTTATTCCAAATGCTTTATTAAACGAACTTTATGATGCTATAGATAGTGTTAAAAATAAAGATGAAGATGATTATAAATTAGCATTAAATGAGCTTTTCTTAAATATTATAAGATATATGGAAGAAAATAATTGTTCTTGCTTTAATGATAAAAATTTAAAATTTCCTTATAATGATAAAGAAATAAGCTCTGATCATGCAATGCGTTTAATAAGAGAAAACTCAAAATATTTAGATGGTGATTTAATAGAAAAATATAATGGTTTTCCATTTGTTAGAAAGAAACTTAATATGTAAAGTGCTATTTTAAAAAGTATTGCAATTATACTATTTTATGTTATAATACTTGTAGCAACGAAGAGTAGGGCACAAAAAGTCCTGCTCTTTATATTTGAAGGAGGTATTAAAGATGGATGCTAAAGTAAGAGAGTTAATAGAAGAACCTCTTAAGGAAAACAACATTAAACTTTGTGATGTTGAATATGTTAAGGAAGGTGCTATGTATTTTCTTAGAGTGGTAATAGATAAGGAACCATTTGTTGATGTTGATACTTGTGTTTTAGCAACAGGGATTATAAATCCACTTATTGATACCCTTGAAGATGAATTTGATGATTCATATGTATTAGACGTTTGCTCATTAGAAAAAGGAGAAAATTAAGATGAATAGTAAAGAATGTAAAGAATTTATTAATGCACTAGAAGCTATATGCAAAGAAAAACAAATAAGTGAAGAAGTTATTTTTGAAGGAATGACACAAGCTCTTTCTAAGGCTTATGCAAAGGAAACTAATCTTCCAAATATCAGAATAGATATAAATAAGAAAACAGGAGAAATAAAAGGTTATTCTTATCAAAAAGTAGTTAGTGAGTATACTGACGGTGAAGAAGATGAAGCAGGAGAAGAGACAGTTGAAATCTTACTTGAAGATGCAAAGAAAATTGTTCCTGATATAACCGTTGGCGAAACGATAGAAGAAGAAGTTCCTTTAAAGGACTTTGGACGTGTTGCAACGCAAGCAGCTAAACAAATTTTAGTTCAAAAGGTAAGAGAAGCAGAAAGACAAAGCATTATGGCTGAGTTCGAGGATAAAGAAGGAGAATTGTTAGTTGGTACTTTATCACGTGAAGATTCTCAAAATTATTACGTTGACTTAGGAAGAATGCATGGTATTTTACCAAAGAGTGAACTTATTCATGGCGAAGAGTTAAAAATGGGTTCATCTGTTAAAGTATATGTAACAAAAATAGATGATACCGGAAAAAGTCCTCTTATCTTACTATCTAGAAGTCACTATGGTTTTGTAAAAAGATTACTTGAAAATGAAATTCCTGAATTAAATGATGGAACAGTAATATTATATAGTGTAGCTAGAGATGCAGGTTCAAGAAGTAAAATAGCTGTTTACTCAGAAGATGAAAGCGTAGATGCAGTAGGCGCTTGTATTGGTGAAAAAGGTTCTAGAATTAATCGTATTTCAAATGAACTAGGTGGAGAAAAAATAGACGTAGTTAAATATGATAAAGATCCAATTACGTTCATTAAAAATGCTTTATCACCAGCAAAAGATGTAAAAGTATATATATTAGATGAAAAGAAAAAAGAAGCACTAGCAGTTGCAGAAGGTGATAACTTATCACTTGCAATTGGTAAGAAAGGTCAAAATGTTAGACTTGCAGCGCGCCTAACACATTACAGAATAGATGTTAAAACGCCTGAACAAGTAAAGGAAGAAAAAATAGACCTTACAAATGCTTTATCCTAAAGGATGGTGTAATTTAAAATGAAACAAAAAAAAGTTCCTATGCGTACTTGTGTTGTAACTAAAGAAAAATATCCTAAAAAAGAATTAATTAGGGTAGTAAGAGATAATACCGGTAAAGTAACGGTTGATAAGTCTGGCAAGCAAAACGGAAGAGGAGCATACCTAAAGAAAGATTTAGAAGTAGTAGATATGGCAAGAAAAACTAAAGCCTTAGAAAAATATTTAGAAGTTTTAATACCTGAGGAGGTATATGAGGAGTTAGAAAAAGCTATAAATAAATAAGGAAAGGGGCGATTTGTCTCATGATGAGTGTTTTAGAATATGCACAAGATATGAATAAAAGTGTAGAAGAAATAATAAAGATGTGTGGTAAGTTGGGAATTGATGTTAAAAATGAAGACGATATGCTTTCGGATGATTCTATCGTTGAACTTGATAATGCGTTTTCAAACGAACCAGAAGAAGAAAGCGTAGTAGATGAAGAAATAATCAAAAAAATGGACGAAGATGATTATTATGACGAAGCTATTGATACTTTAATAGATAAAAAGGATGCGGTTTATAACAGTGAGCCAAAACCGGTTAAACAAAAGAAGAAAAATAAGAAAAACGATAAAAAAGATATTAAAAAAGCTAAAAAAGAAATGTATAAAAACAAGGAAAAACTAGTTTCTAATGAAACGGAGTCTAACTCTAACATTATTTTATACAAAGAAGGAATGACAATTAAGGAGTTTGCAAAAGAACTTTCTGTTTCGGTTACTGATTTAATTAAGAAATTAATGACTTTGGGTATTATGGCTAGTATGAATGCATCGATAAGTTTTGATGATGCATCAGTTATCGCGTTAGAATACAATAAAGAATTAAAAAGAGAAGAAACGCAAGACATTGCAAACTTTGAAAAGTTTGAGGTAACAGATGATCCAAAGGATCTAGAAGAAAGACCTCCTGTTGTAACAATAATGGGACACGTTGACCATGGTAAAACGTCTCTTTTAGATGCCATTAGACAAAGTCATGTAATAGAAGGTGAATTTGGTGGTATAACTCAGCATATAGGAGCATACCAAGTAAGTTATAATGGTAAGAAAATAACTTTTATTGATACTCCAGGACATGCTGCATTTACTGAAATGAGGGCAAGAGGTGCATCTATTACTGATATAGTAATTATAATTGTTGCAGCAGATGATGGTGTTATGCCTCAAACAATAGAAGCAATTGATCACGCTAAAGCAGCAAAAGTTCCAATAATAGTTGCGATAAATAAAATGGATAAACCAGGAGCTGATCCTGACAGGGTAATGCGTGAAATGAGTGAACATGGTCTTACACCTGATTCTTGGGGAGGAGATACATTATTTGTTCCTATTTCTGCAAAAACTCATGAAGGAATTGATAAATTATTAGAAAACTTGTTATTTATAGCTGAAATGCAAGAATTAAAGGCAAATCCAAAGCGTTATGCAATGGGTACTGTAATAGAATCTAAATTAGATAAAAACGTAGGTTCAGTTGTTACTTTACTTGTTCAAAATGGTACTTTAAGATTAGGAGATCCAGTTGTTATTGGTGAGTATTTTGGTAAGGTAAGGACTCTTAAAAACGATTTAGGTGAAGAAGTTGTTGAAGCACTTCCTTCATCCCCTGTTTCTGTAACTGGTATATCAGGAGTTCCAACAGCGGGTGATAAATTCATGGCCTTTGAATCAGAAAAGCAAGCTCACAGCGTTGCAGAACAAAGAAGTGAAGTAGCTAAGTTAAAGTCAAATACGCTAGCTAGTGCAATAAGCTTGGATGATTTATTTGGTAAGATATCAGAAGGTTTAAAAGAGATTAACATCGTGTTAAAAGCAGACGTTAAAGGTAGTGAAGAAGCTGTTAAAAACACGTTATCTAAAATAGATGTTGAAGGATGCAAACTAAACGTTATAAGAAGTGGTGTTGGTACTATTACCGAAAGTGATATCGTTTTAGCTAATGCATCTAGTGCAATCATAATTGGATTTAACGTAAGACCATCAGCTAAAATACTTGATATTGCAAAAGAGTATGGTGTAGATGTTAGACTTCATAACATAATTTATAAAGTAGTAGAAGAAATGGAAGCTGCTATGAAAGGTATGCTAGATCCTGAATACGAAGAAAAAACAATTGGTTCAGCTGAAATAAGAAAGATATATAAATTCTCTAAAACTGGTAATATCGCAGGATGTTACGTTTTAGACGGTATAGTTAAAATGGGTGCTAAAGCACGTGTTATTCGTGATGGTATTGTAATATATGATGGTGCAATTAACACAATTCAAAGGGAAAAGAACCAAGCAAAAGAAGTAAAAGCAGGATTTGAATGTGGTATTACACTAGAAAATTACGGTGATATTAAAGAAAAAGATATTATAGAAGCATATGAACTTGTTGAAATAAAGAGGTAAGTTATGAGCGTTAAAACAGAAAGAATAGCAAATTTATTAGTAAGAGAAATAAGTGACATATTACAAAATGAAGTAAATGATTGTGACATTAAGTTTGTAACAATTACTTATTGTAAGGTAGATACTGACCTTTCTTTAGCGCAAGTTTATTGCACTGTTTTAGATCAAAATAAGAAAGATAAGTGTTTGCATGATCTAAATGGTGCAAAAGGATTTATTAAAACAGAACTTGCTAAAAGAAAGTTAGAGATAAGAAGAATTCCAGATTTAAGATTTATATATGATGAATCAGTTGAGTATGGAAACAAAATAGAAAACATAATAAATAAAATAAATAAAGATTAAAAAAGATAGATTTTTCTATCTTTTTTTTGTAATATATATTGATAATTAATCGTTAATGTGATAATGTTCTAATGTATGATAGATAGGAGAAAATTCATGAGAAAAAATAATAAAGGTTTTACACTTATTGAGCTTTTAGCGGTAATAGTAGTTCTTGCTATAATAATGGTAATAGCAACTGTAAATGTAAATAAACAAATTAAAAAATCCAGAGAAAATGCTAATGATATTAGTATGAATGCTATTAAAAGAGCAGCTAAAACTTGCATGTTAGAAAATAATGAAGATGAAGATAGTTGTAGTAGTGTAACCGGTTTAATAGAAGATGGCTATTTAAATGATTTTGAAGATCCGTATGATAAAAACAATGATGATTTAGATTCTACTTACATAATTACTTTTGATGATAAAACTAATAGTGTTTACGTAAGTGATATAAGGCATGATATTTATTTTTCTAATTTAAAATTAGTTAGAAAAAACGGAAGTGCAAGTGTGGTGGATACTCCAAATATATCAGAAAAAAGCATAAATAATTTTAGTGTTGAAGTTAAAAATCCTGGTGACGAAGTTGTTTATTCTTTTGATATATTTAATAAATCTGAAAATGATGTAAAAATATCTAATATTAATAATTTTGAATTATTTATTTATAAAGTAGCAGCAAGTAAAAGCCCGGATTTAAAATATGATTTAAATGGTGATGGTGGAGTAACTTCAGCAGATGCATCTGCTATTTATAGCAAGTTAAAATTTGGTTTATATAATGATGATGAAAAAACCAAAATAGCAAAAGGAGAGATTATTAAATCTGGTACTTTAAAAACAGTTAAAATAATAGTTAGTGTAAAGGAAAATGCTTCTTCATTTAAGGATGTAATTAAGATATATAACAAAGCATCTTTAACACTAGATTTTGAAATATAATAAAAAGGTGGATTTTTTCTATCTTTTTTTCGTTTTTTGTAGAAATTAAAAGAAAAATAATATATAATTATATTAATAAAATATAATTCGGCCGGTGATATATATGATTAATTTAGTTAAAAAGGAAAATCTTAACGTTGGAATACTTGAAACTGATTTTGATATCTTTTCAGATATTATTAATACTTTTTCTAGTGAAAATATAAAAAGAGACTGTTTAGCGGATATAGATGATTACATTGTTCCAGAATATTTTAAAAATAAGCTTACCATAGTAATTCAAACTAATGATATGTTAATTGGGTATGCTTCGTTTGAATTTAAAACAAGTAATAATTCATCTTCTGTTGAAATTAATAAACTATATGTGTTAGATGAATTTAAGGATAAGAATATGGAAGGACTTCTTATTGAAGCCGTTATTTATGTAGCAGGAGAAGTAGGTTCTAGATGCGTTACGGTAACGATTGATGAACATGATAGCATTATGTATAACATATATCATTCTCTAGGCTTTTATGAGGTTGGTATTAATGAAGAAGGAAGCGTACTTAGCATAAATGTTTCATCTGCGGTAATAACAAGAAGATTAAATGATAAATTTAGGGATATTCCAAAAGATTCCATTAATTATAAAGATTTGAAACTAGTAAAAAAAATAGCATCTGGAAGATCAGGTAACATATATTTAACACAAGATGGAAGAATTCTTAAAATGTTTACATCAACTTCGTTTACTTATATAAAAGATAGGGAAGAGACACTTAGATATTTAAAAGATATTGATATAGAAGAGATAGTAAAACCAAAGCATTTGGTTTATTATGATGGAGTATTTGTTGGTTATATAATGGAATATTTACCAGATGGTGCATCTCTATCGAAAAACACAGAGAAATATAGTTTTGAAGAAAAAATAGAAATAATTAAGAAAATAGAAGAAGTTATGAAAAAACTCCATAAGAAAAAGATATATATATGCGATTTAAATCTTGATAACATATTTTTAGATAAAAATGGTAATGTAAGGCTAATAGATTGTGACAGTTTTGTTATTAAGAAAAACGTTGTTAATAATGAAGTAGACATAAAGTATCAAGATGGAATTTATAAAATAGTTTCTGATAAAACTGATTTATATGCGTTTGCGGTAACTAGTTTGGAATTATTAACTGATGAGAAAATAGATGATAATGCATCTAATTTAGAAGTTGAAAAAGTATATAATAAAAATAAGGGAAAATTACCGATAAGCTTTAAAAACTACTTTGAAAGTATTTTTAAAACTAGAGATCGTTTTTACTTATCTGATTCATATGAAAGATATTTATCTAGTATGTATGATGAAGGTGATGATACGGGACTTCCTATTACTAAGAGTGGTAAAATAAGTGTTATTATACTTTCTATAATAATAGTTGTAATCGCAGTAGTTGGGTATGTTGTGTTTAAGTTTGGTAGGTAATAAAATGTATAAAGGAGACGTTAAAATGAATGTGAAAAAAGATGATGTATTTAAACTTTCTAGCGGTGTGTATATCACATTAGACGAAACAGAGTATGAAGGTGTAAGATACATATTTGTTAACAAATTGGATGAAAGAGAAGAACCAACTAAGGAATTTGTTGTGTTTAAATGCTTGGAAAATGGCCTTGTTATTGAAAAAAACAAGAATGTGTTAACACCAGTACTAAATTATTTTAGTGAACGTGCTAACGATAATTTAGAGCTTATTTCAGATCTTTATAAAAGAGGTGAAAAAAATGACGACAGACAGAGCTAACGAAATAATCATGGAATTAGGAATAACAAATAACGAAACCTTAGATTCATTAGTGGATAAAATTGATGAAGCTGTAAAAGAAGGTAAAATTTCAAGAAGTGAAGGAGATAGTTTCTTTGAAATGATATCAACTAGCCGTAATTTAGCTAATCAAGAGGAAATTGAAAGATTAACAAGTGAAAATGTAAAATTACAAAGTGCTAAAAATGAAAACATACTAAGAAAAGAAGAACTTATTAAACAAGGTGCTAATCTTGATAATTTAGCTGGATTTGATGAAGCAATTAGGCAAATTGATGCTCAAATAAGGACTAATATGACTCAAATTGAAAGCTTAAAGAATAATAAAAATAATGATGTAGTTCAAAATACTCCTGATGGTAGTGAAATTGATCATCCAGAAAACATATCTGATGAAGAAACTTTAAACACCGTTGACCCAGAAACATATAGTATGCCTGATTTTGAAGCTAATGAACAAAGAAGAAGAGAAATTGAAAGGTTAAGAAGAAATAAAGATGCTAGTACTAATTTTGTGCCTGTTAAATCTGATCTAGTAAAAAAAGCAAATGAGGCTGTATCTAATTTGAAAGACATGGCAAAAAGTTATGCGCAAACAGAATCTAATTATGCTAAGTTAAGACATGATATAATAAGAGAAAAAAATGAAAAAGTAAAATTTAATGATCAGTTAATTGAAGATGCCAAAGTAAGCATGGAAAACGAAATAGAAAACATAAGAAGAAATCCTAATTTAACTGAAGAAGAAAAAGATAGCTTAATTTCAGAAAGACAAAAAGAGGCATCAGATGCGATAGAGGATTTGAGTACTTATACTGATATGACTGATAAAGAACTAGATGATTCTATCAATAAAGAGTTTGAAGCAATTGACGATGCAATTGCAAAAGATAAAAAGGCTCAAGTAAAAGTTATGACTCATTATATGAAACTAAGAGTTGACTTAATTGGTAGATATTATTCAAAAGGTTCTTCTGCTAAGGAGGCATATGAAGCTCTAAAGGTTTTAGCACAAATAGAATTAGAGGATAAGGAATTACAAAGAATTTTAAGAGTTGCCTTTGATGAAGCGTTGATGAGAAATAAAGAAATGCATAAAATATATATTTCTTATTCTGAAAAAGCTTCTTATGATGAGCAAGTAAAAAATGATTCTATTGATGATTTGACAGGTGTTGATTTAATTGATGAATATTTAAATCAAGCTGAAAAAAATTATGATAGGAATGCTCTTGATAAGGCTTGTGATCTTATTAATAAAATGCCAGAGGGTGATGAAAAAAATGATTTGCAAGCAAGAGCAGCAGAAATCGACCAAAAGATAAAAGAACACGAGAAGAATAGTGAAAAAGATGATAAAGATGAAAATTTAGAGGTTCCTGAAACTCCTGTTATAATAGAAAATGCACCTAAGAAAACTTGGAAAACTTGGGCTATGTTAGCAGCAGGAATTGGTGTTGGTGCAGCCGTATTCTTCACATGTGGAACTGTTGGAGTGTCTGTTTTAGCAATATCAGGTGGTATCGCTAAAAGACTAATTACTAAGAGAAGAAAAAAATTAGAAGCACAAAGGTTAAGTGGTGAATTACCAGTAGAAGAAGTAACGGAACCAGAGCCTGGAATAAAAGGTAAGATAGAGCAATTAAAGAAATACTTTAAGTCGGAAGAATTTTGCAGAGATGCTACTTGGTTTTTAAATGGTGCAATTTATACAGGTCTAGGACTTAATGTTGCAAGTTCTATATACAATTTGGCACAGGCTAAATTAGGAGCAGCTGACCCTGTAACAACTACCATAAAACCACATGGGGATCCTACGATACCAGAACCTTCACAAGTTACACCAACAAAAGTTGTTCAAGATCCAACATCAGGAATAAAGATAGGTGGTAATGTAGGTGATTACAATGTATCCGTAGGACATGATACGGCAAGTTGGGCTACCGGTGGTACTCATACCGAAAACTTAATTTCTAAATACGTTAATGGAGATTCTATATTTAAATCATTTAGAGTTGTTAATCCGGATGGTTCTTTAGGACAAGCTATTAATACTAATGGTCTATCAATTACAGATTTTTGTAATCAAACAGGTGTTGATCCAAGTCAAATAGCGGTTGATGTAGCAAATAAAAATGGAGCGTCTCAAGCTTGGGTATCTGTTGAAGAATTATTAAAAGGTGTTGGAGGTAAGTCATTATGATAGATAAGATAGTTAAGTTACCAGATAATTTAGAATATTATGTATTAGATGAAGTTGTTTATAATAGAAAAATTTACTTTTTCCTAATACAAGTTTCTAATTTGGATGACATTGTATCTAATAAGTGTGTAGTTTGTGAAGGAAAAGTATTAGGTAATAGTTTATCTTTAAATAACATAGAGGATGTAAAACTACAAGAAGAAGTAAATAATATATTTATATCAAGAATGTATAATAAGTAGAAAAAAGCTGCCTTAATAGCGGTTTTTTCTTTGTTTTTGAGGCTTTTAAGTATAAAAAGGATTAAAGAAGTTGACAATTGATAAAAAAAGTGCTAGTATATAGGGCATTCAAACAAAAGGGGGAGTTTTGAAATGATGAATGAGAAAGAAAGAGCAAGTTATAATTTTGAAAGATTATATAATCCTTCAAAGCAAAATTTCAATCTTGTTGAAAGAAGAAATAAAAATAAAAAAGTATTAGAAAACATAATTGATAAATATAGAAATGTTGAAAAAACATATGCTGAAGAAAAAAGAAGAATCGTATTAAAAATTCAAGCAGATGACACTATTAAAGATAAGGATAAAGCTTTAGATGATGCTTTTGAATTTGCAAATCGTGTAATAGATTTAGATAAAAAAGCCGCATTAAAAGAACTTAAGGACACAATTAAAAAGCAAGCTAAATATTTATTGATTTTAAAGGATCCAAAGATGGTGTATGAATATTATAAACTTATTTCTGAAAATCCTTTAGAAGATGAGTATGCTTCTTTAGAAAGTGAATTATATAGAGAATTTTTAATGCGTCATCCAGCTATTGAAAATATAATAGTATCATATTCTGCTTTAGAAGATGAAAATGGTATTACAAATGCGGACCCATCAGATGATAGAAAAGATGACCCTGCTGATAAAGAAAAGATAGAAGAAGCTAAAAAAGCAGTAGAAAAGGTAGAAAAAAGTATTGCTGAAAATAATTTTGATCCAGCTGAATTTGTTGATGCATATAATAAAGTAAATGCATTAAAAGATGGAAAAACAAAAGAAGAATTATTAAAAAGATTAGATGCAATAACTAAAAGATTAGCTGATTGCTTAGATGTTCATTTAAAAGATATAGAAAAAGCAGTAATTAATAATATTTCTGACGTAGATAAAATTGAATCTGGAAAGATAAATTCTGTTGTAAGGTTATTTGATTTCTTAGTTAAATATGCTAGAAACTTTGATGAAATAACTTTCGGCCAAAGGGTAGAAACTGTTGTTAATAAGTATAATATGCAACAACAAAACACATACAAATTAACTAAGGAAGAAGGACCTGCTAAACAGTTTGGATTCTGGGCTAAGATGCGTCAATTACGTCCTTTCTTAATATCAAGAAAAGATTATAGATTAAAGGTATATAAAAAGGCATTAGTAAATAGTAATAGTGCTGAAGAGAAAAAAGAAGCCATAGAAGGAATAAAACAAATAGATGTTGTAAATGGTGTTAGATTATTTATGGCAAGAAACAAATTAAATAAATTAAAAGAGAAATTACGTGTTTCTGGAACTAGCTCTTTAGATGAAGAAGAACAAAAGAAATATGATAAAGCTGTTAATACAATTTCAGCTAGAATAATTAATGAACTAGAATATTCTATGGAAGAGACTGCAGGAGATAAGATAAGAGTTAAAACTGTTATCGGTCAATTATTAGAAGTATTATCTATTTGTCCTGATAAGGTAGAGGTTAGTAATGTATTTGGTAAGGTACAAGAAGTATATAATAGAGATGATATATTTGATAAGACTTACAAATATATAAGAAAAGCATATCGCAAAGGTTCATTAACTGAACAAGAATATAAAGCTTATACAGACGAAATTAATAACATAGCTTTATATCGTAGTAATGTTGATGATTACTATGAAGTACCATCTGTTTCTGTTAACGGAGAAGAAGAATATTCTGAGTTAGATAACGAAACTAAAAAATATTATGAAAATCCTGTTAAATATTCGGATGAAAATAAAATAGAAACTGATATTTCATACGTTAGAAAATAAGGAAAGAAGTAAAAACTTTCCTTTTTTTATGTTAAAATAGAGCTAGGTGATATAAATGGACGGAATAATAGTAGTTAATAAACCAAAAGGAATAACTAGCAGGGATGTTGTAAATAAGGCATGTAAATTATTAAATACTAAAAAAATAGGTCATACGGGAACTTTAGATCCCATTGCAACGGGAGTTTTAGTGTTATGTGTGGGTAAGGCAACTAAGTTAGTGGAAGTTTTAACAAAAAATGATAAAGAGTATATTGCAACTGTTAAATTAGGTATTTTAACAGACACATTAGATACAGATGGAACTATTATAGAAAAAAAACAAGCAAGTCTTGATAAAAATGAGCTAGAAAATGTATTAAAATCATTTATTGGTATGTATAATCAGGAAGTTCCAATTTATTCTGCAGTTAAAATAAATGGTAAAAAATTATATGAATATGCAAGAGAAAAAAAAGAAGTTATCCTTCCAAAAAGAATGGTTGAAATAAAAGATATAAAATTATTAGAATTGAATAATAATTATTATAAGTTTAAAGTATCAGTTTCTAAAGGCACATATATAAGAAGTTTAATTAAAGATATTAATAAAAAACTTGGAATACTTGGAGTAATGAGTGATTTAATAAGGACAAGACAAGGTAAGTTTTTAATAAACGATTCATATTCATTAGAAGATATGGAAAATAACAACTATAATGTTTTAACAATAACTGATGTTTTAAAAGATGAAAATTGTGTTATAATAGATAGCACATTGTTTAAACAGGTTAAAAACGGTGCGATAATAAATAATAAATATAATACTGATATGGTAACTTTTATATATAAAGATAACGTAGTTGCAATATATAAAACTTATGATAAAGATAAAAATAAGATGAAACCATATAAAATGTTTATATAGAAAGGATAATAAAATGTTTAAAGGAAAAGAAATAGTTGAAATAGGAAGATTTGTTGATGATGAAATAGTTTCGATAGAACCTGCTCAAAAAATAAATAATAATTCAAAACTTGTTTATGAAAAAGGAAAAGGTAAAATAGATTTTGAAATAAGATTTGTCGATGAAGATGTAAAACAAAAGGAAAATCAAAAATAGTACTTGAAAAAACATAAAAAAAATAGTATATTATTAGTGTTACCTTATCTCGGGTGTTTGGAAAGTACTCCTAACCACATCTTAGGTATAGGCGAATAAATAAAAAAAGGAGGAATATACTTATGTTAAAAAAAGAAGTTAAACAAGAAATTATAAAGAAGTATGCAACTCACGAAGGAGATACTGGTTCTCCAGAAGTACAAATTGCAGTTTTAACTAAAGAAATTAACGTATTAACTAATCACTTAAAGGAAAACATTCATGATTTCCATTCAAAAAGAGGATTATTAATGAAGGTTGGTAAAAGACGTAATTTACTTAATTACCTTAAGAAGACTGACATTAATAGATATCGTGAATTAATTAAGTCATTAGGATTAAGAAAGTAATTTATTTTGTAAAGTAGGCACTCTTTTTTGGGTGTCTTTTTATATAGATTAAGGAGATGTAATAATGGAAAAAAGAATATTTGAAACAGAATTTAGAGGTAGAAAATTAACTGTTGAAGTGGGAGAATTAGCTAAACAAGCTGATGGTGCAGTATTAGTAAGATATGGTGATACAGTAGTATTATCAACTGTATGTGTAAGTCATGATGCTAATATATTATCAGACTTTTTCCCTTTAATGGTTTTATACCAAGAAAAGTTATATTCAGTAGGTAAAATACCTGGTGGATTTATTAAAAGAGAAGGAAGACCAACGGAGAATGCAACACTTGCAGCTAGAATGATAGATAGACCAATGCGTCCTTTATTTCCAGAAGATTTTAGAAATGAAGTACAAGTTGTAAATACCGTTTTATCAGTAGATCCTGATAATTCACCTGAGCTTACTGCAATGCTTGGATCATCTATTGCAACATCTATTAGTAAGGTTCCTTTTGATGGACCAATCGCAGGTGTTAAAGTAGGAAGAATAAATGGAGAATTTATAATTAATCCAACAGTTGAAGAGTTAGAAAAAACAGATATAGATCTTACTGTTGCAGGTACAATGGATGCAATTAATATGGTTGAAGCAGGAGCTAAAGAAGTAAGTGAAGATGATATGCTTGAGGCATTAATGTTTGGCCATGATGCAGTAAAAGAACTAGTTAAGTTTGAAAATAAAATAATAAAAGAAATAGGTCAAGAAAAAATGGAGTATGAAGCTCTAGAAATAACAGATGAGCTTAAAGATGAGATTTTATCTCTAGCAAAAGAACCATTAGATAGTGCAATGCGTATTAAAGATAAACTAGAAAAATATGCTGCAATAGACAAAGTAAAAGAAGACGTAGTAGCTAAATTTGAATATGAAAATGAAGATTTAGATAAGGACGCTTTAAACGAACTTTTAACAAAGGTTAAGTTATGTTTAGGAAAGATTGAATACGAAGTATTTAGAAAGATTGTTGTTAAAGAGAAAAAACGTGCAGACGGAAGAAAAATGACTGAGATAAGACCTCTTTCAACAGACATTGATTTACTTCCAAGAACGCATGGTTCTGCTTTATTTACTCGTGGTGAAACACAAAGTTTGTCAGTTGTAACATTAGGTGCACTTGGAGAACATCAAATAATAGATGGTCTTTCTCCAGAAGATCAAAAAAGATTTATGTTACATTATAACTTCCCACAATTTTCTGTTGGTGAAACAGGACGTTATGGTGCTCCAGGACGCCGTGAAATAGGACATGGTGCATTAGGAGAAAGAGCACTTGCTCAAGTTATGCCATCTGAAGAAGAATTTCCATATACAGTACGTGTTGTATCAGAAATATTAGAGTCAAATGGTTCATCATCACAAGCATCTATTTGTGCTGGATGTATGGCTTTAATGGCTGCTGGTGTACCAATAAAAGCTCCAGTTGCAGGTATTGCAATGGGACTTATTACAGATGGTGATGACTATACAATATTAACTGATATTCAAGGTATGGAAGACCATTTAGGTGATATGGACTTTAAGGTTGCAGGTACAAAAGATGGTATTTGTGCACTTCAAATGGATATAAAAATAAAAGGTATTACTAAAGAAATATTAAGTAAGGCATTAGCACAAGCTAAAAAAGCAAGACTTGAAATATTAAAGGTAATAGCAAAACAAATAAAAGAACCAAGAAAAGAAGTTAGTAAGTATGCTCCTAAAACTCTTACATTTACAATTGATCCTGGAAAGATAAAAGACGTTATTGGTAAAGGCGGAGAAATGATTACAAAGATTATTTTAGAGGCTTCAAACGTTGAGACTGTAACTGATATGAATGCTGTTAAAGTAGATATAGAAGAAGACGGAAGAGTAATTATTTATCATACTGATAGTGATATAATTAATAAAACTGCTGATATGATTAAAAACGTTATAAAGGAAGTAGAAATAGGTAAGATTTATACTGGACGTGTTGTAAAAGTAATAGAAGAATTAGGATGCTTTGTAGAACTTTGGGAAGGATGCGAAGGATTAGTTCACATCTCTCAATTATCAGATAAGAGAGTTGCTAAGACATCTGATGTTGTAAACGTTGGAGATGAAATAATTGTTAAAGCAACAGGCTTTAAAAATGGTAAGTTAAACTTATCTAGAAAAGAAGTATTAGTAAAAGATAAGATTAAGGATGAAAAACCATCAAAAAAGAAAGAAGAAAAGACTGAAGAGTAATTTCTTCTTTTTTCTTACATATTTTGACACATTTTAAACAAACCTTTATAATAATATATAAATATTAGGAGGTATTTATATGCTTAAAGTACTAATAGTAGAAGATGAAACGGGTATTAGAACAATAATTAAAAAATATTTAAGTAAGTTTGATATTACTTGCATTGAAGCAGAAAATGGTAAAAAAGGACTTGAGATATTTACTCAAAATAAAGATGGTATAGACCTTATTTTAATGGATGTTATGATGCCAGAGATGGATGGGGTTTCTGCAACAAAAAAGATAAGAGAAATAAGTGATGTTCCAATTATTATGTTAACTGCTAAAGCGGAGGATGAAGATGAAATAGAAGGATTAGAAGTGGGAGCAAATGATTATATTACGAAACCATTTAATTTAGATGTTTTACTTCTTAGAATAAAAAAACTAATTAATTTAGATAGTGATAATGAGTTAGAATTAGTTAAAGAGCAGCGTGCAGTAAGAAAAAATGGAAGATTAATAGAACTTACTAAAAAAGAGTATTTGATACTAGAATATTTCTTTTCTAATCCTAATATCATATTAACTCGTGACCAAATATTAAATAGGGTTTGGGGAATAGATTACTTTGGTGATGATCGTGTTGTTGATACTAATATAAAAAGAATAAGAAGGAAAATAGATGAGAATAAAAAATACATTAAAACAGCTAGTGGAACAGGTTACATCTTTGCCAAATAAAAAAAGAGTATCAATAAAATATAAGATCTTTATAGGAGCAGTCTTATTCATAATTTTAAATATAATCATTAATTTATTAATAGTTAAAGTATCTATTAATGATATATATTTAGCTTTAGAAAAAAAAGAGTTAAAAAGTGTATATTCTAATATTTCAAAAACAAATGATTCTAATAATATTACTGACATTATTTATGATGCTAATAATAATGGTATTAAAGTTAAGATAATAGATTCTAATTTAAATATAATGTATACTATATTTTCAGATACAATAAATAATAATTTTACTAATCTTGAT
>FR881474.1:83775-87477 GCA_000434835.1 Clostridium sp. CAG:594
TACTAATCTTGATTTAATTTTATTAAATTCTTTAAAGAATTCTAAAATTAAAATAATAGTACTAGATAATTATAAGAAAAATGGTTATGATCTTCATCTTGTTGGAAAAATAAATGGTGGTTATGCAATCATATCTACATCTATTGAATCAATAAAAAAAGATGCTAAAACAACTATGATAGTAATATTTTTAACATCTTTGATATCTCTTTTAATTCTTTTAGCATTTTCATATTTTATATCTAAGTTATTTAGTAAAAAGATAAATGAGATAAAAGAAGTGACTGATGATATTGCAGCACTTAAGTTTAATAAGAAAATAAATGTCAATCAAAACGATGAATTAGGCGATTTATTTAACAATGTAAACATAATGAGTAAAAGGCTAGAGGATAATATAAAAGAGCTTAATAAGGCTAATATTAAGCTTAAAGAGGATTTAATAGAAAAAGAAAAACAAGAAAATGCTAGAAAGAAGTTAATTGCTAATATTTCTCATGAATTTAAAACTCCTCTTACGATAATATCCGGGTATAGTCAGCTTATGTTATCTGAAGCTAAAGATGAAGAAAGTAAAAAAAGTTTAAATGTTATGATTAGTGAATCTGAGCGTCTTAGTAATTTAGTTCATGAGTTTTTAGAACTTTCAAAACTAGAAAGTGGCAACATAAAATTAAATAAAGAAAAGGTAGATATAAATACTTTAATAAAAGATGAAATAGAAAAGTTAGATGTTGATATTAAAAATAAAAGATTAAATACAAAATTAGATTTATGTAAAGATGGTAATTTAATAGTAGATAAAAAAGAGTTTACTAAGGTTGTAGAAAACTTACTTACTAATGCAATTAAATTTACTAAGGGGGATAAAAGAATAGTTATTAAAACGTATGTAAAAGATGAATACTTTTATTATGAGGTATATAATAGTGGTGATAACATAAATGAAAGTGATTTAAAAAATATATTTAATTCATATTATAAAGATAAAAGTACTAGAAATAAAAAGGGTACTGGTCTTGGTCTTACAATAGTAAAAGTAGTAGTAGACCTACATGACGGAGAATGTTTTGTTAAAAATACAAGTGATGGTGTTAAGTTTACTATTAAAATAAAAAAATAAATGAATTAGAACGTATTTATTGTATCTGGAAAACATTTATGATATTATTCACAATAAGAGGTGGAAGATAATGAATATTGAAAGAGATATTAAAGGTGATGTATATAAAAAACTAATAGATTATGTTTCTAGAACATGCGATTATTTTTCTGTTACATATAGATTATCACCAAATTATACTGATGAGTTTTTTAAGAAAGTTTTAAAAGCCTGCAATTACAATGAAAAGAAATTTTATGAAAATTTTTCTTATAAATTAATCGGAAAACTATTTGATATGGTAAAAGATAATGAGATTGTTTATGATGAAGAGTATCATTCTAAATTTGAAAAGCATCTTTCTTTAACTGAAAAGGCATATAAGGCTTTTATTAAAAGCTATAAAGATAAAATGTTTTTTAAAGAAAAATATGAAGAATATGGAATTGCTATGGACTTTGATAATATGAATTTTGAGGAATTTAAAACGTTTTCTATATATGATCGTAAATTGGATATTCTTTCTTCCACGATTGGAGTAGAATATTATAATTTTGTCTGTAATGACTTTATTAATAAGTATAGGAAAAAAATAGTTGGTGAAATAGAATATAGGGATTCCGAAAATAAAGACAAAGTATTATCTATTAAATGCTTTTTTAAACTTGATGAAGATATGAAAAAAGAACTTTTAAAAAGAAAATCTATATATGATTGGATTTATCCAATGTCTCCGGAAGACATAGCTTTTTATAGAGCCTCTAGATACTTTTTATATTCTATTTCACATGAATCCATGCTTTCAATATACTATGAATCCAAAGATGAATATAAATATTTAAAATCACTTGGAATAGAATTTAAATATGATAAATATGTACCTATAAATGAAAAAAACAGATGTGTAGATGATTTTGTTAAAGGTAAAGTTATAAAATATTTTTAAAATAAAAAAATAGGAAAATAATTTTCCTATTTTTTAACGTCTAATAAAACTGGCATAATAATTGGTCTTCTACCTGTTTTTTCATAAATAAATGGTAATAATTCAGCAATTATTTGTCCTTTTAATTCTCCGTAGTTAACGTTTTTACAAGTTAATTCTTTATTTATTGTGTTTGTAACTACTTCTTCTATGTCTTTTAGTAGTTCTTCATTTTCATTTACTAAAACAAATCCTCTAGTTGTTATATTAACTTTTCCTAAAAGTTTATGTTCTTCCATGTTAATGTTTGAAATAGTAACTAAAATACCATCATTAGCCATTATTTTTCTATCACGTATTACAGTGTTTCCAATATCACCAATTCTGTTACCATCAACGTATATATCATCCGCGGTAATGTTACCAGCTTTTTTTACATAGTCTTTTCCTAGTGCTAAAACGTCACCATTAGCAAGTAAGAAAGTTTTTTCTTTTGGAATATCACAGTCTATTGCTAAGTCTTGGTGAGCTTTAAGCATTCTATATTCACCATGTATTGGCATAAAGTATTCTGGATCAATCAATCTA
The DNA here is from genome assembly GCA_000434835.1 of Clostridium sp. CAG:594. Classification (GTDB taxonomy): domain Bacteria; phylum Bacillota_I; class Bacilli_A; order RF39; family UBA660; genus Aphodocola. The sequence continues at coordinate 86,391 of FR881474.1, forward strand.
ATCATTAATTTTAGTTCTTCCTGGTTTCCGTGTCCTGATGTATGAATTTCATTTTCAGCATTGTTAACAAAGACTTCAACACCTTGTAGGTATAACTGGTTAATTGTCTTAGCAACCGATGCATTATTACCAGGAATTGGATTAGAAGAAAATATTACTGTATCCGTAGGTCTTAATTTTATATGTTTATGGGTTCCGTTTGCTATTCTAGATAAAGCAGCAAGTGGTTCTCCTTGTGACCCAGTACATAAAAGGCATACTTCTTCAGCAGGAAGAGTATTTGCAACATCTGGCGTAATAAATATTTTATCATCTTTGATGTATCCACCTTCTATTGATATTTCAATATTGTTTTCCATACTTCTACCAAATAAAGCAATTTTACGATTATTCTTTTTACAAGTTTCAACGATGTGCTTTAATCTATATATGTTAGATGCAAACGTTGCAACAATTATTCTTCCTTTTTTCTTTTCAAATATTTCTTGTAATTCTTCTTCAACTTTAGATTCACTAGCTGAAAATCCTGGTGATAAGGCATTTGTTGATTCACTCATTAAAAGTTTTACACCACTTTTTCCAGTATCAGACATCTTATGTATATCACTCATAGGACCAATTGGTGTTAAATCAAACTTAAAATCTCCAGTTTCAACAATTTTACCGTTAGGTGTTGAAATAATAATTCCATGTGAATCTGGAATAGAGTGGGTAGTTGCAAAAAACTCCACCGTAAAATGTTTAAATTTAACCTTTGTATCCTCGTTATATACTTTTAAATTGTCGTAGCTAATGTTTCTATCTAATAATTTTCTTTTAATTAATCCGCAAGCCTGATTAGGCGCATATATAACTGGTATATTAACACTTTGAAGTAAGAATGCGATAGCACCTATATGATCCTCATGTCCATGGGTTATAAAAAGTGCTTTAATCTTATCTTCATTCTTTTTTAAAAAAGTAAAGTCAGGAATAACGTAATCAATTCCCATTAATTCATCTTTAGGAAACATTACTCCTGCATCAATAATAATAATTTCATCATCGTGCATAATAGCATACATATTTTTACCAACTTCACCAAGTC
>FR881475.1 GCA_000434835.1 Clostridium sp. CAG:594
GATACATCTAAAGTAACTGATATGCAAAATATGTTTAGTGAATGTAATAAATTGAGAACAATAGATGTATCAAGATTTGATACTTCAAAGGTAACTGATATGAGGGCTTTATTTCAATCTTGTTTCGAACTTACAAATGTAGATTTATCACATTTTAATACGTCTAAAGTAGTTGATATGAGAAATATGTTTTATGAATGTAAAAATATGTTAAATTTAAATTTATCTTCTTTTAATACAGCAAATGTAGTTGATATGCAGTATATGTTTGCTGGATGTAATAGTCTTTCAAATTTAGATTTAACATCATTTGATACTTCTAACGTAACAAATATGCAATATATGTTTAGAGAATGTAAAACACTAACAAAAATTGACGTATCTAAGTTTAATACATCTAACGTAACTAGTATGAAAAGTATGTTTGCTTATGCAGAAAAATTAGAAAATTTAGATGTAACTCATTTTGTTACTTCAAAGGTAACTGATATGCAAACAATGTTTTCTTGGTGTGGTAATTTAACTAGTTTAGATTTATCGTCTTTTGATACCCGAAATGTAGAAATGTTTAATGGAATATTTCAAGGATGTTATAAGTTAGTGGATTTAGATATAAGTACATTTAATACGTCAAAAGCAATTAGAATAAATCATATGTTTAATGAATGTCATAGCATAAAAAGTCTAGATTTATCTCACTTTGATACTAGAAATGTAGAAGATATGCAAATAATGTTTCAAAATTGCTATGAGCTTATAAGCTTAAATATATCATCATTTAATACGTCTAATGTAACAAAAATGAATCATATGTTTAATGGTTGTAAAAAATTGCTTGATATAGACGTATCAAAATTTGATACATCTAAGGTAATTAATATGGAAGCTATGTTTCAAAATTGCTACGTACTTGTAAGTTTAAATGTATCATCATTTAATACATCTAATGTAACAAAAATGAATCATATGTTTAATAATTGTTATAACTTGAAAAATATTAATTTATCAAAGTTTGATACAGCAAAAGTAACGGAAATGCAAGCTATGTTTCAACGCTGCACTGAACTTACTAATTTAGATTTAACTTCATTTAATACATCAAATTTAGTTGATATGGGATATATGTTCTATGGATGTACAAAATTAACTAATATAGATTTGTCAACCTTTGTTTTTTCTAGTGTTACTACTTCTTCTGACGTGTTTGGCAATGTTCCAACTAGTTCATTAATCTACGTAAAAGATGATGCTTCAAAAGAATTTATACTAGGTGTTAGAAGCGATTTATCAAACGTACAAATAAAAGGGGCTTAAAAATATTTGACAAATCATTAATAATTGAATAAAATATTATTGTTAGTGATGAAGGAATTTACGACTCTGGAGCTAAAACGTAATAAAGGCGTTAACTTAAACTAAGTGCTAGACATATATCTAGAACAAAGGTGGTACCGCGGTTATTGATTATTAAATCGTCCTTTAGTAAAGGATGATTTTTTTTATTTTGAAAGGAGATTATTATGACATTATATGAAGATTTAAAATGGAGAGGATTAATTCAAGACATATCAGATGAAAAATTAATTGATAAACTAAACAATGAAAAATTAACTTTTTATATAGGAACAGATCCAACAGCAGATTCTATGCACATAGGTCATTATTCATCATTTTTAATATCTAAAAGACTTGCTAAGGCAGGACATCATCCAATTTTATTAGTAGGTGGTGCAACGGGTCTTATAGGAGATCCTAAACCAACTGCAGAGCGTCCTATGATATCTAAAGAAGAAGTAGAACACAATTTTAAAGGACTTAAAAAACAAGCTGAAGAGATATTTGGTTTTGAAGTAGTTAATAACTATGATTGGACAAAAGACATTAACGTAATAGACTTTTTAAGAGATTATGGTAAGTATTTTAATATCAATTATATGCTTGCTAAAGATAAGGTAAAATCAAGAATGGAAACAGGTATTACTTATGCTGAGTTTTCATACATGATACTTCAAGCTCTTGATTTTATGCACCTTTATGAAACAAGAGGATGCACACTACAAGTTGCAGGATCAGATCAATGGGGAAACATAACATCAGGTATAGAGCTTACTAGAAAAAAACTTGGTAAAGAATTATACGGAATGGTAATGCCTCTTGTAACTGATTCTAATGGTGTTAAGTTTGGTAAGACTGAAGGAAACGCATTATGGTTAGATAAGAATAAAACTTCTTCTTATGAGTTATATCAATATTTAATTAACCTAGAAGATTCTATGATTATTGAATACTTAAAGAAATTAACATTCTTAAGTAAAGAAGAAATAGAAGAGCTAGAAAAGAAGCATAATTCTAATCCTCATCTAAGAGAGGCTCATAAAGCATTAGCACGTGAAGTAATAACTGATCTTCATGGTAAGGAAGAATATGAAAAAGCTGTTAAAATAAGCGAGGCTTTATTTAGTGGAAATGTATCATCACTTTCTAAAGATGAAATATTAATGTGCTTTAAAGATGTTCCTTCATTTAATGTTAAAGAAGGAGTTAAGCTAATTGATATGTTAGTTGATAATAAGATTTGCACAAGTAAAAGAGAAGCAAGAGAATTTTTAAAAGCATCATCTATTTCTATTAATGATAAAAAAGTAAACGAAGAAGAAATGCTAATTACTAAAGATATAGCAATAGAAGGTGAATTACTAGTTATAAAACGTGGTAAGAAGAAAAACTTTATAGGTAAGATAAGTTAATGATTATGTGTCATTAACTTTTTTTGTCATGTTATATTTGCTAATTGCTAACTTAAATGATATAATTGATAATAGGTGATAGCATGAAAAAAAGGATAATAGTTTTTATAAGTGTAGTATTTTGTTTTTTTGCATTTTTAGTAAATGTAAAAGCATTAAACAAGATTTATTTTGATTCTGAGGATTTATCTGTTATGCCAGGTGAAACCAAGGAAGTAGGCGTTTATGTAGATAGTGATAGTAGTTTTACAAGTATTAAAATGAACGTAATAACAACATCAAATAGTATTAATTTTGCAGGTATTACGTATAATGAGGCTTTTACTAAAACAAATAATGGAAGCTCTGTTATTTTAACTTCTAAAACACCTTTAAAAAGTGGAAGTAAAGTTGCAACTATAAATGTTAAGGCTATAGATAGTGCAACAGTTGGAACAACAGGGTATATAAGAGTAAGTAATGTATCTTTAAATGATGTTCAATTAGAAAATGCATCTTTAAGTGTTAAAGTATCTAATGAAAGTTCATCTAGCTCTTATCTTAAAAGTGTTACGTCTAATATTGTTAAAATAGATTTTAATAAAGATACGTATGACTATGAATATGAAGTATCAAATGATGTTGATAAAATGGATTTAGTCGCACAAGCAGAAGATAGTAATGCTAAAATAGATATATCTAATCAAACATTAAAGATAGGTGAAAATACTATTAAAATAACTGTAACAGCTAAAAATAAAGATAAAAAAGTATATACTTTTTCTATAAATAGAAAAGAAAAGGAAAAAGAAAATCAAATTGATGAAAAAGACGATGATGTTATACCAATAAGTGATAGTGTTGAAACAAAAAAGCCAAATAAAACTGGTTTTGTATTACTTTTAGGAATATTAATAGGAGTTATGATAATAGATTTAGTTATCATGAAAAAGAATAAATATAAAAAATAGAAGTATATCTATATCGTAAAGAATTATAGAAGGAGAGTATTATGGAGACGATAGATTTAAAAGATTTATTTGATTATTATAAATCCAAGTTGGGTGTTGTAATATTATTTGTAGTATTAGTTGGAATATTAGGATGTTTATATGGTTTATTTATACAAAAACCAATGTATAAGTCATCTACTTCAATAGTTTTAATTAGTGAGGCTAAAGATAATAGTCAGTTAACATATAATGATGTATCTGTTAACCAAAACTTAGTAAGTACTTATTCTGAAATAGTTAAAAGTAAAAGAGTATTAGGTCAGGTTATTAATAATTTAAATCTTAATTATACTTATGGAGCATTATCTAATAACATAGAAGTATCATCTGTTACAGGAACTCAAATAATAAAAATAACGGTAACTGATGAAAATAGTAAAACTGCAATGAAAGTTGCTAATGAAATAGGAAAAGTATTTGCAAAGGAAATTCCAGAATTATATAATATTTCAAACGTAAATATATTAGATACTGCAGAGCAGCCATCTAGTGCATATAATGTTAATATTACAAAACAAAGTGCAATTTTCTTACTAGCTGGATTAGTATTAGGGTTAGGCGTTGTATTTGTTATGTATTACTTTGATAGATCAGTTAAAAATGCATCTCAAATAGAAGATAAACTAAAACTTCCAGTACTTGCAACAGTAAGGGAATATAGAGGATAGTAAGGGGGTAGTTATTGTGAAAAATGAATTAATAGTAATGAGTAAACCTAAGGCAACAATAAGTGAAGATATAAGAACTCTTAGAACTAACTTAGAATTTTCCTTAACTACAAATAATGAGAAAGTAGTTATGATTACGTCTTCTAATCCTTCTGAGGGAAAGAGTTTTATTTCTAGTAATTTAAGTACTTGTTTTGCACAAAATAATAAGAAAGTATTATTAATAGATGCTGATTTAAGATTAGGAAGGCTTCATAAAATATTTAATATTTCTAATAAGAGGGGTTTATCTAATCTTATATTAAACTATGATGATGATACTAAGTATGAAAGTTATATACAAAAAACAGATGTTAATGGACTTTTTGTTATTCCAAGGGGAATTGTTCCACCTAATCCAGCAGAATTATTAGGTTCTAAGAAATTTGATGATATTCTTCATGATTTAAAAAGAATATTTGATTATATTATATTAGATGCAACTCCTATTAATGGCTTATCTGATGCTTTAATATTAACTAAGAATGCAAATGAAGTAGTTATAGTATGTAAGTATGGTAAAACTGATTTAGGAGATTTAGAAGAGTGTAAAAAAGCTCTTTTAAATGCTGATGCTAAAATAGCGGGTGTAGTAATAAATAGTATGCCAAAAACTAAGAATAAGTATGGATATTATACGGAGTAGATAATAAATGATAGATATGCATTGCCATATATTATATGGTATAGATGATGGATGTAAAACTATAGAAGAATCTATAGAAACTATTAAAAATATGAAAAATGTAGGCTTTAATACTATAGTTTTAACACCACATTATATAGAAGATTCGTTATTTAAAGCTAATAATAATTTAAAGCTAGAACGATTAGAAATATTAAAAGAAGAATTATTAAAGAATAATATAGATGTTAACTTATTTTTAGGTAATGAAATATTTATTAATGAAAGTATAAATGAACTTATAATTAATAAAGAAATACGTTCTATTAATAATACAAGATATATATTAATAGAACTTCCATTTGACAATCAAATATTAAATTTAGATGATTATATATATGAACTAAGTTTAAAAGGGTATAAGGTAATAATTGCACACCCAGAAAGATATTCTTATTTTAAAGATGATTATAAAGAAGCTAAAAGGTTATACGATAGTGGAGTCTTATTTCAAGTTAATTATGGAAGTATTATAGGACAATATGGAAATGGTTCTAAAAAGCTTGTTAAAAAGCTTTTAAAGGACAATATGGTAGACTTTATATCAACTGATGTACATAAACCTAATTCTAGATTATTTGATAAATTTGACTTAATTAAACGTAAAATAATTAAGATAACAGGTGAAGATAAATTTAAAGAAATAACTTGTAATAACATGTTAAAAGTTATTAATGATGAAGATATTTAAAAACAAAGATTAATTTAATATCTTTGTTTTTTATTATATAAAAATTAGTTCTTTTTTATAAAATAATACAATATTTTGTAATATAAATAAAAAAATTATAAAAACTACAAAAAACGACATAATATTTATAGATAATCAATTATAGTATGTAACTTGTAACAGAAAGGACTGATTATTATTAATAGTTTTTTAATATTTTTAATTGGAGTATTTATAGGAGGACTATTTATGACATTTGTTATGTGTACTCTTCAAATAAGTAGAATTACTGAATATAAAGATAAGTATGAAAAATAATATTATGATAAAATAATATTATTTTTTTAATACATTATTATGACAAAATAAGTACTTAGTAAATTGATTTTAATAGGTATATATGATAAAATTAGTTTAGCAGTAAATATAAGTGAGAGGTGTATGAAGTGAATGAAGAAATTGAAACATCCAAAGATGTTTTAAAAGACTATAGTCTTTTAAAAAAGATAGATCGTTTTTTTTATTTTTCTATAAAAAGATTATTTGATATTGTTTTTTCTTTATTAGGAATTATGTTTTTATTACCTATATCATTGATTGTTAAAATAAGTTATGTTTTATCTGGAGATTATAAAACGATATTTTATAAACAAAAAAGAATAGGTAAAAATGGAAAAATTATTTATATTTTTAAATATAGAACAATGATTCCAGATGCAGATGAAGTACTTAAAGAATTATTAAAAAAAACTAAATATAAAAAAGAATGGAAAAGTCATCATAAATTATCGAATGATCCAAGGATAACTAAGATGGGGAAAATTCTTAGAAAAAGTAGTTTAGATGAGTTTCCTCAATTTATTAATGTTTTAAAAGGGGATTTAAGTATAATAGGTCCAAGACCTTTAGTTGAAGGTGAACTGGATGAACATAATGGTAATCATGAAATATATGAGTCAGTAAAGCCTGGTATAACAGGCTGGTGGGCTGCTAATGGTAGAAGTGCAATTGATTATGAAAATAGGTTAAAATTAGAGTATTATTATGCAAAAAACTGCAATATCATTTTAGATATAAAATGTATTCTTTTAACAATTTTTATAGTACTTCAAAGAACAGGTGCAAAATAGAAATAATAAAATCTAATGTACCTTATTTTTAAAGGCGGTGTATAAAATGGGAAAAAAAATAAAAGTATCTATTATAACTCCGATATATAATTGTGAAAATTTTTTACCTAAAACAATAGAATGTGTAATAAATCAAACATATGTTGATTGGGAGATGCTTTTAGTCGATGATTGTTCATCAGATAATTCAGCAAAAATTATAAAAAAATACGCAAAAAATGATAATCGAATAAAATATTTTAAATTGGATAAAAATTGTGGAGCAGCTATTGCAAGAAATAAAGCATTAGAGGAGTCTAATGGAAGATTTATTGCATATTTAGATGCTGATGATTTATGGAAACCGGAAAAATTAGAAAAACAAGTTAGATTTATGATGAAAAATAATTATGCATTTACATGTACTGATTATGAAAAAATAGATGAAAATGGTAAAAGTTTAAATAAAATAGTTAAAATACCAAAAAAAGTAGATTATAATTTATTTTTAAGAAATACGATAATTCAAACTGTAGGTGTTATGGTTGATACTGAAAAAACTGGTAAAAAACTATTACAAATGCCAAATATTAGAAGAAGACAAGATGCTGCAACATGGTGCCAACTTTTAAAAAATGGTTTTGATTGTTATGAAGTCCCAGAAAATTTATCATACTATAGAGTTGTCAAAAATTCATTATCAAGTAATAAATTCAAAGCTGTGAAAACTAACTGGTATTGGTATAGAAAAATAGAAAAATTACCTTTATGGAAGACATGTTATTGTTTTGTTGGATATGCATTTAATGCTGTGAAGAAAAGAATATATATAAGAAAGTAGGGTATATTTTATGAAAGTTGATTTTAGACAGATATATAGAAGAATTATTGAATTTTTACCTAAAAAAATAGTATTAAATATTGAAAATTTCAGAGGATATCATAGATTAGTTAATTTTAAAAATCCAAAATATTTTGGGGAAAAAATTCAATACATTAAAATGTATGGAAATTTAGAAAAATATAGAGATTATGCTGATAAGTATTTAGTGAGAAAATATATCACTGACACTGTTGGCAGTGAATATTTAATACCATTATTAGGAGTATATTCAACTCCAAATGAAATAGATTATGAAAAGTTACCCAATAGTTTTGTTATAAAGCTAAATACAGGATCAGGTTATAATATTATTATAAAAAACAAAAAAAATATTAATAAGAATAAAATCTCTAAAAAACTAAATAAGTGGTTAAAAGAGGATTATTTCAGAATGAAAAAAGAGCCCCAGTATAAAAATATCGATAAGAAAATTATTATTGAAAAATATATTGTTGATTCAAATAATGAATTGAACGATTTTAAATTTTTTTGCTCAGAAGGTAAAGTTCATTTTATTGATGTAGATTATGATAGATATTCAAGTCATAAGATAAATCTTTATGATGTTAACTGGAATTTGCTAGATATTAAATTAGGAGATTATCCAAACGCTTTAAAGAATATAGAAAAACCTAAAAATTTTTCTAA
>FR881476.1:0-8306 GCA_000434835.1 Clostridium sp. CAG:594
TTAAAACTAATGATGATAAAGCAATAATTTCATCATCTATAGAATTCTTAAAAAAAGATAAGGAGTTTTTAAGTTTAATTAAGTCAAATAATATAGAAGATATAAAAAGACTTGAAACCTTAAGTAAAGAATTAAGAAAAATAAATGATGATTTTGAGTTATACAAAAAAATAAATCATGTAAATAGTACTAATGGAGTGGGCTTAATTAGTAATATTATAGTTAGAAATTTTGATGCTATATTTAAAGATAAAGAAAATAAAATAGCGATAAATAAAAAACTTAATGACATATTTTTTGTTCCAGAATATGATTATGTAGGTTTGTTTAATTTGTTATTTCAAAATAAAAACTTAAGCGATAGTTCTAAGTTAAAGATATTTTTTAATATTTCTTCCTTATTAAAAGAACTTTATACTCAAAGTAATGATATTAATGTACTAAATAAAATAAATAATATAAATAAATCATTAGAAAAAGTTCAAGAAAATAGTTTGTTTAAAAGAAAAAGAAAAAACGATTTATATGAACTTGTATTCGGAAAAGAACAAATTAATAAAAATGTTAATATATTTGATTTATTATATGATTTTGGAGATTTTAAAAATAATAATATTATTTCAAATGATAAAGAAGATGTTAACTTACTTAAAGAATTAGTTAGTGAAAGTGGACCTTTTAATGGTCTTAGTTTTGATTATATAGCTAAGGTATTATATAGCTTTATAGTATTAAATAATAGAGCTTTTGATATAATGAGTGATAAAGATGGTTATGCGTTTAAAGATTTAAGCCCAATTTCAGAAATTGTAAAAAGAAGAACTTATGATGGAGAAAATGCTGATAATGTAATTTTAAATCTAGCAAGTGGTAAAACTTTAATTACGTTTAATGAACAAACATCAAACGATAAAGAAAGGAAAGGAATGTAATAATGGGATTATTTGACAAAATAAAAAATGTTTTTAAAAAAGAAGAAAAAAGTATAAATACGTATGAAAAAGGTCTTTCTAAGACAAGAAAAAGTTTTGTTAATAAATTAGCAAACTTATCCAAGGAATATGGTGAAATTAATGATAATTATTTTGAAGAGTTAGAAGAGCTTTTAATTAATGCGGATATTGGTGTTAATACCGTTATGGATTTTATGGATAAATTGCAAGAAAGAGTTAGTAAAGAAAAAATTACTAATCCAGAAGAATTAACTGAGATAATAGTTGATGAATTATTTATAATATATGTAAATGATGATATTTTAACTAACAAAATTAATTATAATCCAAACGGACCAACGGTTATTTTATTTGTTGGGGTAAACGGAGTTGGTAAAACAACTACTATTGCAAAGCTAGCTTCTAAGTATAAAAAAGAAGGCAAGAAAGTACTTTTAGTTGCAGCGGATACCTTTCGTGCTGGAGCAAAAGAACAGTTAGAATCATGGGGAGAAAAAATAGGCTGCGAGGTCGTAAAAGATGATAATACTAAAGATCCTGCAAGCGTTGTTTATAAAGGATTAGAAAAAGCCGTGCAAGATAAATATGATATGGTTTTAATTGATACAGCAGGTAGACTTCAAAACAAAGTTAACTTAATGAAGGAGTTAGAAAAAATAAATAACGTTGGAAATAAGATAATAGAAGGCGCACCACATGAAACGTTCTTGGTAGTAGATGCAACAACTGGTCAAAATGGTATTAGTCAAGCTAAATCATTTAAAGAAATAACTAATCTAACTGGTATAGTATTAACTAAATTAGATGGAACTGCAAAAGGTGGAATTGTCCTTGCAATAAAAGATGAAGTAGGAGTTCCAGTAAGATATATTGGTTTAGGAGAAAAAGAAGAAGACTTGCAAGACTTTGACATAGAAAAATATATATATGGTTTATTTAAGGATATGATGTAATATGAACGAAAGAGATTATTTAATTATTTTATACGATTATTATGGTGATTTATTAAGTGTTGATAATAGAAGGTATTTTGAGGATTATTACTTTGATAATTTGTCACTTGCAGAAATAGCGCAAAATGATAATGTAAGTAGAAATAACGTTCATAAGCACTTAAAAAGCTGTGAAGAAAAACTATTATTTTATGAAGAAAAGTTAGGCTTATATAAAAAAGATAAATTGTTAAAACAAAAAGTTAATGACATAAAAGACGAAAATATGCGTAAACTAATAGAAGAAATATTGAAATAAAATTAAAACGTGGTATAATTAATCTAGAATAAAAATAATAAAAAGGAGTTAAAGATAAATGGCAACTAAAAAAGAAACAGCAAAAAAGACTGTTAAAAAAAGTTCTAATCCAGTTGGAAGACCAAAAAAGAAATATGGTGCTGAAACATTAATGGATAATAAAAAAAGCTTTAAAGTAAACAATAATAATATTGTTTTTGATAAGTATGCAGATGCACTTATACTAATGGCAGTAATACTTATAGTAGCATGCATAGTTTTATATTTAGCAGTTAAATAATATATAAGCTAATCAAAACTGGACTTAGGTCTAGTTTTTTTGTATAATAAAAAAAGGTGATAGATATGTTTGAAAGTTTAACTGAAAAATTAGAAAATGCTATAAATAAGATAAAAGGTTACGGAACCATAACAGAAGATAATATAAGTGATGCTATGCGTGAAGTAAGACTTGCTCTATTAGAAGCAGATGTTAACTATAAAGTAGTAAAAGAATTTACTAATAAAGTAAAAGAAAAGGCACTTGGTGAAGAAGTTAAAAAGTCTTTAAAACCAGGGGATGTATTCTTAAAAATATTAAAGGATGAATTATTAGAATTACTAGGTGACGGAAATTCTAGTCTTGATTTGTCTTCTAATCCTAGCATAATAATGCTAGTTGGTCTTCAAGGTAGTGGTAAAACAACAACGATTGGAAAACTAGCTAATTTACTTAGAAAGAAAAAAGGTAAAAAGCCTCTTTTAATCGCAGCTGATGTATACCGTCCAGCAGCAATAGACCAATTAAAACAACTTGGACGTGAACTTAACATAGAAGTTTATGAAGAAGGACAAAACGATGCTGTTAAAATCGCAGAAAATGGTGTTAATTATGCTAAAGAAAAGGGCTATGACTTAGTCTTAATTGATACTGCAGGACGTCTCCACGTAGATGAAAAGTTGATGGATGAACTTAAGAGCATTAATGAAAAAGTAAATCCAAGTGAGATAATTTTAGTAATAGATGCGATGATAGGTCAAGATGCTATAAACGTTATAAATGGATTTAACGATAAACTTCCTCTTACTGGAACAATATTAACAAAGATGGATGGTGACACTAAAGGTGGTGTAGCCCTTTCTGCAAGACATTTAACAGGTGTTCCAATTAAGTTTATTGGTACATCTGAAAAGTTAGATGGTTTAACTGAATTTGAACCAGAAAGAATGGTCTCCAGAATCTTAGGTAATGGTGACATTATGTCAATTATAGAAAAGGCTGAAAGTGTAATTGATGAAAAAGAAGCTATGACAACTGCTAAAAAAATACAGGCTGGAAAAATGGACTTGGAAGACTTTTTATCTCAATTAAAACAAATTAAGAAATTAGGACCATTAGAAAACTTACTTAAATTACTTCCAGGAGCTAGAAAGATGGGACTTAATAACATAAGTATAGACCCTAAGCAATTTGCAAGGTTAGAAGCTATTATATCTTCTATGACTATAAAAGAAAGGAAAAATCCAGATATAATAAAGTCATCTAGAAAACAAAGAATAGCAAATGGTAGTGGTACTAGTGTGCAAGAAGTTAACAAACTATTAAATCAGTTTGATCAAATGAAGAAAATGATGAAGATGATGAAAAGCGGCAACTTTAAAATGCCTTTTTAGCGAATAATTAAACTATAACCTATTCAAACATTTAAATTACTCATACTATAAAGTAGGTAAGGGGGATTTAAATGTTTTTTAATAATAACAAATGTTGTCAAAACGCATGGCAACAAGAATGCTGCATGAGTCAAGATCCATGCATGTGTGATCCAATAGTAGAACAACCGGTAGAAAGATGTATAGAAAGAAATATTTGTCATAAGGTCGAACACGTATGTCCTATTCATACAAAAATAATAAACAATCACATAATAGAACACACTTATAGACCAGAATATACTTGTTCTGAAGAAAACGTAGTAACTAACATAGATCCAGGCTGCTGCGGGCAAAAATTTTAAGGAGATAGGAAATATCTTCTTTTTCTATGCATAAAAATAAATATTTATAATAAAAATGTGTTATAATTAAATTAATTGAGATTTAGGAGATAAAAAGATGGGAAAAGATAATAATTTAACTGCAATATATAAAATTCTAGAAAATAAAATAATGAATTCTTCAGAATATAATAAGTTTTTACACGACGTTATAACGAAGAAAACACTTGGTATTAAAACTGACAAAATTGAAGATTTTGAACAATTATTAGATTTTAATTTAGATGATTTATCAGATGTTTTTAATAATGAAAACTTACCTTGGTATGAAGAGCGTTTTCATGAGTTTATTACTGAAGCTACAAAAGATGAAGATATTATGCAGACAATTATTAATAATGGAATTATAGAAACTAAGTATGGTAATCCAGAAAGAAGAAAGATAAATGATTATACATTAAATGATATGATGTTTAAAATACTTCAAGGAGTATTTTCTTCAGAAGTGCTTCTTTTATCCGTTAGTGACAAAAATGCTTTAAAATATAGATTTGATGTTATAAAAGAAGATGAAATGAATTTTGATGATTTCAAACAATTAATTGAAAAAATATATTTAGATTCAAAAGATTTAAACGATATAGAAAGAGTAAAAGATGTATTAAAAGCTAACGTTGGTGAGTTAAAACCATACATAGCAGTTGGTATTCAAAAGCAAATAAATGAAATTTCAAATTCTAAAGACGGAACTTTCGAAGAATTTGATAAACTTTATAAAACGTTAGTTAACGATGTATTGGAAATCGATAAAGCAAAAACAATGTAAAAAAATGTAAAACATCTTGATATTATAATGACACTTGTTGTATACTATATGAAGGGAAGGTGATATTAGTGATTTATCCATCAATAGATAAACTACTTACAAAGGTTGGTTCTAAGTACTTACTTGTTCATGTTGCAGCAAGAAGAGCTAAAGAAATAGCAGAAACTGGACATTTACAAATGCCAGAATCAAAATATAAGTGTTCTAAGAACATTGGTAGAGCACTAGAAGAAGTGATGGAAGACTTAATACAAGTAAAATAGTATTATGTTTTTTTTCTTATACGGAGGTATTTTATGAAAATACTAAAATTCAAAAAACAATCAAAAGATAAATATAAGTTATATTTAGATAATAATAGTGATATAACTTTATATGAAGATGTAATAATAAAAAATAATCTTTTAATAACAAAAGAAATATCAGATGAATTACTAGAGGCTTTAAAAAAACAAAATAACGATATTTATGCTTACACATTAGCATTAGGTTATATCTCGGTTAAAATGAGAAGCATAAAAGAAATAAATGATTATTTAATAAAAAAAGGGTTTAATAATTTAGTAGCAAGCAAAGTATCAGAAAGACTTATTAAAGAAGGCTATTTAAATGATTTAAAATATGCAAAGTCATTCATTAACGATAGTATGAATTTAACAAATAAAGGACCTTTAAAAATTAAGATGGAGTTAATAAAGTACGGAGTTAATAAAGATATAATTGAAAGTGAAATAGCACTAATAGATCAAAGAAAAGTAGAAGAAAAATTAAATAAGCTAATTGATAAGGAATTAAAAATTAAAAAGGGTAGTCAAAATGCTATTAAAATAAAAATAATTAATCACTTTGTTAATTTGGGATATTCTAAAGATTTAGTAACAAGTATATTGATGAGTAAAGAAATAACATCAGATAAATCAAAACTTAAAAAGGATTATGCAAAATTATATAATAAGTATAAAGTAAAATATAACGGACAAGAACTTTTATATTTTATATCACAAAAACTATATTCTAAAGGATATACTGCATCTGATATAAAAGAAGTATTAAAAGAAGAAAATTAAAAAAGGCTTAAAATTAAAAGCCTTTTTTTATTTACTACTTGATGCAGTAGTTGTAGTAGTTGTCGTTGTTGCATTTTTAATATAACTATTATAATCATTTTTTACTGTCTTATCTTTAATTTTAATGTTATATTTTTTTCTTAATGCAATCATAGCTTTAGCACTTATTGTACTATCATTATCTTTCTTTTCATCAACTAGTTTTTCTTTAATTGAATCTTTCGATTTTTTGTAACTTGGTTTATCTTTTTGACCAGTTTTCATAATAATGTGATATCCATAACTTGTTTCTACTGGAGTAGTAGTATATTCGTTAACGTTAAGCTTGTAAGCAGCAGTTTCAAATGCTTCTTCCATTTCACCTGTGTTAAAGTATCCTAAATCTCCACCTTTACTTTTAGTTTGATCATCATCAGAATATTTTTTTGCAAGCTTATCAAAGTCTTCACCCTTTTTTAGCTTAGCAATAATTTCTTCTGCTTTTTTCTTAGCTTCTTCTTTTTTAGCTTTCTTTTCTTCATCAGTTGCAGAATCATCAGTTTTTGTTGATATTAAAATATGTTTAGCAGAAATATCACCAACTATTTTTTCATCATAGTATTTTTTCATTTCTTTTTCTGTTAAAGTTTCTTTAATATAATCTTCGGTAACTGAAGTTAATTTACTATTTTTAATTAATAATTCCTTTAACTGTGCATCATCACTAATACCATTATATTGTAAGAATTGTTCGTATTTATCACCATATGTTTTCTTATAATTTTCAATGGTACTTTTTGCAGATTCTTTCATTTCGTCAGTTGTTTTATATTCTTTATTTAGAATGTATTCATCGATTAAGTTAATTGCAACTTGCTCACCACTTTGATTTTTAAGTTCTTTATATAGTTCGTTTGCTGTTACTGTTTTACCATCAATTTGAACAACTATATCATCACCATTTTTAGTCTTGGTATTTTTTGTACTTACACCAATTAATACTATTAATAGTATGGCAATTATAATTACACCACCAACTATTATTTGTTCTAAAGTTAAGTTATTAAACCATCTTTTAAACTTTGAATCCTTTTTTTCTTTTTTTATTTTTGCTTCGTAAGTATCAACTACTTTAGGTGTTTTAACTTCTTTTTTTACAGTTTCTTTTTTAGCAGGAGCTTTTTTTGCATTTTTAACTGTTTTTTTAGTTTCATTCTTTTTTACTTGAGTGCTTTTTTGTGCAGTTTTAGAGCTCTTACTAACAGTAGTTTTTTTGCCTGAAGCGTTTTTCTTTTCTGCCATTATTTAATCTTCCTCCTATCAATGTACTTATATATCATAACAAATTATATGCTAAAACACAACTTTTTTAAAGAAAGATAATCACACATTTTATACTATTACCATAAAATACTTTGAAAAGACAAAAAGGAGGAATGAAATATGGGAAACAATTATGCATCCGGAGCTGGAATTATATTAGTATTATTCATCTTATTAGTAATCATCATAGGTGCTTACGTTTAGTATAAAAAAAGGAGGTTTAAACTATGGCATGTTGCGGAAATTCAACTACAACTAACACTTGCAACCCATGTGGTGGGGCAAGAAAAGGAAGTGGATTCTTATTAGTAATAGTACTTTATATTCTACTTGCTATAATAGTTGGTTCGTTTGTATGCTAAAGGAAGCTTTTAAAAGCTTCTTTTTTCTTTTATTGTTAATTTTGTAAAAATAGGATAGAATAAAGGTATAAACGGGTGGAGGTGATACTTTCCATGTTAACTATTAAAATTGGTAATAAAAAAATAAAATTATTAAATTGGATTATATTTATATTATTTCTAATATTTATAATATACGTTATTGGAAGTCTTATATTTTTACTTCCTATATTTAAAACTACTTATGAAGATAAAATAACCACTAGTAATTATTCAATTGATGCTAAAACAACTTATAAAAAGAAATTTTTATCATGTATAACAAAAGAGGAGTATTCTTTAAATTCTAAAGATAAATTAATAAAGGAGAATTTAAAAGAAGAATTAATAAATGAAGGATTTAAAGATAAGGAAAAAATATTAATTAGAAAATCTAAGACATTTGGATTTTGTAATAAAAATATAAAAAAACATAAAAAAAGTAATGTAACTTATAAATTAAATGGTAAAGATAAAATAAAACTAAGATTTGGTGACGATTATAAGGAAGAGTATGTATCATTTTCTATTAATAATAAAAAGAATAATAA
>FR881476.1:8320-41040 GCA_000434835.1 Clostridium sp. CAG:594
TAATAATAAAAAGAATAATAATATAATAATTAAATCTAATTTAAATACAAAAAAAGTTGGAGATTACATCGTTTTATATAAGCTTGATAATAAATATTATTTGTTTAGAAAAGTATCTGTTATAGATGATGTGAAACCAGAGATAAATCTTTTAGGAGAAGAAGAAATGATAATTGATTATGGTTCTAATTATAAAGAACCTTACTTTACTGCAACTGATAATTATGATGGCAATATAAAAAATAAAGTAAAGATAGAGGGTAAAGTTAATACAAAACGCTCTGGAACTTATAAATTAACGTATAAGGTTTCTGATTCAAGTGGAAATACCTGCAAAAAAACAAGAACGGTAATTGTAAAAGATAAAACCCAAAGTACTATAAAAAGTCCAGAAATAAAAGTTTTAAATGGAATTACATATGTTGAAGGCATTTTACTTGTAAATAAAACTTATCATTTACCAAAAAACTATGATCCCAAGGTGAACAAAGAAGCCTTAAAAAAACTAAGGAAAATGCAGGCTGATGCTAAAGCTTTAGGACTTAACATACCACTTGTTTCTGGATATAGATCATATGAAACGCAAGAAAATCTTTATAATAAATATGTAAAAAAAGATGGTGAAAAGAAAGCTAACATGTACTCTGCAAAACCAGGTGAGTCAGAACATCAAACAGGACTTGCTTTTGATATAGGTAGTGTAGATAGGTCTTTTGCAAATACTATAGAAGCTAAATGGTTAGCAGAAAATGCTTATTTATACGGTTTTATAGTAAGATATCCAAAAGGTAAGACTGATATTACTGGCTATATATATGAGCCTTGGCACGTGAGATATCTAGGAGAAAAAAAGGCAAAAGATGTTTACTTAAGCGGTCTTACTCTAGAAGAATATTTAGGAGTAAATTAAAAAGAAGCGACTATGCTTCTTTTATCTTGTTATATATTTCTTTTGGATCCTTAATTAAGTTAGTATCTTTAACTAATTTAACTGGATGATTATTTTTATAATGTGGCTTAATATGCAAATGATAGTGTTTTACTTCTTGGATGCTACCATTATTTTGAAGCAGTGTAAAACCATCACAACCTAATTTCTCTCTTAACATATCCATTAATTTTTTAGCAGTTTCATATATATGAAGTAAAGTATCACTTGGTATATCATATATATCTTTATAATGCTTTTTAGGTATTATTAATGTATGACCATCACTATCTGGATTAATGTCTAAATAAGCAAGACAAATATCATCTTCATATACCTTCATACTTGGAATATCTCCATTAACTATTTTACAGAATATACAATCTTTCATTTTTTCACCTCTATTATTATTCTATCATAAAATATTAGTTAGAATTCAAAAATATTTTGTATATTACTTATAAAATGGAATATAGCAAAGTATTACAATGACTCTAAATATCTACAAAAATTGACTTTTTATCATTTTTTTGCTATCATAGACGACAAATTTAATGAGAAATGGGGGTTGAATATGAATTATTTAAGAAGCAAGAAAAAAAACATATCATTAGCGTCAATCGATTTTGAATCTAATGCTATGGATTATGCTTTATTTAATAAAGAAAATCAAGGAAAGACAATAGATGAATTGAAAGAAGAATTGAATAAATATTCTTATAACAATTATCTTGCAATATTAGAAAATGGTACGAATAAGATGATTGGAATAGTAGGTTTTAAAAACAAAATAGAAAGTAATAGAAGAGCTAACATAGATCTTATTTTTAGTGATGAGTTAGAATATGAGAAGAAAATTACGTATGGTAAGGAAGCATTGGATGGAGTTTCAGATTATGCTTATTATAGTTTAAATTTATATAATTTATTATGCGAAGAGACTAATTTAAAACTTGCGGATATGTATAAGGATGCTGGTTTTGAGTATATTGGAGCGAGACATAATACGATTTTAGAAGATAACAAACTAAATGATTTATACTTTTTCCAAAAAATGCCAAAAAAGGTTAGTACTCATAATGGATTAGAGATAATGTCTTCATCTATCATAACACCAAATAAATTAAGTATTGATGCACTTCCTCAAATGAGTATTAATGGTGCGGTTACTTTAGTAAAACCAAGTGCTTTAGATGAATCAGATATTGAACATACTAAAATTATGTTAGCTAATAGTTTTAATAACCCATATGATGCAGCATGCATGGGTGAATCTAAAGTAATTTACAATGATTTTAGATTAAATAAAAAATTCGATGATAAAACTGGATTTGATTATTTTATACTGGATGAATCTGGTAAACCTATAGGATATGTTGATAGATTACACTTGAATAATAAAAATTTAAGTACAGATGTTGAAATAAACATTTTTGATAGCGAAAAAAGAGGTAAAGGCTACGGAAAAGCTGCTTATGAGGCTTATGTTGATGTTTTAAGAAAAGCAGGTTATGTAAGTATTGGATCTGTTGTGTTTGGTTTTAATAACCCTTCCATGAATTTGCATAGGTCAACTGGATTTAACGAATATGCTTTAAGAGATGAGTCATATTATGCATTAGGTAAATTACAGGATATGCATTACTATGAGGCCGATACTTCAAAATTAGAGAAGAGAAGTAAAAAATAAATATGAAACCTATAATTGGTATAGTAGCAAGACCAGGTAAAATATTTAGTACTATAGATACAGTTGTTACGGAAGAGACGAATCGTAATATGATATTAAGATTTGGTGGTGTTCCAATAATGATAATGCCACCTCAGCAAATATCGTATGACAGTATAAAACCAAGAGATGTAAAACCATTGACTGATGACGAAAAGAATATATTGGTTGATGAACTTATGTTATGTGATGGAATACTTATGCCCGGTGGTTTAAAATCATATTCATATGATTACTTCATAGATGATTATGCGAGAGAAAATAATATTCCAATACTAGGGGAATGTCTAGGAATGCAAATTATGGCTAGAAATCATAATGGTGCTAAAATAATTAAAAATGATTCAACTATAAAACATTATAATAAAGAATCAAAGTTAGCGCATAATGTTATATTTGTGGATGATTCTAAGATTCTTCAAATAGTTGGTAAAAAGGAAATAAAGGTAAATAGTTTTCATAATTATCACGCTTCTGATGTTAAAAATATGAAGGTTAGTGCATATTGTGATGACGGTATTGTAGAGGCGGTAGAAGATCCTACAAAGTTGTTCAGAATAGGAGTTCAATGGCATCCTGAGGTGCTAAATGATGAACCTAATCAAGCATTATGTGAAAGCTTTATAAATGCTGCACAAGGTTATAGTTACATAAAGAAGTAATTATTAAAAAAATAGGGAATTCTCTATTTTTTTTGTTTGTATATATGTAAAAAAGACAAAAAAAGTGTTAAAATATAAAGACAGGAGTTGATTTTATGTTAGAAATAAAAGATTTAACTGTTAAGGTTGAAAATAAAATAGTATTAAATAAATTTAACTTAACTATAAATGATGGTGAAGTTCATGTAATTATGGGACCTAATGGTGTCGGTAAATCAACCCTTACTAAAGTTATTATGGCTGATCCTAATTATACAGTTTTAAATGGAGATATATTATATAACGGAAAAAGCATACTTAAGCTTACAACCGATGAAAGAGCAAGATTAGGTATTTTTCTAGCTATGCAAAATCCTATAGAGATAAATGGTGTTACTAACTCTGATTTTTTAAGAACAGCCTTATCAAGTAAAGAAGGTAAAAACATTAATTTATATTCGTTCATTAAAAAAATTGATAAAGCTAAAAGTGATTTAAAAATGCCTGATGAAATGGTTCATAGAAGTGTTAATAAAGGATTTTCTGGTGGAGAAAAGAAAAAAAATGAAATACTTCAGATGCTTATGTTAGAACCATCATTTATTATGTTAGATGAAATAGATTCAGGAGTAGATGTTGATGCTCTAAAAATAGTTTCTGAAAATATTAATAGATATAAAGATAATAACAAAAATTCATCATACTTAATTATTACTCATTATACACATTTATTAAAGTATGTTAAGCCGGATTTTGTTCATGTTGTAAAAGATGGAAAAATAATTAAAACTGGAGACTATGAATTAGCACAAAAAATTGAAAATAATGGATTTAACTTCGAAAAAGTAGTGATAGAAGCATCCACTAAGGGTGAAGAAAGTGAATAGGATAGTAGTAGGAAGCGGTAATAACATTGAAAAAATATTAAATGATAAAGTAGTAATTAACGTAAAAGAAGATACTAATCTTT
Organism: Clostridium sp. CAG:594; assembly: GCA_000434835.1. Taxonomy (GTDB): domain Bacteria; phylum Bacillota_I; class Bacilli_A; order RF39; family UBA660; genus Aphodocola. The sequence goes on from FR881476.1 coordinate 12,589, forward strand.
TAATTAATAATAACAAGTATGAAACGTATGAGATAAATGTTAATGATGCAAATGTAAACGTACTTTTTATGGAAGAAAACGTAAAAAAAACAAATGTTTTAATAAATGTTAATAAAGGATTTGTAGTGTTAAATGTGTTAAGCTATAACCCATCTGATAGAAAGATAGAAGTTAATTTAAATGAATGTTTTTCAAACGTAAAAATCTGTAATTCTGTTATTGCAATTAATAAAGTTTTATGTCATGTTAAGGTTAATCATAATGCTAAAAATACCGAAAGTTCCATTTATAATAATGGTATAACTAAAAAAGATGGTACTATTAAATTTGATGTTGTAAGTTTTGCACCAAAACATGCTTCTATAAGTAAGATTAATCAAGATAGCAAGATAATTACGTTAAATGACGTAAATGAAAATGAAATAAACCCAGTTTTATTAATAGATTCATTTGATGCAGAAGCACGTCATGCAGCTTTTATTGGTAACTTTAAAGAAGAAGAGTTATTTTATTTGAAAAGTAGAGGGCTTAATAGAAGAGATTGTGAAGACTTACTTATTAATGGTTTAATTATTGGAACACTTGATATATGTTTTGATGAAAAAGAAAAATTAAAAAAGAAATTAAAAAAAGAATGGAGGTGATTGTTATGGATTATAAAAAAGATTTTCCAATGCTAAATAAAGGCATTGTTTATTTAGATAATAGTGCAACTACGTTTAAACCTAAATGCGTAATAGATGAAGTTTCTAATTATTATTCATCTTACTCAGCTAACGCTCACAGAGGAGATTACAACATAAGTCAAATAGTTGATGATAAGTTAAATAATGTAAGAGAAGAAACTAAAAAGTTTATTAATGCTAAAAAAGCATGTGAAATAGTTTTTACATCTGGCGCAACAGAAAGTTTAAACTTTATAGTTAAGGGATTTTTAAAGGATTATTTAAAGTCTGGCGATGAAGTATTAACAACTAAGTCAGAACATGCATCTTTAATACTTCCTTTGTTTGATATAACTAGTAAAAATGGAGCGGTAATTAATTACATAGATTTAAATCCTGATTTAACCGTTAGCTTAGAAAACGTAAAAAAGAAAATAACAAAAAAGACCAAAGCAATTGTTTTATCACACGTAACTAACGTAATAGGAGATATAAGACCAATTAAAGAAATATGTGAGTATGCTCATAAAACAGGAATAATAGTTATAGTAGATGGAGCACAAAGCGTTCCTCACCAAAAGGTTGATGTAAGAGATTTAGACGTTGACTTCTTAAGCTTTTCAGCACATAAAATGTTAGGGCCAACTGGAGTTGGTGTTTTATATGGTAAAGAAAAGTACTTAAATTTAGTTAAACCTCTAATAGAAGGAGGAGGAATGAACGCTTTCTTTGATAGTTTAGGTAACATAGAGTATAAAGAATTACCAGAAAAACTAGAAGCAGGTACACAGAATCTTGCAGGTATATTTGGTTTTGGAGAAGCAATTAATTACATAAACAAAGTAGGAATAGATAACATTCATAAAAAAGAAATAGAATTAAAAAAATATATGATAGATAAAATGTCTAAGCTAAAGAACATAACCATATATAATAAGGATATAGAAAATGGAATAGTAACGTTTAATGTAGAAGGTGTTTTTGCACAAGATGTTGCAGCATACTTGAATAAATCTGGTATATGCGTTAGGGTAGGAAATCATTGTGCTAAGATATTATCAGAAGTATTAGGAGTTAAAAACACTTGTAGAGCAAGTATGTATTTTTATAATACAAAAGAAGATATAGATAAGTTAGTAGAAAAGTTGGATAATGATAATATATTATACGAATCATTATAAAGGAGGTTATTATGGACGAACATTTAAAAAGAAGTATTATGATAGAGCATTATCAAAATCCGTTAAATAAGGGTATTAAAGATACCGTAGGATATAAAACTGTTAATATGAACAGTAAAACTTGTATTGATAATTTGGACTTTGCATTAAAGATAGAAGATGATATTATAAAAGACATTAAATTTGATGGTGAGGCTTGTGCTATATCAACTTCATCTGCGTCTATAATGACTGAATTATTAAAAGGAAAAACTGTTAAAGAAGCAGAAGAAATAATTAATAATTACGAAAATATGATAGAAGAAAGACCATATGATAAAGACGTTTTAGGTGAAGCTAATTGTTATGATGAAATATATAAACAGCCAAATAGAAAAAAATGTGCACTTCTTCCATATGAAGGTGTTAAAAAAATTTTAGAAGGAGATAAATAATTATGAAATTGCTAACAAGTAAAAAAATGAAGTTGCAAAAAGTAGAGAACAAGGATAAAAACTATGCTTGTAGTATTGCCATATTAAAAACGAATGGCAAGTTTCTTGATGTGTTAAATTATAGAAATGCAATATGCACAATAGAAGATGATGTTGCAACAGATGTATTATTAGAAAAAAAACCACAATATAAGGTTTGCATTGGATTAAATGCTATTAGAAAAGCATACGAAGAAGGTCAAATTACTAATAATGAAAAATTTTGCTATTCGGCGTATGATGCTAATGATATGTTTCCAAGCTTAAAAAATATGAAAACAGATGATGATAAAAGAGAGTTTTTAAAAAATTATAACAGAAGAAATAAAACGGCATTATATTGGAGCTTCTTAGATAAAGATGAAGTGAAAGAAGTAGATGAAATAGTTGAGGAAAACGAAAGAATTTATCCACGTAGTATTTATTAGGCAAAGGACTGATTAGATGAAAACATTATCAAAGGGAATAAATAGAGAAAAGGTAGAACTAATATCAAAACTTAAAAATGAACCAGATTGGATGACTAAATTTAGACTTGATTCTTATGATGTTTTTAAGCTTAAAAAAATGCCTTCCTGGGGGCCTAATATAAATATTAACCTAGATGATATTACGTATTATAAGAAAGTATTTGATGATATAAAAGATAACTGGGATAATTTAGAAAAAGGTGTTAAAGAAACATTTGAAGACATAGGACTTATAAAAGCGGAAGAAGAGTATTTAGGCGGAGTACATGTACAATATGAATCTGAAGGATTATATAGTAATATGCTTAAGGAATTGAAAGATAAAAACGTTATCTTTTTAGACACTGATACAGCGTTAAAAAAGTATCCTGATTTATTTAAAAAATACTTTGGAAAGTTAGTTAAAAACGATGATAATAAGTTTGCTTCATTAAACTCTGCTGTATGGTCTGGTGGTACGTTTATTTATGTACCTCCAAACACTAAGTTAGATAGACCACTACAAAGTTACTTTAGAATAGAATCTAAAGATATGGGACAATTTGAAAGAACGTTAATAATAGTAGATGAAGGAAGCGACTTACATTATATAGAAGGATGCACAGCACCAACTTATTCATCTGACTCTCTTCATGCTGCAGTAGTTGAAATATACGTTGAAAAAAACGCTAAATGTAGATATACAACGATTCAAAACTGGTCTAATAACGTGTATAATTTAGTTACCAAAAGAGCCTTAGTTGAAGAAGGCGGAACAATGGAATGGATAGATGGAAACATAGGTTCAAAACTTACGATGAAGTATCCAGCCTGCATTTTAAAAGGAGATTATGCAAAAGGAAATTGTACAACAATTGCTCTTGCAGATAATGGTCAAATTCAAGATACGGGCGCTAAAATGATACACTTAGGAAAGCATACTAAAAGTAATATTTTATCTAAATCAATTGGTAGAAATGGTGGAAATGCATCATATAGAGGGTTAGTTAAGATTACTAAAAATGCTAAGTATTCATCAGCTAACGTCAAGTGTGATACAATACTTTTGGATAAACTTTCAAAAAGCGATACGTTTCCAACAAATATTTGTGAAAATAAATCAAGCTCATTAGAACATGAAGCTACCGTTTCCAAAATAGATCCTAATCAGTTATTTTATTTAATGACTAGAGGTCTAGATGAAAATAAGGCAACCGAACTTCTTATTATGGGATTTATTGATGCTTTTAGAGAAGAGTTGCCTCTTGAGTATGCGGTTGAGTTAAACCAATTGCTTAAAGGTGAAGAGATAAAGGAATGCAAAAGATAATGCATTTCTTTTTTAATATGATATAATTTATTTATAAGGAAAGTGATATAGATGAAAGCAAATTTACATGTTCATTCAAACCATTCAGACGGAACAAAAACGATAAGCGAGATAAATGAACTAGCACTTAAAAATAACATAGACGTAATAGGAATAACAGACCATGATACGTTAAATGCGGCATATGATATAGTAAAATTAGATACGACAGTTAAATTTATACTTGGGGTAGAAGTAAGTTGCAAATACAAAGGCGAAACAATTCATATATTAGGATATTTTAAGGATATTCCTGATAAGAAACTTATTGATTACTTTAAAATTAATGAAGAAAAAAGATTAAATAGATGCCTAAAAATAATAGATAATTTAGAAAAATATTACGGAATAAAAATAGATTATGAAGATGTTAAGAAAAGAGCAGATGGGCTTATTGCAAGACCTCATATTGCAGAAGCTATTTGTGATAAAATAGGCTGCACGTTTGATGAAGCATTTGATAAATATATTGGTGATGATAGTAAAGCTTATGTTCCATATGATGTTATATCTTTATCTGATGCAATAAAATTATTAAAAGAAAATAATGCACTAACCGTTTTAGCACACCCAGTTTTAATAAAAAAATTTGATTATAAAGAAATTATAAATATGGGCTTTGACGGAATAGAAGTGTACCATCCAAATCAAAGTGATGAATTTTCTGAAGAATTACTAAAGTTAGCACATAAAAATCATTTAATCATTACTGCTGGTAGTGATTATCATGGTGAAATAATACCAAATAAATTTAATGAATCGCTACTTTATGGTAATTATTTAGATGAGTTTTTAAAGGCTTTAAATAAATTGTCGTAAATTGTATTAAAAAATACTAAAAAAGAATTTCTGTAAAAAAGGTTATGCAGAAATTCTTTTTTGCTTATGCAGAAATTACATTTTTGCAAGAAAATAACAAAAAATTAGGAAAAATGGTATTTTGATAATAATAATTCTTTCGTGTAAATTATAAAACGAAAGGAGAGATTATTATGTTAAATCAATTAGTTGTTATAGGAAGATTAACTAAGGATCCTGAACTTAGAAAAACGGATACCGGAAAAAATGTAACAACCATAACGTTAGCGGTTCCTAGAAGTTATAAAAACTCTAATGGAGAGTATGATACTGATTTTATAGATTGTACTTTATGGAGTAATGTTGCAGAAACAACTACTGAATATTGTCATAAGGGTGATTTATTAGGCGTAAGAGGAAGAATACAAACCCGTATGATAGAAAAGGAAGAAGAAAAAGCAAGACAAGTTACTGAAGTAATTGGTGAACGTGTAACGTTTTTATCTTCTGGACATAAAACCAAAGCAAAAGAAAAGGAAGAGTAACTTCCTTTTTGTTATATTAAAGGAGAAGATAATGAATTATTACGAGAAAATAAAAAATGAATTAATAAATAATGAAGTATATAAAAAGGTAAAGGATTATTCGAAAAATAGAAGTGATTTAAATACGTATTATAAAGTTGGTAAATTATTAAATGATGCTGGAAAAAGTTATGGTAAAGGAATCATAAAAAAGTATTCTGATATGTTAACTAAAGAGTTAGGTAAGGGATATGGGTTATCTAATTTAAAGAGAATGAGACAGTTTTATTGGTTAATAGAAAAAGGTGTTGCAATGCCACACTTTTTGAGCTGGACTCATATTATGGCATTAATACCAATTAATAATGTTAATGAAATTAATTATTATATAAGAATATCAGAAGAACAAAACTTATCTTATAGAAAGTTAAGGGAAAGAATAAAGTCCCGTGAATACGAAAGATTAGATGATAACACAAAAGAAAAACTAATTAATAAAGAGAAGGTAAATGCTGGTGATTTAATAAAGGATCCAATACTCATAAAAAATAAGTTTGATACAGGTAAGATATCAGAGAAAATGCTAATGTCATTTATATTAGAAGATATACCAAGCTTTTTAAAACAACTAGGAGAAGGTTTTACTTTTATAGAAAACGAATACCCAATAAAAATAGGAGATAGATATAACTACATAGATATGCTTTTGTATAATATTTATGATAACTGCTATGTTGTAATAGAGCTTAAAATAAACGAAATAAAAAAAGAACATATAGGCCAGATAGAAACTTATATGAACTTTATTGATAAAAATTTAAGAACCATTAATCAAGGCCCCACTATTGGTATTATCGTGTGTAAAAAGAAGAACGGTTACCTATTTAAATATGTAACTAATGAAAATATTTATGAAAGGGAATATAAATTAGTATAAAAAAAGAACATAGATAAATTTTTATGTTCTATAATTTAACATCCTAATCTTTCATGGAAAGTACGAGATATAACTTCTTCTTGATGTGCTCTTGATAATTTATCAAAAAGAACAGCGTATCCAGATACTCTAATAGTTAAAGTAGGGTATTTACCAGGATTATTCATAGCATCAATTAACGTCTCACGGTTAAGTACGTTTACGTTTAAATGATGAGCGCCTTTTTCCATATAACCATCAAGTACGTTTACTAAGTTTTCTACTTGTTCTTCTTTTGTATGTCCAAGTGCACTAGGAACGATAGAGAAAGTATTTGAAATACCATCTTCACAGCAATTAGTGTATGGCATTTTAGCAACTGAGTTTAAAGATGCAAGTGCACCAGATTTATCTCTACCATGCATTGGGTTAGCTCCTGGAGCGAATGCTACACCTTTTTTTCTTCCGTCTGGAGTAGAACCTGTTTTCTTACCATACATAACGTTAGAAGTAATTGTAAGAACTGATAAAGTATGTCTTGCACCCCTGTATAGTTTGTGCTCACATAAATCAGCGTAGAATTCTTCAAGTAATTCTTTACCTAAATTATCAACCTTATCATCGTCATTACCATACTTAGGGAATTCTCCAGTAATTTCAAAGTCTACTGCGATACCATCTTCATCTCTAATTGGTTTAACCTTAGCGTATTTAATTGCTGATAATGAATCAACAGCAACAGAGAATCCTGCGATTCCAAAAGCCATTAATCTATCAAGCTTTGTATCATGTAGTGCCATTTGACCTTTTTCATATGCATATTTATCGTGCATAAAGTGAATTATGTTCATTGCATCAACGTATGTTTTAGCAATTTTTTTCATTGCCTTTGAATATGCTTTTCTAACACTTTCATAGTCCAGATATTCATCAGTAATCTTATCTAATCCATCAACAACAAGTTCCTTTTTAACTTCGTCTATACCACCGTTTATTGCATATAAAAGTGTTTTAGCAAGATTACATCTAGCTCCGAAAAATTGCATTTGTTTTCCAACTGTCATAGCAGAAACGCAGCAGGCGATAGCGTAATCACATCCATGAATTGGTCTCATAAGTTCATCTGATTCATACTGAATTGCATCTGTATCAATTGATACTTTAGCACAATATTTTTTGAAGTTTTCTGGTAAATTATCACTCCATAAAACAGTTAAGTTAGGTTCAGGAGATGATCCTAAATTATATAGCGTATGTAAATATCTAAATGAGTTTTTAGTAACAAGTGATTTTCCGTCTTCTGTCATACCACCTAAACTTTCAGTAACCCAAGTTGGATCTCCTGCAAATAATTCGTTATATTCAGGAGTTCTTAAGTGTCTTGCCATTCTAAGTTTCATAATGAATTGGTCAATTATTTCTTGAGCTTCTTCTTCAGTTATTATTCCTTTTTTTAAGTCTCTTTCAAAATAAATATCTAAGAATGTAGAGGTTCTACCTAAACTCATAGCAGCTCCGTTATTTTCTTTTATTGCAGCTAAATAACCAAAGTATAACCATTGCACGGCTTCTTTAGCATTATTTGCGGGCATTGATATATCAAAACCATATTTTGATGCCATGGATTTGATTTCTCCTAAAGCTTTTATTTGTTCAGATACTTCTTCTCTTAACCTGATCATCTCTTCGGTTAACTCTTCTTTTTCTAATGATATTAAATCGTTTTTCTTTTCATCTATTAGTCTATCGATACCATATAAAGCAATTCTTCTATAATCACCAATTATTCTTCCTCTTCCATAAGCATCAGGAAGTCCAGTAAGTAAACCTGCGTGTCTTGCTTTTCTAATATCTGTTGTATAAGCAGAAAATACACCATCATTATGAGTTTTTCTATACTTAAAGTATTCTTCAACACTAGGATCTAGCTTATAACCATAAGCTTCTAATGATTGACGCACCATACGCATTCCACCGAATGGATTAACTATTCTTTTAAGTGGTGCATCCGTTTGAAAACCTACGATTACTTCATCATCCCTAATTAAGTAACCTGGGTTATATGCATCAATTCCTGATACCGTTTTAGTATCAACATCATATATTCCTTTTTCAATTTCAATTTTTGACATTTCTTGATATTTGTCATTTAATCTTTTTGTTTTTTCTGTTGGTGAGGCTAAAAAGCTATCATCACCAGTATATTCTGTATAATTGTCTAAGATAAATTGTTTAACGTCTATTTCATTTTTCCATTTATCTCCTTTGAAACCTTCATATTGTTCCATTTTGTTACCTCCTTTGTTTTTTACACAATAACAATTATAACAAACCATAAAAAAATATCAATGTTGCTTTTGCAACATTGATACATAAATTGATATATTTTACAAAAATTTACTATTCGTAGCTTTTTAATGCTTCTACCATATCTAGTTTTTTTAATTCAAAGTGCATAAATAAGTTAACTATAAATAGGAATAGAAGTGTAATTATAAAGGATAATAAATAACTTATAAAATTAATATTAAAAGTAAACATAAATAAATTTGTTTCACAAATTTTTATTACGTAAAGTGTTAAAAAGCTTCCTACAATAAGTCCTATAAGTGAACCTATAATAGTTAATATAAACATTTCTTTATAAATGTATTTAGTAACTTCTTCATCATAGAATCCTAATACCTTAATCGTTGCAAGTTCTCTTCTTCTTTCACTTATATTTACGCTTGCTAAATTATATAAAACAACAAATGCAAGTGCTGCAGCACAAACAATTAGTATTAAAATAACATAATTTAACGTATTCATCATATCCTTATAGTTATTTTTTGTATCGGATGATAAAAGGGTAGAAGTAACGTTATTAATATCCGAGATATTACTTTCTAAAGTTTTTTCTTTCTTATTACTTAAATTTTTAGTAATGGCAATAATAGTAGAGTAATTAGCGTTTTCACCTGATAATTTTTTATAAAGTTTAGGCGATATATATACGTAATGCTCTATATAATTTTCTGTTATGTCAGATACTTTTACATTTACCTTTTTATTGTTTGGAAGAGTAAGTTTTGCATAACTATTCTTTTTTAATTTAAGTAGTTTTGCAAGCTTTTCTGATACTATAATTCCGTCGTCATCCATTTTAATATCTTTTTTAGTTTTTCTTTGTCTAAGCGTTATATAATCGTTTATCTTTTCTTTGTTTTCGGGAACAATGATGTTAGAATTTTCACTTTTTTTATTATTTTTCAATAAAACGTTAGATTTATAAACATAAGTTATTTTCTTTATCTCATTTTCATCTAATATTTTTTCTTCTAAAACTTTCTTATCATTATTTGAAGCATTATTATTTATGCTAATTATCATGTCAAATTTATCTATTTTATTATACTGGTTATCAGCTACTTTCATAACGGAGTCTTTTATTCCAAATGAAGCAAGTATTAATGCGGTAGAACCACAAATACCAATTACAGTCATAAATAATCTTTTTTTGTATCTAAATATGTTTCTTAAAGTAATCTTGTTTAGGAAACTTAAACTATTCCAGATTTTATCTATTTTTTCTAGGAATATTCTTTTTCCTTTTTTAGGAGCTTCTGGTCTCATAAGTTCTGCTGGTGTTTTACTAGTATCTTTAAGGAAGACTAGTATTGTTGCTAAAACGGTAGATAAAATTGAAAAAACTAAAGAAAATAGGAAATAGTTAATTTGCATAGTAGCATTTATACTTGGCATATCGTAAAAGATATTGTAACAATAACCAACAAGCATAGGAATTAACTTATAGAACAAAATAGTTCCTATTATGCTTCCTAAAATACTTGCTAAAAGCGCATATAAAACGTATTTAAAGATAACTGATGATTTACTATAACCAATTGCTCTTAAAGTTCCCATCCCTATTCTTTCTTCATCTACCATACGTGTCATAGTAGTTAAGCTAACTAAAGCCGCAACTAAGAAGAACATTAAAGGGAAGACCTTAGCTATGTTTTCTATTCTTTCTGTTTCAAGCTTGTATTCATAAAATCCGGCAACTTCACTTCGTTTTATAGAATATGCTAAAACGTCTTTTATTTTTGATAACTCATCTTCTTTTTCCTTTAGTTCACTGCTTACTTCCTTAATTGACGTATTAAGTTCGTCACTAGGTAAGTCCGTACTATTAAGTCTATTTAAATTATCTTTTAATTCATTTATGTCACTTTCAAGAACACTTACGTTTCTTTTGTGAGTTTCTTTAGCACCCTTTAAAATTTCTTCGTTAACTAATGATTTATACTTATTAATAAAACTATCATACTTTTTACTATAGGTGTCAAACTTATTAGCACCCTTAATTGTTACATATCCTTCTGTATATAAATCAGATGCAAAATCGCCTTCACTTAAATACATAAAATAATCTACTTTTCCGTTTTTTAAATTACTAGTTCCTCTGTCTTTTGAAGAGTAGTAGCTGCTTCTTACAACACCTACTATTTTTATTTTTTTAGCGCGAAGACCATTTTCATCTTCTGGTTTTAGTGTAACTAAATCATCAAGTGATAAATTGTTATCGGTTAAAAACTTTTCTTCAACTAATCCTTCATTGATGGTTTTAGGATACCTTCCTTTAAGTAAGGTTAAATGATTTATATAATCATCACTTTTTAAGTCTCTATCTTCATTTATACTATTTAACTTAATTACGTAATCGGAGTTATTAATCGTTGTTATAACGTCTAATGTTTTTGATAGGAAAACTCCTTTAACACCATCTACTTGTTTTAAAGAGTAGTAGTCATTTTTTGAAAATCCAGATGATGAAACTACCTTTAGGTCAAATAAATTAGTTTCCTTATAATATGCTTTTGCAGTTTCTTTCATGTCCTTTGGAGTAGATTTAAGGCCTACATAAAAGCCTGTTCCGATAACTATTATTAATAATAAGGAAATAAACTTTTTTTTATTAAGCAATATTTCTCTTAAAGCATCCTTTAATATACTTTTTTTCTTTACCATTTTAAATCACCTACAGCCTTAGGTTTTTTATTTATTTTAACGCTTGATACGCTTCCGTTTTTAAAGGTAATAACTTTGTTTGCCATAGGTGCTATTGCATTGTTATGAGTTATTATAACGACTGTCATTTTTTCTTTTTTAGCCATGTTTTGTAATAGTTTTAATATTTGCTTGCCGGTTTTATAATCAAGTGCACCAGTAGGCTCATCGCATAAAAGTAATTTAGGCCTTTTAGCAACTCCTCTTGCAATTGCAACACGTTGTTGTTCTCCTCCAGATAATTCAGAAGGGAAGTTATCCATTCTTTTTGTTAATCCAACCTTTTTTATAACACTTATAGCATCCATTGGATTTTTACATATTTGTGTTGCTAGTTCAACGTTTTCTTTAGCGGTTAGATTTTGCACTAAATTATAAAATTGAAATACGAATCCAACGTCTTCACGTCTGTATTTAATTAGTTTTCTCTCCTTTAATTCAGTTATGTTAACACCGTCTACAATTACGCTTCCACCTGATGCTTTATCTATTCCACCTAATATGTTTAAACAAGTTGTTTTACCCGCTCCGGAAGGCCCTAAAATAATGGCAAGTTCACCTTTTTCTATTTCAAATGATGCTTTTTTAAGTGCTTTTACTACAACTTCTTCATTACCATAATTTTTACATACGTTTTTAAATTCTATATAAGCCATAAAAACCCTCCTTTTCCAGATATTATATTACATTTTAGAAGGTTAAATGTCAACTCAAGTTAAAATATTATTTTATTTTTTTTAAACAAATGTTATAATGAATTTATAAGATAGGAAGGAAAGTATAATTATGGGGTGAAAATTATGGAAGATAAAGATTTTGAAACATTAGAAGATTTAGATATTAATGATGAAAATGCTCGTGAAGAAGAAACTAATTTAGATGAAGAAAACACGGAAGATGTTAACGTAATAAAAGAACAGAAGATAGATGACATTCCAAAAGAAGTTAAAGTAGATGTTCTTCCAAACGAAATAGGAAGGGTAAAAGATGTTGGAATAGATAATGTAAATATAGTTGTAACATCTAATTTAGCTTATGAAAAAAACTTGATTGATCATCACGTAATATTTGAAACACCAACTGGCAAAAAACTAGTTGGTACGTTAATTAGCTTAAGCAGTGAAGTAGGTCAGGTAAAATTAATCGGTGAAATAAATGGAAATAGGTTTGTACCAGGTGTTATAAATAAACCAGGTGTTGGAAACGTATGTCTTGCAGCAACTGACGAAGAAACTAAGATGATTGTTGTAGATGATCAAAATAACGTACTTAAAAAGGTATTGATTGGTAATATGCCACTTTATAACAATACTCCTGCATATGTATCTACAAACACTTTCTTTAGTAATCATTTTGCAATTTTTGGAAATACCGGTTCAGGTAAATCATGTGGTGTTGCAAGATTATTTCAAAATATATTCTTTAATAGTCCTCAGACTCCAAGAAATGCATGTGTATTTATATTTGATGCTTACGGAGAATATGAAAGTGCTTTATCAGTTCAAAATAGTCAGGTATTCTTTAAGAAATATTCAACTAACGTAAGACAAAGTCCTCAGAATCTAATTAAGTTACCATTATGGCTTTTAGATATTGATGATTTTGCACTTTTACTAGAAGTTGATGATCCAACTCAATTACCTATAATTGAAAAGGCTTTAAGACTAGTTACTATTTTTTCTGGTAGTGATGAAGAAACTAAAATATATAAAAATGATATAATCGCTAAGGCTATACTAGAAGTGCTTTATTCTGGTGGGGCAGCATCACAAATACATGACCAAATATTTGCAATATTAACTTCATTTAACACTGAGGATTTAAACCTTGAAACTCCTATTGTACAACCTGGTTATACTAGAAGTTTAAGACAGTGTTTAATAATTGATAAGGAAGGTAAGATAGGTGAAATGCAGCTTGTAACAGAGTTTATTAAAAAGTTCATTAATCCTGATTTAAAATTAGAACTTCCTGATGGAACAATACCATTTACCTTGGAAAACTTAAGAGATGCATTTGATTTTGCTCTTATTTCTGAAGGAACACTAAAAAGTGATAAGATGTATGATAAAGCAAATGTACTTAAGGTAAGACTTGATTCTCTTATTAAGGGTGAGTATGCCCAGTATTTTAAGATGGATAAGTATGTTGATAAAAATACGTTTATAAAAGAGCTTATTACCGCTTCTAATGGAGGAAGAGCACAAATTATAAATATAAATATAAGCTATTTGGATGACAGACTTGCAAAGACAATATGTAAGATATATGCAAAGTTATTGTTTGATTTTACTTCTAAACTTCAGCAGAGAGGATCGTTCCCTGTTCACTTGATATTAGAAGAAGCACACAGATACGTACAGCAAGACTCAGATACAAAGATTTTAGGATATAATATTTTTGATAGAATCGCTAAAGAAGGAAGAAAGTATGGTGTTATATTAGGCCTTATATCACAAAGACCATCAGAGATGAGTGAAACTGTATTATCACAGTGCTCTAACTTCTTAATATTTAAGATGCAACACCCTAAAGATGTATCATTTATAAGACAAATGGTTCCTTTTATAACCGATGAAATAGTTGAGAAGATGAAAGGACTACAGCCTGGTACTTGCGTTGTATTTGGTTCCGCATTTAAGCTTCCAACCATTGTTAAAATGGAAATGCCAAATCCACAGCCAACCAGCCAAAACGTTGATGTTTCAAGATTATGGTATTAAAGAAATCATAAAAGTGATTTCTTTTTCTTTATTCATTTTTTTAAATGTGTTAAAATATAAATATATAAAGAAAGGGTAACGATAATGAAAGAGCAAACAAAAAAGATGATATTATTAATAGCAATATGCACAGTAACAATTGGAATACTTGTAGTTGCACTTAAACTAAATCAAAACAGGGAAGAAAACTTACTTTCAGAATCTAAAATAAAGAATTATTTAACTGAAATTAAGTATGATGAAATATCAAACCACGTTATAGAACAACCAAGTTCTGTTATCTACGTATCAAATAGTAGTGAAGATAGCACCAAAAAGTTTGAAAATATATTTATACCTGTAGTAAAAAAATATAATTTAGAAAACGAAATTATATATATTAATATTAATGGTATAACGGTTGTTGATCCATTTTATCAAAGTGCACCAGAATTAGTTTTTTATACTAATGGAGAAGTGTCTGACATAATAGATGTTAGTACATTAAAAACTAAAGATGACGTAATTAAAGTGCTAAAGGAAAGAAGTGTAATAAATGATTAACGTAGTGTTATTTGAACCAGAAATACCAGGTAATACTGGCAATATAATGCGTACTTGTGCTGCAACTGGAACTCGTCTTCACTTAATTAAACCTCTTGGTTTTTCACTAGATGAAAGTTATATAAAAAGAAGTGGTGCAAACTATATAAAAGACTGTGATTATAAAGTATATGAAAACTGGGATGATTTTAAAAGTAAAAATAATGGTACATATTATTATTTAACTAGATATGGAAAAAAGCCTCATACATCATTTGACTATAGTAATAAAGATGAAAATATATATTTGGTATTTGGCAAAGAATCAAGTGGTATTCCTCTTGAGATACTAAAGGATGATTTAGAACATTGTCTTAGAATTCCTATGAATGATAAGGTAAGGGCACTTAATTTATCTAATTGTGCTGCTATTATGGTTTATGAGGTATTAAGACAACAAAACTATAATGATCTTTTAAGAACTGAGCCATTTAAGGGTGAAGACTTTATAGAAACAGGGATAGATGCTAGCAAATAAGCTAGTTTTTTGTTATATTAATATTTGAAAGGAAATAACTATGGATTCTAAAGAAAAAAAGATTAATTTATATTGTGAAAATTATATTGATTGGATAAAAGCAAAATACGAACAAGGTGATGATATATTTGTATATTATAATTTAGAGAAATTTTATGATTTATGTAGTATTGCTTCAAAAGATTTTATGGATTTTGATTTTAATGATACATACGATGATACAAACTTTAAAAAGATGGACTTTTTTGAGAAAATTGATATGGTTAAAGATTTTTTTCAAAGTATTAATATGACTGTGGATGTTGATAAGTATATGAATGACGGAACATTATCACCATCTTATATTAATTTTGATAAAGAAGATAAAAAAAGTTATATGAAGGGAAAAGGAAAAGTAGATAATAATGGTAACGGGGATGTTACATTTCCAAATAGTGGTTTATTATTGGATAGTATAATAATGGCTCATGAACTGAGTCATATGGCAAATAGGCCTACAAATAATGAACAAATAGCTATTATGTCTGAGGCTGTTGCTCTTTATACAGAGTTACAATTTTATGATTATTTACTTAAATTAGGGTATAAGGATGAAGTTTTATTTTTTAAAAATATTAGATTAAAAGATACAAGTAAATTATCTAAATTATATTCAAACTCTATTTCAATTTTGCTAACATATATAAAATATGGTGCTGTAACAGAGAAGAACTTTAATTGCTTATTTCCAGAAAAAAATTATTTTGAAGTATTAAACAGAATAGAGAGTAACGAGGATTTTTATACTATTTCTATGGGAATGAATTATGTGTTTGGATTTGTAATGGCAACGTTTTTAAAAAGGAAAGTAGATGAAGATTTTTCTTATACAGAAAACATTAATACGCTTAATAAAAGATTAAATAGTTCTGATTTTACTGAAAATTTAAGAATACTTGGAATATCAAATTTTGATTACGAAAGTATTAATTATATATCATCTTATTTAAAGGATTATTTAGAAAATAGTAAAGGTTTAATAAATAAGATAAATTAAAAAAGACTAGTTAATGATATTTTTATCATCAAAAACTTAAGTCTTTTTTAATTATTTACTTCAAGTTTTATTGAGTTTATGTTATCTTCCATAATTGAGATATAATCTTTTTTATCTTTTCTATCACTAGCACTTAGTGTAGATATGGTATTTAGTTTTACGGTTGTAAACTCATAACTTTCTTTTAATTTTTTAATTGTATCATTTTCTTTTTCATCATCTTTTAAGAATATATAACTTATTTTCTTATTAGCTAAAAGCTTTCTTACTTCAGAAAGTGTTTTATCACTTAAATTATTGTTTTCTTCTAATGATATAACGTTAAATCCATACTTTTCTAAATATTTAAACGTATCACTTGAAACAACTATTGTAGCATTACTTGCGTTAGTTGCAATTTGTTTTAGTTCAGCGTCTATTTCTGATAGATTAAGTTTTAACTCTTCATAGTTACTATCTATTACGTCTGTTTCTATTTTTTCATTAATGTATTCTTCAAGACCTTTTTTTATGTTTGAAGCCATCATTAAGTAATTTGATGGGTTAAGCCAGTTTTCAGCAGGATCACCTATATATGTCATACCAAGTGATGCATCAATTACCTTTATGTTTTTATTTTTATTTAAAAGGCTAACAGCATAATCTTTTTCTTTTTTTATAGTTCCATTATAAACAAATAAATCTCCTTTACTATAATCACTTAATTGTTTATTTGTTAGCTTATAATTTTTATAGTTTATTCCATCTGGATAAATACTATATATGGCAATTTTTTCTCCGTATAAGTTATCTAGTATATATTCCGTTGGGTAAGTACTTGTATAAGCCGTCATGGAAAACGTAGTATCTTCCTTAGCACACCCAGATAACATAAACAGTGATACGATAATTCCTATTATCACAATAATTTTATTTTTCATTTTTATTCTCCTTTTTTGGTACGGGATCATATCCATAAGTTCCAAACGGATTACATTTAAGTATTCTTATTGTTCCTAAATATAATCCTTTAAAAACTCCATGAGTCTCTAGTGCCTCAATCATATAATTTGAACACGACGGAACGTGTTTGCAGTATCCGTGAAAACTTCCAGGAATTTTTTGATATACTTTAACAATCCCTATTAATATTTTTTTAATCATACTGATATTTTATCATTTTTTAGATAATAATGGTAGGGGTATATTATAAAAAAATAAATTTTATACTTTACGTAAAGTACTATTTTTGTAATATTTTTTAGTTTTTTTATATGGACAATTTATCTTATTATATGGTATTATAGTGGTAGCCAGTGGAATGAAGTGGTAGATTGTGGGGGATTAATATGTTCATGGGAGAGTTTCATCATAATATTGATGATAAAGCAAGACTTGTTGTTCCATCTAAGTTCAGAGTAGAACTTGGGGATACATTTATTGTTACCCGCGGACTTGAAGGATGTTTATTTGTTTATTCAAAGGAAGAATGGGAAAGATTGGTTGAAAAACTAAGAAAACTTCCATTTACAAAGAAAGATGCTAGGGCTTTCTTAAGATTTTTCTTGTCAGGAGCTGTGGAGGCATGCTTTGATAAACAAGGAAGAGTAGCACTTCCACAACCACTTGTGTCTTACGCTAACATAGAAAAAGAATGCGTTATAATTGGCGTGAATGACAGACTAGAGATATGGTCAGAAAGTAAGTTTAACACCTTACTAGAAGAAAATTATGATAACATATCAGACATAGCAGAAGACTTGTTTGATAATATGGAGGTTTAAATGAAACATATAAGCGTTTTACTAGAGCCTACCATTTCTTCTTTAAACATTAAGGAAGATGGTGTTTATGTTGACTGTACTTTAGGATATGCTGGTCATTCAAGTGCAATCTTAAAAAGATTGAAAAAGGGAAAATTATATGCTTTTGATCAAGATGAAGAAGCAAGAAATTATAGTGAAAACATTCTAAAGAAAGTTGGAGATAACTTTACTATTATTCCTAGTAACTTTGTTAATTTAAAAGAAGAACTAGAAAAAAGAGGTATTTTTAAAGTAGATGGCATTATGTTTGACCTTGGAGTTTCATCTCCGCAACTAGATGATGCCGCCAGGGGGTTTAGTTTTCACTTAGATGCAGATCTTGATATGCGTATGGATAGAAAAAGCAGCCTTTCAGCATATGAGGTTGTTAATGAATATTCTTTTAATGACTTATACCGAATAATAAGAGATTATGGTGAAGAAAAATACGCTAAGCAAATAGCAAGAGGAATAGAAAAAGTAAGAAATACAAGAAAAATAAAGACGACGCTTGAACTTGCAGAGGTTATATCTAATTGTGTACCTGCTAAATATAAAAGACTTACACATCCTGCTAGAAGAACATTTCAAGCGATTAGAATAGAGGTAAATAAAGAACTTAGTATTTTACCTAAGGCCTTAAATGATGCGATTGATATGCTAAAAAAAGATGGTGTAATAGCAGTTATTACTTTCCACTCACTAGAAGATAGGATATGTAAAGAAGTATTTAAAGAAAGGTCTAAGGAAAACGAAATATTTAAAGGAATGCCAAACGTTCCTGAAGAATATATTCCAGATATTAAAGTATTAAAAAAGATAAAGCCTTCTAAAGAAGAATTAGAAGAAAATAAAAGAAGTAGAAGTGCAACTTTAAGAGTTGCTATAAAACAAAAATAAGGGTGATAATATGGCAAAACAAAGAAAGAGAAAGACTAAATTTGAAAAAATGATGATAACACTTACCGTAACTACGGTAGCATTTGTTTTCGTGTCCGTATTTTTCTTTAAGGCACAATTATCATCTGTTAATATAGAAGTCGAAAGACTTAAAAAAAGCGTAACTAAACAAGAAAAAGTAAACGAAAGTTTAACGATGAAAGTAAACGAACTTATTTCATTAGAAAATATGCAACTTGTTGCAGCAAGTAACGGATTGGAGTATAATAATAATAACATTATTGTAATTCAAAAATAAGGGTGATTTAAATGAAAAGAGAAATGTTAAATAAAAATAAAAACGCAACTGCTAAAATTTTTACTTTAATATTTTTTCTTTTTATTTTTGTGCTTATTTTAAGATTAGGCTATCTATGTTTAACTGGAAAAGTAGATGGTATAAACCTAAAAAGTTTTGCAAATAAGAGAAACACAAAAAAAGAAACGTTATACGCTCTAAGAGGTAACATATATGATGTTAATGGTGACGTTTTAGCACAAACAATAAATTCATATACGATAATAGCATACTTAGATGAATCAAGAAGTAAGGATTCTAAAGTTCCACTTCACGTTGTAAATAAAGAAGATACGGCAGAAAAACTAGCCACCGTACTTGATATGTCAAAAGAGCAAATTTTAGAAAGATTAAATAAAAAGGCTTATCAGGTAGAGTTTGGTTCAAAGGGAAAGGGCCTTACCGAACTTCAAAAAGAAGCTATTGAAAACTTAAACTTAAGTGGAATAGATTTTATAACAACTCATAAAAGATATTATCCAAATAACAATTTTTTATCATATGTAATAGGTTATACTTCAAGTGATGAAAATGGCAATATGAAAGGCCTTATGGGAATTGAAAAACAGTATGATGAAAAGATGACTGGTACTAATGGTTTTGTTAAATATCAAAAGGATTTAAATGGCTATAAGTTTCCTAATTCTAATGAGATTAGAAAGGAAAAAATAGATGGAAATGATGTTTATTTGACAATTGATTCAAACGTACAAATGTCTTTGGAAACGGCTATTAATAAGGCACAAAATGAATCTAGTGCAAACTGGATAGTTGCGGTAGTCGCAGATGCTAAAACTGGAAAAATATTAGGTTCTGCAACAAGCCCATCATTTAATCCAAACACAAAAGATATAAAAAACTACTTAAACCCACTTGTATCTTATACTTATGAACCAGGATCTGTTATGAAAACTTATAGTTATATGGCAGCTCTTGAAAATAATCCTACCTGGGATCCTTATAATACTAACTGTGAAACTGGTCCTTATGAGATAGGTGATGATACCGTAAGAGACTGGAACAAAACAGGTTGGGGACTAATACCTTATTCAAGAGGATACACGCTATCTTCTAACACTTGCGTTGCAAACATGATAAAAAATTATTTGTCAAAACAGAAACTTATGGATTATTATAAAAAGTTAGGATTTGGTCAAAAAACAAATATTGACCTTCCAAACGAGTATACTGGTAAGGTTAAGTTTAAGTATGATGTCGAAGTTGTTAATGCTGGATTTGGACAAGGTATTACAACAACTCCTATCCAGCAGATAAAAGCACTTACGGCGATTTCTAATAATGGCGTAATATTAAATCCTTATATTGTTTCTAAGACCGTTAACTCCTCAACCAAAGAAGTAACTTATAAGGCAGCGGTAAAAGAAGGGGAGAAAGTTGCATCTACTGAAACAATAAATAAGATAAAAGATTTAATGTACCGTGTTGTAAACTCTGATTCATCGGAAACAACAGGTAGTAAATATAAAATGGATGGCTATGATTTAATTGGTAAAACAGGTACTGCTCAAATAGCTAATCCAAGAACTGGAAAATATTATGATGGTAAGTATGACTATATAACTTCTTTTTCTGGAATGTATCCTAAAGATGATCCTAAGGTAATTTTATACGTTGCTTTTCAAAGAAGTTACAACTCTAACGTACTTCCACAAACGGTTCAAACAATAGTAAGAGATACTGCCAAATACTTAGGCATATTTGAAGAAGCTCCTGAAATAAATAAAGAAGTTACTACGTATAAATTAGGTAGTTATAAAAATAAGACAACCGAATCAGTTAAGCAGGCCTTAGATGCGTTGGGCGCAAGCTACGTTATTTTTGGAGATGGAAACAAAGTAATTAGTCAGTATCCAAATAAGAATTCTAAGGTAAGTACAAAAGATAAAGTATTTATATTTACAAATGGAACTATAACAATGCCAGATTTAACTAATTATTCGGTTAAAGAAGCTGACGTCGTATTATCTAAATTAGGAATTAAGCACACTATTAATGCATCAGGATATATAGGATATCAAAGCGTAAGCGCTGGAACCGTTATAAATAGTGATACGGAAGTTACGTTAAACTAATAAATTTAGAAAACTTTCTAAATTTTTGAAATTTTTTTCAGAAATTTATGTCGTGGGAAAACCTTTCTGATAAATATTTATATGGAAGTAAAAATAAAAGGAGGTATGGTATTATCGATGCTAAACTAGATGTAACACTTTCTTATGTTTACCATCAGATAATATTGACATAATCGTTATGTATGTAAGAAGAGAAATAAAAGGAGATACTTATCGTAAATTAGTTGAGTATGCTTTTAAAAACTGTGATATGGTATCTTTTACTGAGTATCCTGATCAAAATTCTAGATTTCACAAAAAGATATTAAATAAACTTTTAAAGTGTGAAAACTTAACTAAAGATGATTTAATAAAAAATTATTCTTATAAATATGAAGGATATATATTTAATAAATATAAAGATAATAATATAATATTTGATAAAAGGTATTTAAGAAATAGAGTAACTACTAATTACGATACTTACGAAATATTTAAGGAAAACATTGAATATCAAAAAAAATTAAAGAAAGAATACAGAGATTTAGGGATAAATATCTCCTTTGAAAATATGAGTTATGAAGAATATGTTGAATTTTTTGAGTATGATATTAGAATGGGTTATTTAGTTCGACCAATGGATTGTTGTTTTTATGAATATAGTGTTAAAAGTTTCTTAGAAAGATATAATGATATTATATTAAGAAAGAAGAAAAAATATTTTACTGAGTTTTTTGGATTAAAAAGAACTCATGTGGAGACAATTTATTATATGAAGTTAAGGGATGATCTTAAGAAGGAAATGTTAAGTAAAAATTCTATTTTTGATTGGGTTAGCCCACTATCAATTGATGATGTTAAATTTTATAAAAAAGGGGAACCATGGCTATTTTCAACAACCCATGAAGAACAATGTTATATATATTATACGAATGAAAAAGAGCATAATTATTTAAAATCAATTGGCATTAAATTTAAAAATGAATAATACAAGTTATAAAAAAAGTTACTAATTTATCAGATGATGATATAAAAGCATTAAAATAATAAGAGACAGGACTAATTTAGTCCTGTTTTTCTATGTTAATTTATAGTATAATTTTACTAGGTGATGTGTATGAAAAAAGTAGAGTTGCTTGCTCCAGCAGGTAATATGGATTCTTTAAAAGCAGCTGTTATGGCAGGATGCGATGCGGTTTATCTAGGTGGGGTTTTATTTGGTGCAAGAGCGTTCGCCGGTAATTTTACAAATGAAGAAATCGTTGATGCAATTAATTATGCACACTTATATGGTGTTAAGGTGTATGTTACAATTAATACGATAATATATGATAGTGAAGTAGAAAGATTTTTAGACTATGTAAGATTTTTACATAAAAATAACGTTGATGCAGTAATAATTCAAGATATTGGTATGTTTGATCTATTAAGAAAAAAGTTTCCTAATCTTGAACTTCACGCATCAACCCAAATGAACATTCATAATTATGATGGTGCCTTGTTAGCTAAAAAACTAGGATTTAAAAGAGTTGTCATGGCGCGTGAAACGCCAATAGATGTTATTAAAAAAATTAAAGAAGAAATAGATATAGAAATAGAAGTATTTATTCACGGAGCTTTATGCGTAAGTTATTCTGGTGAGTGTCTATTAAGTGCGTTAGTTGGAAAAAGAAGTGGAAACAGAGGCACCTGCGCACAAATATGCCGAAAAAAATATGATTTTTATGATGATGATAAAAATAAATTAAACACAAATAATTATCTTTTAAGTACAAAGGATTTGTGCACGTTAAAATACATTGATAAATTAATAGAAATAGGTGTTGATAGTCTTAAGATAGAAGGAAGAATGAAAAGAAGCCCTTATGTTTATCTTGTTACAAAAACGTATAGAAAAGTAATAGATAATTATTATAATACAGGTAAACTAAAAATAGATGAAAATGACATAATAGAACTTAAGAAAATGTTTAATAGAAATTTTACCAAGGGATTTATGTTAAACGAGGATAATAATAACTTTACATATGATAAAAGACCTAATAACATTGGAATAGAGGTAGGACAGGTTATATCAAAGGTAAAAAACGATTTGAAAATAAAATTAACTTATGATGTATCAATTCATGACGGCCTTAGAATACTTGATGATAAGGAAGACAAAGGGCTTGTCATAAACAAGATGTTTATTAATAATAAAAGTGTTTTAGAAGCTAAAAAAGGAGATATAATAACTCTTAAATATGATAAATACGTAGAAAAAAATAGCAAGGTATTATTAACTTCAAGTAAAAAGCAATTGGATTCTATTTCTGAGGCAATAAAAAAGCAAGAAAGATTTGTTTATGTTGATTTAAGTTTTACTGCAAAAGAAAACGAAAATCTTAAACTAACCATAACAGACGGCTTAAATACTATAATTGAAACGTTAGATAAAACACCAATGCGCGCTATAAATAAAGAAACAAGTTATGATGTAATTAAAAAGCAATTATCTAAGTTAGGTAATACGGTATATAAAGCACGAAGTATAACACTTAATTTAGATGATAATTTATTCATAAATATAAAAGATATTAATGAAATAAGAAGACGTGCTATAAGTAAACTAAATGAAAAAAGATTGTATAAAATAGATTTTGTAGAAAAAGATTATACAATTGGCGTACCAGACTTTCCTTCTATAAAACAAACAGCTGTTTTGGTGAACAAAGAAAATGAGATTTTAAAGGATAAATATGACGTAATTTATACAGAAGATGAAAAAACGAAAGATGAAGATTCTGTTGTAGTACTTCCTAGAATAATAAATGAGCATCCTTTTGTTAAAAATGTTGTTATGATAGGAGATTTTGGAGGATTACTTAAGTATAATAATTTTCAAACTAACTTTTCATTTAACGTGGTAAATTCATATTCAGTAGCGTTTTTGCATAGCTTAGGTGCAAAATTAGTTACGTTATCTTATGAATTATCACTAAGTCAAATAAAAAATATGATAGAAATTTACAAAAAAAGATACAATAAAAATCCAAATACTTCACTAATTATCAATTCATATCCAGAAAGCTTTGTATCAAAGTTTAATTTAAATAAAAAGTATAACGTTAAATCTGGCTATTTAAAAGATTCCTACGGCAATTTTTTAAAGGTCAAAACAAAGGGTGATATAATGGCCATTTATCACTTTAAAAAGGTTAATTTGTATGATATAAAGGAAGTATTTGAAACTGGCGTTAACTTAAGTCTAGAAATTAAATCATATTAATCATAAATACTGGTTTTTAACTGGTATTTTTTTTAAAAATATAGTACAATTATTAAAGAATAGGTTAGAAGGTAGGGATAATAATGGATAAAATAGAATTTTTAAGAAGTATGAACGTTGATGTAGATCAAGGAATACAAAACATGATGGACGTTCAAACATATGATGAAATGCTAGGAGATTTTTATGATAGTATTCCAGAAGAACTAAGCAAAATAGATAATTTTAAAAACGCAGGTGATATGCCTAATTATGCTATTTTAGTTCATGCAATGAAAAGTAATGCTAGAAGTTTTGGATTTATGAAATTTGGTGATATTTGTTATGCACACGAACTTGCTGGAAAAGCTGGTGACGTAAACTATGTCAATCTACACTATAACGAATTATTACAAGCTGCAAAAGAAACTATTAGCATAATTGAAAAATATAAAACTATGTAAAAAAGGGGATGAAGCTAGTGGATACAAATTTATTAGAAAGCACACTAAAAAACGTTTTAGTAGATGATACGTTAGAAGTTTGTACGTTTGATGTATTTAATGATAAGGTAACAAAATATGCCTTGGTAAGTGGTAAATTTACCATATCCAGTGAAGATACATTAACAAATTATTTAGAAAGCATAAAAACCAAGATAGATTCATCTTACATACCAGGCTTTATGAATCTTGTTTCCATTCCAAAAATTAAAGAACAACAAAAAAATGGAAATGACAAGGTTTCATTTAAATTTCAAGCATTAAGCAGAAAATGGTATAAAATGACATCTTGTATAATTAATGATGGACAAAACGAAATTATATTTTCAGTTAGACAAAAACTAGAAGATGAAACTAAAACTAAAGAGTCAAATGATTCAAAGTATAACGGATTAGTAGCAAGACTTGCTGATTCAATTTTGAAAATAGATAACGTATTTAACTTAGATGAAACAAAAACTAATATAAAGTCAGTAGAAGAATACATTAACTCGGTTTTAAATGGTCTTACAAGTTCTTACCCTGAACTTAAAAGAAGTTTAAATAAAAACGCTGCAAACGTAAGTGGCAGGGTAGATGACTGCATCTTAATAGTAGATGATGATAAGCTTATGCGTAATATGATAAAGAAGATATTTGCTGATGAATATAAAATTATTATGGCTGAAAATGGTAAGGAAGCAATAGAATATTTAGAGGCTAACAGTAGCAAGGGAATTACTGAATCTTCTGATAACATACTTGGTATATTCCTTGATCTTACCATGCCAGTTATGGATGGTTTTGCAGTGTTAGAATACCTAAGCAAAAATAATTATTTATACAGAATCCCAGTTATTATAATAAGCGGTGATTATGAAAAAGAAACGAAGGCTAGGGTATATAATTATGGTGTTGCAGATATGCTTGAAAAACCATTTGATTTCGAGGTTGTAAAACACAGAATAGGAAACTTTATTAATCTTTATAAATCTAGCAATTCATTAAATGACTTAATAAGTGATCAAGCAAGAGATTTAAAAGATCTTATTAATCCTTTTGTAGAAAGCTATAGATATGATTATAGTGAAAATATTGTAGCTCTAAAAAAATATATGAAAGTATTATCACGTCAAGTTAAAGAAGATTATCCTGAATTTGGTTTGGATGATGAGATGACGGATAAAATGTCTGATGCCATAGAGTATTATGATATTGGTTTTTACTCTGTTCCAAGAAGTATTTTAACTAAAAAAGAAGGATTTACTAAAGATGAGTTAGACAAGATAAAAAGCTATCCATTATTTGGAACAAAAATGTTAGATTATGTTCTTTCACTAAAGTCAGATGCTTTATATAAAAAATACGCATCTAACATAACTAGATATTATCATGAAAACTATAACGGAACAGGATATCCAGAAAAATTAGATGGCAATAAAATACCAGTAGAAGCAAGAATTGCATCCGTTTGTATCAATTATCATAATTTAAAGAAAAAGTATGGTAATCAAGCAAAAGATGTTATTGAAAGTAAATCTGGCACTTTCTTTGATCCTAAAATAGTTGATAGTATGATTAAAGTAATAGATAAATTAGATTAGAAGGTGATGGTATGAAATATACTTTATTTCCAAGTATAGGTTTTTCTATTTGTGCGCTAGTGTTCTTATCTTTAGTTGGAATAATGTATTTAAGTAAGAAAAAATACAAGAACTTAGAAAATAACATATTTGCTTTTATGCTGGTGTTTACGATAGTTCTTCTTATTCTAGAAATAGTTTGTGTGTACACGATGAGTATAAGAAATGAGATTCCAAAGCTAAACGAAGTGTTATGTAGAGAATACATTCTAGGCACTATAATATGGACCACTTCCTTTATAGCATACATATGGTCTTTAGGAACAAGAAATAAAAAGGTAAAAAACAAAAGAAAAAGAAACGTTATTTTAACTATTTTATTATTTGCTATAATATCTATTTTGTTTGTAATATCTTGTTTTAGTCCAATTACTTATTCTGGTGGTTCTGGAGAATTGTACGTAATAGGAGGAGATGCTGTATCAGTTGTTTATGTTGCAGGCTTTGCAATGGTAACGGCACTATTATTCTTCCTTTTGAAAAACAATCTAAAATTACCATGGGCTCAAAGGGCACCAATATATTTTGTTGTTGTATTTTTTGCAGTAGTAACCGCTTTTCAAGTTTTAAGTGGTTATGACTTTAATGACTTAACTTACATATTTGCTTTTTGTGTAACGGCGCTTTACTTTACGATTGAAAGCCAGGATAATAAACTTATTAGTGAACTTGAAAAATCAAAAGAAGAGGCGATAGAAGCAGATAAGGCTAAAACTGAGTTCTTATCTAATATGTCTCATGAAATTAGAACACCACTTAATACAATAATGGGATTTAGTGAGTCACTTTTAGGAGAAGATAAACTAACTGAAGAAGTGGTAAAAAGAGACACTAAAAGTATTCATAGTGCAAGCGTAAGCTTACTTGATTTAGTAAATAACATACTAGATATTTCTAGAATAGAATCAGGTAAGGAAGAGAAGGAAGAAAAAGAATATGCACTAGAAAACTTGATATTTGACATAAATAGCGTTATATCATCAAAGATAAATAAAGAATCTTTAGAATTTAAAATAGATATTAATCAAAATATTCCGAGTAAGTATTATGGTGATTCATCAAAGATTTATAAAATAATTATATGTGTTCTTCAAAATGCTATAAAATACACAAATTATGGTAGTATTACTTTAAAGGTAGGAGGAACAAAAGATAATGATATGTTTAACTTTGATTTTGCAGTCTTAAATACCGGGCATGCAATGAAGATGGAAGACTTTGAAAAAGATTTTAACGATTTTGTAAAACTAGGTAACAGTACCCAAAACAACATTGATAGTACAACGCTTGGTCTTATTATTGCTAAAAGACTTGTTAATATGCTAGGTGGAGAAATAAAATTTGTTAATGAACCTGGTAAAGGAACTCAGTACCATGTTATTATTTCTCAAAAAATAATAAGTGAAGAAAAAATCGGAAACATATTCGAAGGAAAAGATGATAACGAAACAAGCAGTTCTTCCTTACTTAATCTTAAAGGTAAAAAAATTCTAATAGTAGATGATAATAAAATAAACATAAAATTAGCTACTAGACTACTTGAGTCATATAATTTTGAAATTGATTCTGCACTAAGTGGAAAAGAGTGCTTAGAAAAAGTAAAAAACGCTAAATATGACTTAATATTTCTAGATCATATGATGCCAGAATTAGATGGTGTTACAACTATGAAATTATTAAAAGAATCAGGTTATAACATACCACCAGTAGTAGCTTTAACCGCTAACTCATATACCGGATT